>NZ_JAGQAZ010000001.1:301513-603027 GCF_024345375.1 Cyanobium sp. WAJ14-Wanaka | reverse complement strand
CCCTTGGGCCTGGATCTCCAAGGTGGAAGCCAGCTCACCCTCCAGGTGCTCCCCAGTGGGGCGATCAAGAAGGTGGAAAAGGAACAGCTGGAATCCGTAAAGGAGGTTTTGGATCGGCGCATTAATGGACTCGGGGTATCCGAATCAACTCTGCAAACCGTTGGCAATGACCAGCTGATCCTGCAACTGCCAGGCGAGCAGGACCCCAGTAGGGCTGCCAAGGTGCTTGGCACCACTGCCCTACTTGAATTTCGGGCCCAAAAAGCTGGCACCGATGCGGAAATGCAGGGCCTGTTGAAACTCAAGCGCCAGGCCACTGCTGCCCGGATCAAGGTGGCCAGTGAAGATCCATCGCCCGACACGAAAATCAAGGCAGAGGAACTGGCGGACGCCCTGAAGGCCCTGGGCATTGCCGTGCCCCCAGGCAGCAGTGAAACCGATCAACTGGAGCTGTTGCTGGCAACGGTTAACACTAAGATCGTTGGCCTCTATGAGCCCTCCCAGCTCACCGGCAAGGATTTGGTGGGTGCGGGCCGGCAGCAGCAGCAAACTGGCAACGGCTGGGATGTGACCCTGACTTTCAACCGTGAGGGCGGCGAAAAGTTCGCAGAACTAACTAAGTCGATTGCCGGTAGCAACCGTTTGCTCGGCATCGTTTTGGATGGACGCTCAATCAGTGAGGCCAGCGTGGGGCCCCAATTCCAGGTGGCAGGAATTACCGGAGGTGCCGCCAGCATTACGGGCAATTTCAGCTCAGAGGAGGCCCGGGATCTGGAGGTTCAGCTCAAGGGTGGCTCCTTGCCCCTACCGGTGCGGGTGATCGAACAGCGCACCATTGGGGCAACCCTGGGCACTGAAAACGTGCGCCGCAGCCTGGTGGCGGCCCTTTCTGGCTTGGCCCTAGTGGCCCTGTTCATGGTGGTTGTGTACCGCCTGCCTGGGGTGGTGGCGGTGATCGCCTTGAGCCTCTACGCCCTGTTCAACCTGGCCATCTACTCACTGATTCCAGTCACCCTCACCCTGCCGGGGATCGCGGGATTCATCCTCTCAATCGGCATGGCAGTGGATGCGAATGTTTTGATCTTTGAGCGGGTCAAGGAGGAATTGCGCTCGGGCAACACCCTGATTCGCTCAATGGACACCGGCTTTTCCCTGGCCTTCTCTTCGATCATTGATGGCCATGTGACGGGCCTGATCAGCTGCGTGGCCCTATTTGCCCTGGGCACTGGCCTGGTTAAGGGCTTTGCCGTAACCCTGGCAATCGGTCTGCTGCTGAGCCTGTTCACCGCCCTCACCTGCACCCGCACAATCCTGCGACTGTTGCTCAGCTACGGCGCTTTGCGCCAGCCCAACTATTTCCTACCCGCCAACCAATTGCCCGTCAAAGCAGCCGGATGATTTCTTCAGCTTCCACCCCTTCTCAGCCCCGTTTTCGGATCAGTCGCCACCGGCATACGGCCTGGTGGGGTTCCGGTGTGGCCGCCATTTTGAGTGTGGTCGGCCTGGTCCTCTGCTGGTTAAACCCATCTATTCAGGCGCCCCTCAAGCCTGGCCTTGATTTCACCGGCGGCACCCAGATCCAGCTGGAACGGGTCTGTGACCAGCAAGCCTGCTCTGGGATCAGTGCCCCTGAGATCCAGGCGGCCCTTGCCCAGTTGAGCCTGCCCGCCCAGGACGGCCAGCCGGCCCCAAACCTGGCCAATGCGGTGGTTCAGGTACTTGATCAGGGCCACTCCCTAGTCATGAGGCTCCAGGATCTGGGCCCCATCCAGACGGCAGCCCTGGTGCAGCAGATGCCAAAAATTGTGGGTCCCCTTGATCCAAATGGCATTTCTGTGGACACGATCGGGCCAACCCTTGGCCAACAATTACTGCAGGGCAGCGTTCTTTCCCTTTTGGTGAGCTTTGCCGCCATCGCCGTTTATATCACTTTTCGCTACAACGGTGTCTTTGCCTTCCTGGCCCTTTTCACCCTTGGCCACGATGTTTTGCTTACCTGTGGAGCCTTTGCCTGGCTTGGCTTATTAGCCGGTGTGGAAGTGGATTCCCTTTTTGCCGTTTCCCTAATTACGGTTGCTGGCTATTCGGTAACTGACACAGTTGTGGTTTTTGACCGGATCCGTGAACAGCGCACAACCCTTGCCGATTTGCCGCTAGTTGAACAGGTGGATGTGGCTGTTGATGCAACCCTCACCAGATCCTTGTACACATCTCTGACCACCATTTTACCCCTGCTGGGCTTGATATTATTTGGCGGCGCTAGTCTCTTCTGGTTTGCGGTGGCGCTGACCATAGGTATTGCCGTGGGCAGTTGGTCAAGTATCGGTGTTGCCCCCACACTTTTGCCAGTGCTTTCTAGGCCCCGCAATTGAATCAGCCACTTCGCTGGCTGCCATTTTTTTTGGCGGTTCTGGCAATTCTTGATTTACGAGTCGAGTTGGTGCTGCTACTAGATCACTTCACATTTACTAGCTTGGCAACGGGAATTGCAACCCATCCTTTGGCCATTGCTGTGCTGGTGTTAATGCCGTCGTTAATACGTCGATATCGCTAGTTGATCAGGCCCAGCGATCCATTAGCTCCTTGACGATCACTTCTTCGCATATTACCTGTAAGACAACTACCAGGGGCAGGGCAAGCAGCACCCCCGGCAGCCCCAGTAGGGCCCCTAGGCACAACTGGGCCATCAGGGCAACAGTGGGCAGCAGGTTAACCGTGCGGCTTAGCAGTATTGGCGTGATTAGGAATGCTTCAACATTCTGAATGATCAGCCTTAGAATCAATACCTGAACTAGGGCTGTTGGTGATACCAGCAGAGCCACCGCAAGGGGTAGCAAGGTGGCCACCGTAGGGCCAATGGTGGGCACAAAGGTGAGCAGACCACAGGCCAAGGCGCTCAGTAGGGCCAGGGGTATCTTTAAAAGCGACAGGCCTGCCCAGGTAAGTAGGAAGACGCTTGCCGCCGAAATTGTCATGCCGGCTAGCCAGCCACCCAGGGCTACGCGGCACTCCCCAAGCACTTCCTTGGTCTTATATCTCCAGAGCTTTGGGGTGATCGCAATTAGGAGGTTTTGATGATTGCGAGGATCTAATGCCAACAGCAGGGCAAGTAAGACCATCAATAGCAACTGAATGCTTGTGTTTGCGGCCCCGCCCGCCAGGCCCAGCAGCTGGCTGCCCACCGGCTGTAATTTTTCCAGTAGTCCGGGTTGAAGCAACTGGTTTTCTATTGAGGGCAGCCAGTTCACATGGCTGGCCATCGCCACTATTCGCTGAGACAGCACCGGGATCAGGATCGAAAGCTGGTTGATTTGATCGAGAAGCTCAGGAATTAGCAGCCGTCCCAGCCAACCCCCAACAACCACGATCGCCACGATCACGCTTACCAGGGCGGCCGGTCGATTCAGGGGCAGGATTCGACGCAACAGGGTGATTGGCACATCCAGGGCCACCGCAAGAACCACCGCCCCATACAAAACCAGCAGCACCCAGCGCAGTTCCCAGGCCAGCAGGCCCAGCACCACAAGCGCCAGCAGGCCAAGCAGAGCCCTGTTGTTCATGTCGGGCGCATCCTTTTCCAGGGATCCAGCACATCACGGATTAGCACCTCCCGCACAATCACCTGCAGGCATACGGCCATCGGTAGGGCCAGCAACAGACCCAGGGGGCCAAAGATCACGGTGAAAAGCAGTTGGGCAGCCAGGGTTAGGCCCGGCAGCAACCTCAACTGGTGGTGCATCACGGATGGGGTAATTACATAGCTCTCCAGGTTTTGGACGGTTATGTAAAGCAGCAACACGGCCAACGACTTCCAGGGCGCGTCTAACAGGGCGACGGCCATGGGGAAGACCGTGCTCAGGGTGGGGCCGATGTTGGGAATGATGTTGAGCAGGCCGGCCAGCACGGCATTGGCTGCCACCAGCTTCACCCCCAGCAGGCTTAGGCCAATGGCCGCCAGCGTGCCCACGCAAAGGGAGCTGATCAGCACCCCCACCATCCAGGCACTGAGGGCATCACCGCAGAGGATCAATACCTGGCGCAGCCGGCGTCGGTAAAAGGATGGAGCCAGCAGTACGACCACCTCCCTATAGGGGGTTGGCTGAATGGCGACCATTAGGCCAACCGCGGCCACGAACAGACCTTGCAATACGGCGCCACCCAGGCCACTTGCCAGGCCCAGGAGACCCATCAGGCTGGCCAGCCAATTGGTTCGGCCAGCGTCCTGGCCGCCGAAATTGATTTTGCCAAGCTCTACATTGCCGAACCGGTCCCTAAGCCAGCTGAGATTTCCATCTCCCTGGCCATAGATCATCTGACCGACATTGCTTAGGCCGGTGCGCAGTAGTTGCGCCAGGGTGGCTGCGGCATCAGGCAGCTTGGCCAGGAGTTGGCTGAATTCCCCCACAAAAGGAGGGATCACCACCGTGGCAATTAGCAATGCCGCCAGCAGGATCAGTCCGAGCCCTAGGGCCAGGGCCACTGGGCGGCCACAGCCAAGCCTTTGGCGCACCCAATTGACCAGGGTGCAAAGGGCTATGGCCACCACTACGGCGGCAAACAGGATGATCAGGCTTTGGCGCAGGCTCCAGAGCAAGGTGGCGGCTGCCACCAAGGCAAGAATCCCTAGCCATTGGCCGAATTTCAAAGGATCAGTCCCCTTCGGGCTCCTGGCCCCCTTCCTGTTCGGCCTCTTCCTCCTTGCCGGCGAAGCCGAGATCGTGACTTTCGGCGTAGCGCTGGGCAAAACGCATGAAGCGCTCGAAATCTGCGCTTGTCTTCCAGGTATAGGTGGCCTCTAGGGCCGCAGCCTTGCCGTTGACAAACCGGGCGTTGACCTCCCTCGTCACCATCTGGCCCTCCTCATCAAGCATGTACATGCCGCCGATATCCCCCATTGCTTCTGGGGCTAGGGCCTCAGGCTGCTCAAAAACAAAGATCGCTTGGCCGGTGCGGCCGTCCCGCGAGCGGGTCATGCGGATGTCGGGCACGACCGGTTCATCCACCCCTTGGAAGAACTGAATGGCAGCGCCCATAGCAACCGGATCAAAAAATGATCTTAAAGGTGGCTGGTTGCGACAAGGGCCTGCGCCAGTAGTTGTTTAGAAGCTTCTTGGTCGTCAAGACCGGCCAGATCGAGGCTGGCCAGGGCCGGCTGCTGGCGGCGGGCCAGTTCGTGGTCGTAGCAGCGGTCGTAGTAATCGAGCATCTGCCCACAGGCTTCCTGCAGGTTGCCCGTGGCGATGGCCCCAAGGGCGATGGCCGTTCGCTGGGGGCCCAGGCGCCTGGAAATGCGCTCGGTTGCCTCCGCAAGTTCGCCCCGGTCGTGGGGGCCGTAAACGGCCACTAGCCGCTCCAATCGTTCGACCATGGGCCGCTGGATTTCAATGGTTGGGGCCTGTTGCATTTGGCGCCAGATGGCGGTTGGGATCCGGCATCGCCCCACCTGGGCGCTCTCCGCCTCAACCCAGATCCAGCTGTCATCTCGACAGCCATCGAGCACGGAGGCCAATTCGTTTTCGAAGTGCTCATTGCTTGGCTGGGGCGCCTGACCCAGCCCGCCAAAGCTGCTGCCGCGGTGGTTCGCCAGTCCCTCGAGGTCCAACACCTGCTGGCCCTGGTCCCTCAGGGCCAATAGAAGATCGGTTTTGCCCGTGCCGGTCCGGCCACTGAGCAAAAGCAGTCGCCTGGGTTGCTCCAAGCTCGCCAAAACCCATTGTCGATAGGCCTTGTAACCCCCCTCAAGCAATAGGCAGGGTTGGTCCCCAACCCCCGCCAGCCAGGCAACGCTGGCTGATCGCATGCCACCCCGCCAGCAGTGGATCCGCAGGGCTTCCTGGCTTTGGTCCGGGTCAGACTGATGGCCGGCAAGGGCTCTGCCGAGCTCGGCCAATTTCGGGCCCACCAACTCCAGCCCGAGTCCCACAGCCGCTGCTCGGCCCTGCTGCTTGTAAGCGGTGCCCACCAGGGCCCTTTCCTCATCAGAGAAGAGCGCCAGGTTGCGGGCCCCGGGAATGTGGCCTTGGCCAAATTCTCCTGGGCTGCGCACATCAATGATCGGCCCAGGTTCCTGGAGGAAACTTTCGACCGACAACCGCGGGCAGTCGGCTTCCATCACGGGCCCCTATCTCTGCTGACATAGTGGGCCATACGAGGCACGAGCACTTTCGGTACCCATGCTTTCTGGCCCCCAGGTCACGGCAACAGCTAGCCCAGAAGCGCTGCTTGACACCTTTAGGGCAGCCTCCCAGCGCCAGAAGCGTGCCCTGATTACCCAGCTTGAGCAGAGGCTGCCTGAGCTGCAGCCACTGCTGGCGGGCGAGCTCGATCAATTCGATGCCACCGGCGACGATTGGGCCGCCGGCCTATTGATCCAGTGGCTGGTGGCCGAGCCAGGGTACGAACGAGATCAATTTTTTGGCCAATATCCCTCCGGCTGGCTGGCAACCCCCAGCTCCCAGGGCATTGATTACGCCCCCCTGCAAAAAGCCCTTGTTTTGCAGCAGTGGGAGGAGGCAGACCGACTCACCAGCTCGATCCTGCGGGAGCTGGCTGGTGGAGAAGCCGTTAGGCGCGGCTACGTCTATTACAGCGAGGTGGCTGCCATGGGAGCGGCAGATCTGGAGAATCTTGATCGTCTCTGGGTTTGCTTCTCTAGGGGGCGATTTGGTTTTTCCGTTCAAGGGCGTCTGCTGGGGGCCTGTAACGGCCGCTGGGAGGACCTATGGCTCAAGCTTGGGTGGAAGCAGGGGGGCATTTGGACCCGCTATCCGGCCAGTTTTGATTGGTCAATTGGGGCCCCAGAGGGCCATATGCCCCTGGTAAACCAATTGCGGGGCGTTCGGCTCATGGATGCCCTGCTTCAGCAACCCGCCTTGCAACAGCGGATCAAGACCTAGGGTTTTGATCTCTCCAGAGCTTGGAGCAGACGGTGCTGCGTTGGTTGAATTTCACAACTCCATCCACCCTTCAGCTGGGCACCCTTGTGGAGCTGCTCCTGAACCCTGTGCCTTGCCCCAACCTGCAGGCCCAGTTGCATTTGGGATTACATGAGGCCCTCGTCAATGCAGTGCGCCATGGCAATGGCAATGATCCTGAAAAATCCGTCCGGATTCGCCGCACAGAAACCACCAATTGGTTGGTTTGGCAGGTCCAGGACGAGGGGCCAGGCATCCCCCCCCATTGCCGCAGGGCCGATCTTTGTGGGCAGCTAGATGCCTCCCATGGCCGGGGCCTCTTTCTGATTCACCACTGTTTTGACGATGTGCGCTGGAGTCGTCAGGGCAACAGGGTGCAGTTGGCCGTAAGGCGCGAGCGGCCCTGCTAATGGCCGTGGCTGGGGCAGCCGGGATCACTAACCTCCGCCCTAAGCCATTGCAGGGCATGTTCGGTCAAGGCAATGGCGCGCTCACGGGCCTCGGTGGGCCGGCTGTGGCCAGGTTCATCGCCATGCAGCAGCAGTACAAGGGCGGCAGCCAGTTGCTCAGCCCCCCGGCGGGGGCGCTGGTGTTTGAGGGCGTGCCAGTCACGCTCGCCGATTACCAATTGGCGCTGCAACTGTTCGGCCAATTCGCGGCTGCCCTCGGGCCAGCAGGCATGGGGTCGGCTTTGGGCCACTAGACGGAGCTACTCGGCAGGCCCCATCCTGGCCGTAGATCGATTGCGTTGTCATGGTCAGACCCGTAAGGCATTCGCTGCGCCAGTCTGTGCGCCAACCAGTGCGGCTTTTCCACCTCCTAGATGGGCTCCTGACCCAGGCGGCCCTGGCAAAGAACTGCAGTGGCTCCAACCAACGCCGCCATCGCCAAAGACTGGCCATGGCCCAGCGGCTTTTGGATCCCTTACCGCTAGAACTGGTGCCCCCAAACCAGGGTGAGACCTTGTTCTGGCGTTCGCTGCGCTGGGGCACGGGCGGCTTCCTAGTTGCCCTTTTGCTGAATCGCTAGGTCTTCAATTTGACGGTTTGCGGGCAGTCCAGATGCGGGTCATGAAGTGGGATTCCCCCGCCACAGCCTCGAATCCGGCCTGCTTAAGGCGATCGTCAATCGGGTCGCTGATGTAGTCGCGGTAGTAGGGCTCATGGAAGACACGCCTGAAGTTTTCCATCACCGTGCTGAATTGGGGCGAATCGGCCAGCTGGACTGAATCGGCCAATACCAGCACTCCCCCGGGCTCCAGCAGCCGGAAGCAGTCGTTGAGGACGTTTTGGCGGGCTTCGCCCGGTAGTTCGTGGAACAGAAATACGCAGGTAATGGCCTGATAGGAGCCGTCGGCGAAGGGCATGGCCTCGCCATTACCCTGCACAAGCTGGGGTAGTTCACCGGGCAATTCGCTCAGCCAACGGTTGGCCTGCCTCAGATAGGCGCTTGAAAGATCCAGCCCGACCATTTGGGCCTTGGGCAGGGCCCCCCTCAATTGCCTCAGGGTGCGGCCGGTACCGGTAGCCACGTCAAGGACCCGAATCTGGCCGGCCGGTCGATCAGCAAAGGCCTTGAGACCCTGCAGCAGGGGGGCGATTACCCGGCGCCGCATCGGATCGGCGGTGCCGTTGAAAAGAATTTCGACCTGTAGGTCGTAGAGGGCTGCCGAGTGGTCGCTCAGGTAGCCGTCGGTTTGGTGATGGAAATTTTGTAGGTAGTAGTCGGGAAAATCGCCCTGGTCCACATCATCTGGCAGGTCACGCACATTTCGCTCCTTGCGGCGATTCCAGGTGCTGGGCATGTCCAGCCAGATCAGGGGGTAGCGACTGGCCCAATCCAGCCACGGCGCAGCAAAGAGCAGGGAGGTCGGATAGAGGCCCTGCTCAGCCTCCTGCCAATCGCGCTCCTGCAGCGTTTCCATCGAAGCCTTGAGCCTGCCCATTAGCTCCGGGGGCGCCGGAACCGTTTTGGGAGTGCCCTCGGGGGCAAGCACCCCCATCAACTTTGTGCTCACCTCCTTATGGGCCAAACCCAGCAGGCTCTTGCCCTGCTGCATGGTTTGGTAAGCCAGCTTGGTGAGCTGATCGGGCATGGCGTCGTCTTGCGGAGCTGTTTGCTGTGCACCCATTCCAACAAAAAAGCCCCGGGATCGCCGGGGCTGGAACCAACTAGCTGAATTGGCTGGCTTGATCAGGCGTCGTAGTACATCGTGTACTCGTGGGGATGGGGCCGTTGACGCAGCTGCTGCACCTCCTCGTATTTCAGGGCAATCCAGTTGTCGATGAAGTCTTCCGAGAAGACACCACCGGCTAACAGGTAATCCTTGTCTGCCTTTAGGGCTTCCAGGGCCCCGTTGAGGGAGGAGGGCACGGTCGAGATTTTTGCCAGCTCCTCAGCCGAGAGTTCGAATAGGTCCACGTCAGTGCCATCGCCCGGGTCGATCTGGTTTTTGATGCCATCGATTCCCGCCATCAACATCGCCGAGAAGCCGATGTAGGGGTTGGAGAGGGCATCACCGGAGCGGAATTCAAGGCGCTTGGCCTTGGGGCTTGGGCCGGTGAGCGGAATGCGAACCGCAGCTGAGCGGTTGCCCTGGGAATAAACCAGGTTTACGGGGGCTTCGAAGCCCGGCACCAGCCGCTTGTAGCTGTTGGTGGTGGGGTTAGTGAAGGCCAGGAAGCTGGGGGCGTGCTTCAGCAGGCCACCGATGTACCACCGGGCGGTCTGAGAAAGATTGGCGTAGGTGCCTTCGCCAAAGAAAAGGGGATTTCCACCCTTCCAGAGGCTCTGGTGCACGTGCATGCCACTGCCGTTGTCTCCGAAGATCGGCTTGGGCATGAAGGTGGCTGTCTTGCCGTACTTCTTGGCAATGTTGCGCACCACGTACTTGTAAATCATCACGTTGTCGGCGGCGCTGATCAGCTCCGCAAACTTGATCCCGAGCTCGTGTTGGGCAGTTGCCACCTCATGGTGCTGCTTTTCAACTGGGACGCCCAGGGAAGCCATGGTCAGCAGCATTTCGCTGCGCATATCCTGGAGAGTGTCGTTTGGCGAGACCGGGAAATATCCCTCCTTGAGCTGGATTTTGTTGGCAAGGTTGCCGCCCTCCTCAAGCCGATCGGTGTTCCAGGGGGCCTCAACCGAATCAACGCTGTAAAAACTCGAGCCGTTGGCACTCTTGTAGCGGACGTCGTCGAAGATGAAAAATTCGGGTTCCGGGCCGAAGAAGGCAGTGTCTGCCATGCCGGTGGAGGCCAGGTAATTGAGGGCCTTCTGGGCCAGGGCCCGGGGGCAACGGCCATAGGGTTGGCCGCTGCGCGGCTCCTGAATGGAGCAGATCAGGCTGAGGGTTTTGTGGCTGTAGAAGGGGTCAATCCAGGCGGTGTTGGGATCGGGCACCATTGCCATGTCCGATTCGTTGATGGCCTTCCAGCCCCGAATCGAGGAGCCATCAAAGGCAACCCCCTCGGTGAACGACTCTTCGTCTATTAGGTCGTTGCAGACGGTGAGGTGTTGCCACTTGCCGTGTAGGTCGACAAATTTCAAGTCGATGAGTTCGATGCCCTCGTCCTTGATTTGACGCAGGACCTCTTGGGCTGTTTTGGCCATGTCTAAAGGGAAGGGAAAAGCCGATCCGATGCGGCGTTGACGGGAACGTAAGTACCCACCGAACTCGGTTTTGTATCTGTCGTAACAAAATTCCAGCTGGTGCTTGCGTAACCGTTTCTGTCAGATTCCCCAAATCCCCTATCTGGCCTGGGTTTTGGCGAAATGTAGGTGCTAGTTTCAACTCGCAGCTGCGTCGATTCACTCCCGCCATGCGCGATGCCATTACCGGCTTGATTGGCCGTTACGACCAGCTGGGCCGCTACCTCGATCGAGACGCGATCGATCGGATTTCCACCTATTACTCGGAGTCGGCCCTGCGCCTGGCGGCCGTCGAATTGATCAACCGCGAGGCCACGGAACTCGTGCGGGAAGCTGCCCAGCGCCTCTGGCTGGAGGATCCTGAGTTGATCCTGCCGGGTGGAAACGCCTACACCACCCGCCGACTCTCGGCCTGCCTGCGGGACATGGACTACTTCCTGCGTTATGCCAGCTATGCCCTGATCGCTGACGATTCGACGATCCTCAACGAGCGGGTCCTCAATGGCCTCGATGACACCTATAAGAGCCTGGGCGTGCCAACGGGACCAACCGTGCGCAGCATTTCCC
Organism: Cyanobium sp. WAJ14-Wanaka; assembly: GCF_024345375.1. Taxonomy (NCBI): domain Bacteria; kingdom Bacillati; phylum Cyanobacteriota; class Cyanophyceae; order Synechococcales; family Prochlorococcaceae; genus Cyanobium; species Cyanobium sp. WAJ14-Wanaka. Next base: position 591,895 of record NZ_JAGQAZ010000001.1, on the reverse strand, counting down.
TGCTGGCGGATGTGGTCTGCGAAAAGCTTTCAGAAGAGGGCCTGGAGGCCAGCTCAGTAGTGCGAGCCCCTTTCGAGCATCTCTGCCGTGGCCTTGCTGCCACAAACGTTGGCGCCCGCTAGAGCCGCTGACTAATCTCGATTTCAATCCATTCCGACAGGTCTTTGGCTCCTATTTCCGTGCAGCAACCCATTAACGATTCCCATCGCCGCACGCTCGATCCGATCGCCACGCCAGAAAGGCTTTTGCTGGGCCCGGGCCCATCGAATGCCCATCCCACGGTCTTGCAGGCCATGGCCCGCATGCCCATCGGCCACCTGGACCCCCTCTATGTGGAGCTGATGGGGGAGGTCCAGGAACTGCTCCGCTACACCTGGCAGACAGACAACCGCCTCACCATTCCCATGAGCGGCACCGGCAGTGCGGCCATGGAGGCCACCCTCGCCAACACGATCGAACCGGGAGACAAGGTTCTTGTGGCGATCAAGGGGTACTTCGGCCTGCGCCTGGCCGACATGGCGGGCCGCTATCGGGCCGATGTGGTCACGATTGAGCGCCCCTGGGGCGAGGCGTTCAGCCTAGAAGAGATTGAACAGGCCCTGGAAACCCATCGCCCAGCAATTTTTGCAATCGTCCATGCCGAAACATCCACTGGCATTTGCCAGCCGATGGATGGCATCGGTGATCTTTGCCGTAAATACGACTGTCTGCTGCTCCTAGATACGGTCACTTCCCTGGGGGCTGTGCCCCTCTACCTAGATGATTGGAAGGTGGATCTGGCCTACAGCTGCAGCCAGAAGGGCCTCAGTTGCCCCCCTGGTTTGGGCCCCTTCAGCATGGGACCAAGGGCCGAGGCCAAGATGATGGGCCGCTCTGGGAAGGTGCCCAACTGGTATCTGGATGTGACCCTGCTTAACCAGTACTGGGGTAGCGATCGGGTCTATCACCACACGGCACCGGTAAATATGAATTTCGGCATGCGCGAAGCCCTGCGCCTGCTGGCCGAGGAGGGCCTAGAGGCCTCCTGGAGCCGCCATCGCAGCAATGCTGAGTATTTGTGGGCGGGCCTGGAGGGCCTGGGCTTGGAAATGCATGCCCCAGAGCACCTGCGCCTGCCCACCCTCACCACCGTGCGAATCCCTGAGGGGGTCAATGGCAAGGCCTTCACCCAGCACCTGCTGAACGAGCACGGCATCGAGGTGGGCGGTGGCCTGGGTGCCCTGGCCGGCAAGGTTTGGCGTGTGGGGCTGATGGGCTACAACAGCCAAAGGGCCAATGTGGATCGGCTCCTCAACCTCATTGAGACTGAGTTGCCGGCCTTCCGGGGCTCCGCCCCTGTTGCCGCCGCTGTTTGAACCAGGCCTCCAGTTGATCCCTGGCCCTCTCCTCAAGTAAGCCCCCCTCCACCTCCATCTGGTGGTGGGCGCTGGGGTGGCCGGCCAGGTCTAGGCAGCCACCTAGGGCGCCCCGTTTGGGATCGGCTGTTGCATATATCACCCGACCCATGCGGGCCTGCACCAGGGCTCCGGCGCACATCGGACAGGGTTCGAGGGTTACAAGCAGGGTGCAATCGTTGAAGCGCCATTCACCCCGCAGTCGGGCCGCCTGGCCTAGGGCCGATAGCTCGGCATGGCCCAACGGGTCGTTGTGGAGGTGTCTGCGGTTGCTGCCCCAGCCCATGGAGCGGCCCTGGCCATCAAGAACGACTGCTGCCACTGGGATTTCCCCCTGCTGGCCCACCCTGGCGCCGTAGCGCAGCAGGCGTGCCATCCAGAGCTCAAGCTCCTGTGGGGGGATCGTCGAGCCGTAAACCATGGGCCACTTGTAGCCCAACCTCCACAGGCGAGAATGGTTTGACCTGACATTTCACCGTTGGCGAGCGCTAAACCGGCCCACCAGGTTTGCCAGTCGCTGCCCTTTGCCAACCCTGCCCAGTTCGATCCCGCCCTGCAGTTGTTTCTGGAGCAGGCCAGTAGCCAGCTGTGTAGGTGGTTGGGGTCGGCAGATAGCCGGCCGCCCCTGCCAGGCCTCAGTGTGTTGCCAGAAATTGAGCCCCAACAGCAGGGACTGGGCCAGGACCAGCTGCTGGCCGACCTGCAACTGGTGATGGAGGGGGCCTACAACCCGGGCCACCCTGGAGCCCTTGCCCACCTCGATCCGCCTCCCCTGACCGGATCTGTGGTGGCTGATCTGATCTGCGCCGGCTTGAACAACAACCTGCTGGCCGAGGAACTGGCGCCGAGCCTGAGTCGCCTGGAGACAAGCGTGATTGCCTGGCTTGCCTCCCAGTTGGGGTTGCCCGAGGGCACTGGCGGGGTGGCCGCCAGTGGGGGAAGCCTTTCAAATTTGATCGCCCTTGTGGTGGCCAGGGCCGCGCGGGGTCTACAGGGCCGCCAGGACGCGGTGGTCTTGGCCAGCGCCGATGCCCATGTGTCCCTGGCTAAGGCCCTAATGGTGATGGGGCTGCCCCGGCAGGCCCTGCGGGCCATTCCGATCGATGGCGACGGCCGCCTCAATTGCGATCAGCTGGAGCAGGTGCTGCAGCAATTGCGCCTGCAGGGTGTGCCCGTATTGGCTGTCGTGGCAACGGCAGGCACCACCGTGCGGGGAGCGGTTGATCCGCTGGAGCCCATGGCCACCCTTTGTAATCAGCACGGGGTTTGGCTGCATGTGGATGGGGCGATTGGAGCCGTATTTGGCCTGGCGCCTAACCACCGCCATCGGGTCGAGGGCATCGGTAGGGCTGATTCGCTCACGGTCAATCCCCAAAAGCTGCTGGGCATCACCAAGACCTCATCGGTGTTGCTGCTGGCAGAGCCCCAGTTGCTCTCCGATGTCTTTCACACCGGGCTGCCCTACATGGAGCCCAGTTGGGGGGGGGGCCATGGTGGCGAGAGGGGATTGCAGGGCAGTAGACCCGCCGAAATCCTCAAGCTCTGGCTGGGGCTGCGCCAGTTGGGCATGGAGGGGATCGGAGCGATTCTTGATGGCGCCATCGACCGGCGCCGTCAGCTTTCAGCTCTGTTGGCTGGGGAATCGGGCCTGAGGCAGGTGGGCGGAGCCACGCATTTGCTGGCCTTTACCCCGGCAGGGTTAAGCCCCGAACAGGCCGGGATCTGGAGTGAGCAGACCCGCCAGGACCTGCTCTCCCACCAGCTAATGCTTTCAAGGCCGCTGTATCAGGGCCACCACCATCTCAAGGCCGTGCTCGGCAACCCCCACACCCAGTCGAGCCACCTTGAGCAACTGGCGCGCATCCTTCAGGCTTCGCTTAGTGCAAGTGGGGCTAGACAGCGTGGCTGATACCAAAAAACGTTGGGTGGCGATCGTCACCGGCGTGATCTCTGTGCTGATCGCCATTTTTTATCTGGCCCTGGTCACCGTGCTCGATAGCCGAGGACCGATGCAGCCCCCACCACCGGAGGCGATGGGCCTGTTGCCTAGTCCTGGGGCGGGCGCGGTGGCAGCTGGCGCTCCCGTTCCGAGAGAGGTTCAACCACCCGGTTGAAGGCCACCTCCAGAAAACGTTTCAGCACGCCTTCCCTACGGCTTAGGTCGTAGTGCTGCCTAACCACCTCGGCAACACCGCCGTCACCCCAATCCTGGTCTCGCTCGAAGTAGGTGATGAAGCTCAGGCCAGCCACCCGGGTCAGCCAGGCTGCAGTTATGGCCTGGATTGCCCTGCTAAGCACCAGCGCTGGCAAATTGAGGCTCATCGCCGCCGTAATAAGGCCGACGCCCCCCTTGACCAGCCCGAGGCCGGCGAGGGTTCTGCCAACCGAAAGGGCCAGCTCCTGGGCACTTTGGCGGCTGAGGCTGATGCCATAGATCTTGGCTATCTCAACCGCCATTTGGGCATTCACCGCGGCTGCCCCGAGCAAGTCGATACCGGGGATTGGCGTAATTGCCAACACCCCTGCGCCGATCCACATGTTGCGATCCACCACCACCTCGCCATCCCTGCGCCTTTGCTCGGCAAGTAGGTCCCTGCTCGATTGATTGAGTTGGCGACATTGGAGCAGCAGGTTGTCGGCGATCAGATTTTCACCGTCTGCATGGAGCACGGCGGCGATCCGCACCAGCAGGGCCTCCACCTCTGGTGCGGGTTGCAGCGGCCTCGCCCCAGGCATCGGCAAGCTCTGGGGTGCTGCGCTGGCTGGAATTACATCTGCGCTCTCGATTTTGCCGCGGCTGCGTTCGCGCAGCAGTTCAAGCAACCTCTGCTCCTCCCGCTCGCCCCTGAGATCGCATTTGTTGAGCACCAGGATCAGGCGCTTGCCCAGCTCAGCAAGGGTGGTGAATACCTCCATTTCTGCTGCCCGCAGGTCGCCATCCACCACTAGAAGCAGAAGATCCGCCTTGCTTGCCTGCTGGCGGGATAGTCGTTCCCTTTCGTGGCCAGCGCTGCCCGCTTCCAAAATCCCCGGGGTGTCCACCAGCCAGACCGCCCGCTGCAATCCCTTCAGCCTGAGCCGATAGCGCTGGGATTGGTCGGTGCTGCCCATGGCAGCCCCCACCTTGCCCACCAATTCCCGCAGCAGGGCGCGAATTAGGGAGGTCTTGCCAGAGGAGCCGGCACCAAAGACCACGATCACCAGATCGCCCCGCTCCAGCTCCTCCTGCATCCGTTCACGCTCCTGTTTCAGGGCCTCTCGCTCGACCGCATCCCTAACCCGCTCAAGGGTTTGCTCAATCGCCTCGAGATTTTGTTTCGCCGCCTCCCGGGTCGTATTTGCGGCAGTTGGCGGCCGGGCCGAGGCCTGCCTGCCGTTGCGCCGATTAATTGCCGAGGTGATCCAGGGCCAGGCCAGCTGGGCCACCAGCAGCACAACACCCAAAAAAATGATCGCCATCACCGGCCCGACCAGGCCGTAGGGCAAAAACGAACTGAGTTGCCAGGTCAGCTGGTTAACCAGCTGCAGCACCATCCCCAGGCCAACCAATGCCGCCACAGCTAGGCCGGCAATCAACCACAGGCGGGTGCGCAACTTCAAAGCTCTGGGGTACCCCTACAAATGGTTTGATCGAATGATCTCGCCCCAGAGTTGGGCGGCAAGGGCACTGCTGGCCGCGGTTGGACTGTTGTCATCGTTGCCCAGCCATATGCCGATCACCCAATGCCGTTTGGGTTCGTAGCCCACAAAGAGCAAATCACGGCCGGAGTTGGTGGTGCCGGTTTTGCCACCTTCCTGGCCCCCCAGGTATGCGGCCTGGCCAGTTCCGCTTTGCACCACGGCCCTCAGCAGCTGCTGCATCGTCTTGGCGGTGGCCTGGGAACTGATCCGCCTCCCCGGTGGAGTGGCTGCAGGGTTTTGGCGGCAATTGCTGGCCCCTGCAGTCGAACAGGTCTCCGCATCGGTGAGGCGGCGAATGCTGGTGGGGGCATGCCACAGGCCGTTGTTGGCTACGGCGCCATAGGCGGCCGTGAGTTCGAGCAGGGTGACCTCGCTTTGGCCAAGGGCCACCCCAGGAACGGCGGCCAGGGGGGTGGTGATGCCCAGATCCCTTGCTTTCTGCACAAGCGTTTCCAGGCCCACCCGCTGGGCAAGGCGCAGGGCCGCGGTATTGCTGCTGCGGGCAAAGGCGGAGCGCAGGCTGATGCGGCCCTGGCAATCACTGCCAAACGATTGGCCAAGCCAATTGAGGGGGGAACAGCTAACCGCGTCTTCGGGGCTGGCCCCCCTTTCCAGGGCCGCCAAATAGGGCACCAATTTGAAGGTGCTTCCAGGCTGGCGCAGGGCCATCGAAGCTCGATTGAATTGGCTTTGTTGGTAGTCGCGGCCACCGGCAATCGCCAGAATTCCGCCATTGCGGTAGTCGAGCGCCACTACCGCCCCCTCCATAACACCCATTGCCTTGCTGGCGTTAAGCCGTTGGCGAAGCAGTTTTTCCACCTGCTCCTGCAGGGGCCGATCCAGGTAAGTGTCGATTAGGAAATTGCCCTCAATTGCCACCTCCCTCCCAACTGCCCGATCAAGATCTCGGCGCACCTGATCGGTATAAAACGGTGCACCCCGCAGCCTCTGACTGCTCTTGCAGGCATCCGGCGAGAGGGCAATGGCGCTGCGGCGGGCCTGCCTGGCCTGATCATCCGAAATCCGACCCGTATCAGCCATCTTGGCCAGCACTGCGTTGCGTGCCGCCAGGGCTGCGGAGGGATCGAAGCAGGGGTCATAGCCATTGGGTGAGGGCAGGAGTCCAACCAGCAGGGCCGCTTCTGGTAGCTGGAGTTGGGCTGCGGGTTTGCCGAAGTAATGGCGGGAGGCATCCTCAAAGCCCCAGCCCACGCCGAGGTAAACCCGGTTGAGATAGCTGAGCAGCAGGTCCCTTTTGCTGAAGCGGGCCTCCAGTTGTAAGGCGACCAGCAGCTCTCTCCACTTGCGCTCAAGGGTTTCGCCCTGGCCAACCTCATCGGGATAGAGGGTTCTCGCCAGTTGCTGGGTGAGGGTGCTGCCCCCCTCCAAAACCCTGCCGCCCAGCAGATTGATGACCAGGGCCCTGGCGGTACCAACGGGATCAACCCCCGGATGCCACCAAAAGCGGCTGTCCTCGCTGGCCAGCAACGCATCAATCAGCACACCGGGATAGTGGCGCAGGCCATTGGGCTCTCGATGCCGCAGGGCATCGGCGGATGTGATCGGCTTGCCCTGGCGGTCATAGAGCACCAGGGGGCCCCGCACCGCCGCCAGGCTTCCACGAATCGGCGATTGAACCAGCGATAGGCCAAGTAGCAGTAGGCCACTGCCGGCAATGCCTGCCCCCACCAGGCTTGCGGTGCGAATCGCCCTTTGCCATTGGGGCATCGGCCGAATTTGGAATTCCAATTCCGGAAGGCCTGCCTGCTGGCTTGGTCCAAAGCGCACGCTGTCGCCATCCCGCAGCAACAAATCCCGCACCCTCCTGTTGCGCCACCAGATCCCGTTGGTTGAGCCCTGGTCACTGAGCAGCCATTGATGGCCCTGCCGCTCGAGCAGGGCATGGTTACGGCTCACGGCGTTGTGCTCGATCGTGATCTGGCAATCACTGCCCCGTCCGATCCGATAGGCCCCGCCATGCACTGCGATGGGATGGCTGGGTTGACCGGGCAGATGGATCAGCACCTGCACCTGGGCCGGTTCGCGGAACCTCAGCCAGCGGCGGCGAAGCCGCTCAAGGGTGGGATTTGCCATGGCCCCTCAATAAGTCGATGGCAAAAAACAGCACGGCCAGGTTGATGGCCACATCAGCCCCATTAAAAATTGGGAAGTGGATGGGCACCAGGGCTAGGAAATCCACAACTGCTCCAGCTCTCCAACGATCAAGCCCATTGCCGATTGCCCCACCTAGCACGAGGGCAGTCCCCAGTTGCCTGAGCAGGGTGATCGATCCGTGGCGCTCACACCAGACCACCACCCCTATGGCCACCGCCAAGCTGACCACGGCCAAGGGTTTAGTTGAGCCGGTCAACAGGCTGAAGGCAGCGCCGGTGTTGTGGGTCAGCTGTAGGTCCAGCAGGCCAGGTAAAAACTGCACTGGCCTCTGCGGCAGAAGGTTTGTGGTAGCCCATAGCTTTGAGAGCTGGTCCAGCAAAGCCACCAAAATGGCCAGGCCGTAGACGAGGGGCCGGGAGCGTCTCACGCTTCGATCAGCACAAAGCGGCGCAGGCCAAGGGCCAGGGGAGCTACGGCGCAAATAACCAAAATCTGGGGAATCAGGGGGGCCAGGCTGTAGCTAATCAGCAGGGGCACCAGATTTCCCCCCCAATTTCCCACCAGGGAACCCAGTAAGAGGTTGAGCAGCCCGCATCCCTGCAGCACGGCCAGACCCACCAGGCTGGCCCCAAGCAAGCCGATCAGGTCCCCCATGCCGCTCTGGCGGGCCAGTTTTCCCGTAATCCAGGCTGCCGGTACAAAGCCGGCCAGGTAGCCAAAGCCAGGATCCAGCACATAGCTGGCCCCACCACCTCCCTGGAAAACCGGCAACTGGAGCAGGCCCAGGCTCAAATAGGCCACCGCCGCCAGAAGGGCACTGCGGGGGCCGCAAACCAGGGCCGTGAGCAGGAGGGCCGGTACTTGCAGCGTTACCGGCAGGTTCGTGATCGTGATGCCCGTACTGCTCGGCAGGGGGAAGGCCGCCTGGATGAGGCTGCCCACCAAGATCAGCAGGAGGCCGGCGATGGCTCCGCTCCAGATGGCCAGGGACCGCAATTGCTCATCTATCCACTGAATACCAGTTTGGGGTCTTAAGCGCGATCCGCACCTAAGTTCGCCGAACAAAGGCTTCGATCCATGGAAGATCTTCCCCTGACCATCGGCGCCAATGTTCGCTTGTTGAAGCAACCCTCTTTTTTAAAGACAGCTGATCCCATGCCGATGCTGCGTCCCCCGGACCTGGTCGACCTCGAGGAGACGGGTGCAGTTGTGGCGCTTAGGGCAATCAACCAGGTGGCGGTACGGTTTCGTCGGGGCACTTTTTTGATTGATGCCGCTGACCTGGGACCCGCGATTGAGGTGCCCTAGCGCTCCGACCGATTACCAACAAAATCCCTTCCTACCAAGACCTCCCATCCCAGCAGGCGCTGGCCTGGCTGATCGCCTCCCCCGGACCGCAAAGGCTCAGACAGGGCTTGGCAAGGTGCCTTTGGGCTGCATCAAGCAGGGCTGCAGGGGTAAGGGTTTCGGTGCGCTGAAGGTTCTCCTCAATGAAGCTGGCAGGTAGGCCGTGGCCGAGCACAAGGGCCTGGCGGTCGGCAATTTGCCCGCATGTCTGGCGCCCCATGGCGTCCTGGCCCCGGTATTTGGCCTTGGCTAGCTCGAACTCAGCAGCGCCAAGGGGCTCATTCAGCATCCTTTGCCACTCATCAAGTAGGCAGCCGCAGGCCTCAGATGCCCTCTCAAGGGAAGTGGATAGGTGCCAGAGGAAGGGGGTGGAGCCTCGACGGGCGGGCATGTGCACCCCCACGTCGTAGGCAAGACCGTGCTCCTCTCGCATCACCACAAACAAACGGCTCGACATTCCCATCCCTAGATGGGCCTGGAGGATGCGCAGGGCCAAGGCATCTGGATGGCCCAGGGGAACGGTCGCAACACCGAGCATCAGCACCAGTTGCTCCGTGTCCTGCTCCAGCCCAGCCAGGCCCTTTTTTTCCTTCTCAAAAGAGGATTTTTCTACACTGGCCTTTGGCATCTGGGTATGCCAAGGGCGATCTTTTAATTGCCTGTTCAGTTGTTGCGGGAGCTCGGAGGGAACAGATCCGGTAAGCACCAATAGGGCCCCTTCTTCACCCAGAGAGGGCAGCAGGGTAAGCAGTTGCTCACGGCCCAGCAGGGCAAGCTCCGGCTCGATTCCCAGGGGATCGTGGCCATAGGGACCACTGCCAAAGAGCTGGGATCGGATTTGGTCGTGGGCCAGCTGGAAGGGATCTTCCTGTTGGCGCTGCAGGGCCTGCAGGTTTAGGTCCCGTTCAATGGCCACTTGGCCTTGTTCGAGCAAGGGCTCCAGCACCATCGACAGCAGCAGGCCCACGAGGGTCTGGGCATCGCTGGCCGCACATTTGAGACTTAAAACCAGGCTGTCCTCGCTGGCCTCACTGCGAAGGCCTGCCCCATAGCCCTCGACCAGATCGGCCAGGGCATTTGCATCCAAGCTTCCACAGCCCCGGGCCATGGAGCCCGCTAGTAATTGGTGGGCGCCACGCTGGCCAGGCCTATCGCCGCTGCTACCACCCCGAATCCAAAGCCTGGCAGCAACGATCGAGGGGCCCGGGCGGTCTTGCCATATAAGGGGCAATCCACCCTCAAGTATTTCCTGGTTCCAATTGTTCACGCGGGCAGGGCCTCCAGCACAAAGGCTCGCTGGGGATCAAGGCAAGGCAGCATCTGGTTGTGCAACCTTTCGGCACTCCATCGCTCCAGCAGGGCCAGGGGCGTTTCCAGGGCAGGGGGCCTGCCCCAGAGGGCATTGCTGCCTATCAAACCGGCCACTCCCCCGGGTGCCTCGAGGCCAAAGCGATAGCCATTTGCCACCAGCCGCTGGGCCCGTTGCCACTCGGATTCACCCAGGGGTTGCTCCATTAACTCTTGCCATACCTGGCCTATGGCGTCCCTTACGGCGGGCAGGTCCTCCACGTCGCAGACCGCTTCAAGCAGGGCAAAGCTGCCGCTTTCTAGGGCATGCAATTCGAGGTCGATGCTCTCAACAATGCGCAGCTGTTCACGCAGCCGATCCACCAGGCGACTGCGCCTGCCTTCCGCCAGCACCGTGGTGAGGATGTCGGCTCCCATAACGGCCTCCAGCTCGGAGGCCTTGGGCATCGGCCAAAGCATCAGAAGCCTGGCCGATTCCAACCGCGGTAGGGAAATGCGGTGTTGGCCAGCTGCCACCTCCAGCATTTGCCCCGGCGGGGGCCCATCCACCACCTTCAGCCTGGCCAGGGCGCTGGAGTTGAGATGTTGTTCAAGTTCGAGGCCCTCCAGCTGGCCGGCCATGGCCAACACACAGCGATTGGCCCCATACAGACGTTGACCAAAAGCCCCCATCGCCGCCGGGGTATGGCCAAGCAGGGCCTCCCTTTGGCCCAGGATTGCCTCGCCGTAGGGATGGTTCGGACAGCCCATGCTCAGGAGCGTTTGCAGGGCCACCTCATCGGGCTGATCCTGGCTTTGGGCTAATTCCTCAAGAACCACCTGGCGCTCCATGTTGAAGGCCTCTTGATCAAGCCTCGGCTCCAGCACCAGCTCCATCAACAGCTCCAGTGCTTCGGCTGCCGCCACTGGGGGAATCAGCAGATGGAAGTGCACATCATCAAAACCCGTGGCCGCATTGCTTTGGCCTCCCAGGGCCTCGATGCGCCGATCGAATTCCCCAGCGGCCAAGGTGCGACTGCCCTTAAAAACCATGTGCTCAAGGAAGTGGGCCATGCCGCTTTCCCCTGGGCCCTCGAAGGCACTGCCAGCCCGGCACCAAAAATCAATGCAGACAAGGGGTGCGCTTTCCATCGACAGACTTACTACCCGGGCCCCATTGCCAAGCACCCACTCGTGGGGCTGGTTCAGGCCAGGCAGGAGGGTGATCGCTTCAGCCGTGGACAAGACAGCAACCGTGGCAAGATCTGCATTCTGCTGGCTGCAAGCCGTTCGTGAGCGCTGCCCCCTCCCCCAGGCCCCTATCCGGCAAAGGCAGCGTCCATCCCTTGGTGGATGCCCTGGCAGGCCAGATTCGCCATCGCTGGCAAAGCTTGCCTGGCCTTGAGGAGCTCAGCATTGATCCTGAGCTGGAGGAGATCACCGGCCAACTCGACGGCAATGCCCTCTTCATCAGCAATGAGCTGCGCCGGTGCCATGGCCTGCGCAAATTGCATCTAGAAACGGCCAGGCTCGGAGTAGGCCTCCAGATTCTCCATTGCGTGCTTTTCCCTGACCCCTGCTTTGATCTGCCCGTGTTCGGGGCAGACATCGTCGCCGGTCCCGCGGGCATTTCCGCGGCGATTGTGGACCTTTCTCCTGTTTGCGGGAAATTGCCCCCTTTAGTCGACGAGGCCCTAGCCAGGAGGCCTGCTCGCAGCTATTCCCAGCGCCGGGAGTTGCCGCCCTGGGGTTCAATTTTTTCTCCCCACGTCTGCTTTGTAAGGCCCTCCACCGTCGAGGAGGAGGGTTGGTTCATCGATGAGGTGGGCGATTTCATCGACGCCCTGGCCTCGGCCATTGACGGCACCAGCCCCGATGCCCCCGATGCACCCGCCAGCATTGAGCGTTGGCGGGGCCAACTGCGCTACTGCCAGCAGCAAAAGCAAAACGACAAGACCCGCAGGGTTTTAGAGAAGGCCTTCAATCCCGCTTGGGCTGATCGCTATATCGAGGAACTGCTTTTCGACGATCCCCTCCCCCCGGTTTGATGTTCGATCAATTGCGCCAAAGCCCCAAGAAAGTTGCCCTTGCCACTGGCTCGTTGGTTTTGCTTGGCCTGCTGCTTGCTGGTTTGAGGGCCCAACTAGCTCCCAAGCCCCAGGCCTCAGCACCTTCCCCGAAGGCGGCCGCCCTGCCTGAGTCCGTATCCGCACTAGGTCGGTTGGAGCCTGATGGCGATATTCACAAATTGGCTGCCCCCCTTGGCGCCATGGGGGGTAGCCCCAGGATTGCCAGATTGCTTGTCCAGGAAGGGGACCCAGTGGTTAGGGGCCAGCTCCTGGCCAGCTTCGACAGCCGGCCCGGCCTACTTGCAGATCAGTCGTTGCTGCAAACCCGAATCCTCAATACCACCCAGCAACTCCGATTACTGGAGCGGGATACCAACCGCTATCGCCGCCTGGCCCAGAGCGGCGCCACACCCTCCGGCGACCTGGATAACCGGGAGGTGAAGCTGCTCGAGCTGCGGGGCCAGCTGGCCCAGGCCCGGGATCAATTGCGTAAGACCCAGACTGAACTTGTGCAGAGCGAGTTGCTATCGCCCATTGACGGCCGGGTGCTGCGAATCCTGGCCAGGCCCGGGGAGCGACCCGGCAGTGAGGGCATTTTGGAACTGGGTGCCACCGACCAGATGCAAGCGGTGGCTGAGGTTTACGAAAGCGACATCAGCCGGGTGCGATTGGGGCAACCCGTGAAATTGATCAGTGAAAACGGCGGCTTTGAAGGAACCATTAGGGGGCGGGTGGTTCGCATTGCCCCCCAGGTTCGCCAGCGAAAGATGCTCTCCACGGACCCCACCGGTGATGCCGATGCCCGGGTGGTGGAAGTGCGCATCAGCCTTGATCCTGTTGGAGCAGAAAGGGTGCAGCGCCTCACGGGCCTAAAGGTGATCGTCCGCTTCCAGCCGTGAACCCCCTCAATTGGCTAAGGGCCCGATGGGCTGGGCGGGGTATTCCCCTTTCAATGCTGCTACTTACCCGTCAGCCCGTGCGGTTGGCGGTGGCCCTGGCTGGCATCAGCTTCGCCGGAATTCTGATGTTCATGCAGCTCGGCTTTCGCGATGGGCTTTTCGACGCCAGCGTCACCATCCACCGGCTATTTGACGCCGATTTAGTGCTGATTAGCCCCCGTTCCAGCAGCTCCGTGAGCATGGCGGGCTTCCCCCGGCGGCGCCTTGTACAAGCCATGGCCGATCCGAGCGTGGAGGGCATTACTCCGGTGCACTGGAACCTATTGCTTTGGCGTAATCCCGAAACCCGTGCCACCAGATCAATTCTGGCCCTGGGCTTTGAACCCAATGACACCCTTTTTTTAGGATCTGATTTGGCGCCCAAGACCAGGGTTCTGACGGAAAAGGGGCGGGTCCTATTCGACGAACTTTCCCGCCCGGAATTCGGTCCGGTGAGCAGCTGGTTTAAATCTGGGCGCACCGTGGAGAGCGAAATCTCAGGCAAGCGGGTCCGGGTTGGCGGGCTGGTGGCATTGGGCACCTCCTTTGGCGCCGACGGCAATTTGCTCACCAGCAGTGAAACCTTTCTTTCCCTGCAGCCAAATACCCCCCCCGGCAGCATCGAGGTGGGCCTCATACGGCTGCAGCCTGGAGCCGACCCCCAGACGGTTTTGGCCCGTCTGAAAAAACGCCTGCCGGCGGATGTGAAGGTGCTCACCAAGCAGGGCTTCATTGATTTCGAGCAGGACTACTGGCGAACCAGCACCTCGATCGGTTTCATCTTCACCCTGGGAGCCGCCATGGGCTTTGTGGTGGGTTGCGTGATTGTCTACCAAGTGCTCTATTCCGACGTCAGTGACCACCTGCCTGAATACGCGACCCTGATGGCCATGGGCTATCCGCTCTCCAGCCTTGTGGGGGTGGTGGCCCGGGAAGGACTGCTCCTCGCTGCCTTTGGCTATCTGCCTGCCTATGCCGCGGGCCAGGGCCTCTATTTATTGGTGCGCAATGCCACCCAACTGCCAGTTGCCATGGACACGACCCGAGCTGTGACTGTCTTTGTGATGATTTTGGTGATGTGTATGGGTTCGGCCACCCTGGCGATGCGACGACTGGCCGATGCGGACCCGGCGGAGATTTTCTGATGGCCGCGATGGTTCAGCTCACTGGTTTGGTCCACAGCTATGGCAGCGGTGCCATGTGCCGGCAGGTGCTTCGGGACATCAACCTCAAAGTTGAAGCTGGTGAGGTGGTGTTGCTCACGGGCCCTTCAGGCTGCGGCAAAACAACCCTCCTAACCTTGATTGGGGCTCTGAGACAGGTACAGGAAGGTTCTGTTCAGGTCTTTGGCGAGGAGCTGCGGGGGGCAAGTCGGTCCCGCCGCCTGCGCCTACGGCGCCGCATCGGCATGATCATCCAAGGCCACAACCTGCTGCGCTGCCTCACGGCTGAGCAAAACGTGCAGATGGGTGCGGACCTTCTCAAGGGCCCTGGCTATCGCGCCCGCCGGGATATGGCCCGCCATTGGCTGCGGGCCGTTGGCCTGGGTGACGAAATGGACAAGCTGCCCCATGACCTCTCTGGCGGGCAAAAGCAACGGGTGGCAATCGCCAGGGCCCTGGCCGCCAAGCCCCAGTTGCTTCTCGCGGACGAACCCACCGCCTCCCTGGATTCGCGCACCGGTCGTGAGGTGGTTGAGCTGCTCAAGGGCCTGGCCAAGGAACAGGGCTGCGGGGTGTTGATGGTCACCCACGATCCCCGGATTGTCGATGTGGCCGACCGGCTTGTGCAGATGGAGGATGGGCAGCTGCGCCTTGGGGCCTTCGCCATTGGCTAGGATGGGATTTGGAATTTCATTGAGTACACGGCTCGCATGTCCAAGCGCAGGAACCTGAAGAAGGAAAAGCAGGAGCGCAACCGCGCCTACGCCCGCAAGTTCAAGAAGCGCAAGCTCCGCAACGATGGCCGCGGTGAAGGTGCAGGCAACGGCGTGACCGGCACTGCCAACAACGGCGGCGCTGCCGATTGATCTGGCTTTTCAAAGCCAATGGGCTTTGCAGAGGCAATTGGCTCTACAGCCCCCTTTGATCAGATTCAGTTACCTAGTTGGGGATCCTGCGGGATCTCCTTTTTTTTGCCCCCACAGCGGCCATGTTCATCAGCGTTGTCATACCCACCTACAACCGCCTGCCAATACTCCAGAAGTGCCTGGCGGCTCTAGAAAACCAGCAGATTGGGGCACCCATCGATGGGTACGAGGTGGTGCTCGTCGACGACGGTTCCACCGACGCCACGGTTGATTGGTTGACCCAAAGCGCCCACGAGCTTCCCCATGTGCGCCTGATTAAGCAGAGCCACGGCGGACCAGCCCAGGGCCGCAACAGGGGGGTGGAGCATGCCCAAGGCGATGTGATCGTCTTTATAGACAGCGATTTGGTGGTGGAGGATGACTTCCTGCTGGCCCATGCCAGGGGCCTTGAGCGCCAATGGCAGAAGCAGGCCAACAGGCTCTGCTTTACCTACGGGGCGGTGATCAATACCGCAAATTTTGCTTCCCCCAGCAGTGAACCCCACAAGCTGCGTGACCTTTCCTGGGCCTATTTCGCCACTGGCAATGTGGCCATTGATCGCCAGCTTCTAGAGCGCTCCGGCCTTTTTGATCCGCGCTTTCACCTCTATGGCTGGGAAGACCTGGAATTGGGGGAACGACTGCGCCGCCTAGGAGTTGTGCTGGTGCGATGCCCAGAGGCGGTTGGTTATCACTGGCACCCAGCCCTGGGCCTGGAGCAAATTCCAGATCTGATCCGGGTCGAGCAGGAACGATCAAAGATGGCCCTGGTCTTCTTCCGCAAACACCCCACCTGGAGGGTGCGGTTCATCATCCAGTACACCCGTTTGCACTTTCTTCTGTGGGAGCTCCTCACCCTTGGCGGACTGCTCAATGAGCGCAGTTTGAGGCCCCTACTGGGGTGGTTGATTCGCCGCGGCCAGGCCTCCTGGGCCATGGAGTTGTTGCGACTGCCCCTCAACCGCATAGGAGTGCGGGCCATCTACAGGCAGGCAAAGGCGGCTAGCCCCACCATTTGATAACTTGAACTAGTCCCAACACACCGCACACCTGCATGTTTCGGGTGATGGCAGCACGCTTTTCGTGTTCCGTCCCTGGCAGGTGGAGGCAAACCCGAAACCCTTGAAACCATGGCTGTCGTAACTCTCGCCGAAATGATGGAGGCTGGTGCCCACTTTGGGCACCAAACTCGCCGCTGGAACCCGAAGATGTCGCGCTACATCTACTGCGCGCGCAACGGTGTCCACATCATTGACCTCGTGCAAACCGCCGTTTGCATGAACAACGCCTACAAGTGGACCCGCAGTGCCGCCCGCAGCGGCAAGCGTTTTCTGTTTGTCGGCACCAAGAAGCAGGCCTCTGAAGTGATTGCCCTGGAGGCCACCCGCTGTGGTGCCTCCTATGTGAATCAGCGCTGGCTGGGCGGCATGCTCACCAACTGGACCACAATGCGGGCCAGGATTGATCGCCTCAAAGATCTGGAGCGCATGGAGAGCTCCGGTGCCATCGCGATGCGTCCCAAGAAGGAAGCTGCCGTGCTGCGCCGGGAGCTGGAGCGCCTCCAGAAGTATCTCGGTGGCCTGAAAAACATGCGCCGCCTGCCTGATGTGGTGGTGCTGGTTGACCAGCGCCGAGAGTCGACCGCCGTGCTCGAGGCCCGCAAGCTCGACATTCCCCTGGTGTCGATGCTCGACACCAACTGTGATCCCGACCTCTGCGATGTGCCCATTCCCTGCAACGACGACGCCGTTCGTTCCGTGCAGTTAGTGCTGGGTCGCCTGGCCGATGCGATTAACGAAGGCCGCCATGGCTCCAATGAGCAGGGCCGCGACGACGACGCCTGAGTAACCATCTAATTCTTATTGTCGGATCTAATCCACTTCAATCCACCCCATGACCATGGCTGAGATTTCAGCGAAATTAGTAAAAGAGCTGCGCGACAAAACGGGCGCAGGAATGATGGACTGCAAAAAAGCCCTGTCCGAAAATGGCGGGGATACCACCAAGGCCACCGAATGGCTGCGCCAAAAGGGCATTGCCACTGCGGAGAAGAAGGCTGGCCGCACCGCCGCTGAGGGCTCCATTGGCAGCTATATCCACACCGGTGCACGGGTTGGCGTGCTGGTCGAAGTCAACTGCGAAACCGACTTCGTCGCCCGTGGCGAGGCCTTCCAGGAACTGCTGCGCAATGTGGCGATGCAGATTGCGGCATGCCCCAACGTGGAATATGTCTCCGTAGATGAGATTCCAGCAGCGGTCTCCGATCGCGAGAAGAAAATCGAGATGGGCCGCGACGACCTAGACGGCAAGCCCGAACAGATGAAGGTGAAGATCGTCGAAGGCCGCATTGGCAAGCGGCTGAAGGAACTGGCCCTGCTGGACCAGCCCTACATCAAGGACAGCACCATCAACGTTTCCGAATTGGTCAAGCAGGTGGCGGGCAAGGTGGGAGAAAACATCCAGGTGCGTCGCTTCACCCGCTTCACCCTGGGAGAGGGGATTGAGGTTGAGAAAATGGACTTCGCCGCTGAGGTTGCCGCCATGGGCGGCGCTTCTTGATAGCTTCCATTTACCTCCTGCATCGCCACTGAGCTTCCTGATATGGATCTGCTCGTCGATGCCAGGCTGGAGCTGGAGCGCTTTGGTGAGCAGCTGAGTAGCAGCAATCCCGAGCTCTATCGCCATCTGGCCCTCTACCTTCAAGTCCTGCGTCAAGGCCTGTTGAACTCGCTTCAGCAGGCCTGTTTTCATGTCTCAACCCAGATTGATCCCCAGCGGTATTTGCAGCTATCGCAGCGGCGGCGGCAGCATCTTCACCTGCGATTAATCAGCCTGGCAAGCCGCGCCAGCAGCCTGCTCACGGTTGAGCAGCTCTGCCAGCTAGCCAACCAAATGCATAAAAATCGGCTCCGCAGCCACCGCAACCGCCAGCAAAGGCTGTTTGAGGCCCTGCAGGGTCAAGGCACCAACGATGGGCAGATTTCCTCCCAGGGCCATGGCAACTCCCTTAATCCATCCTTTAGACCACCAGAGGGATCAGTAAACCTGGGCCTGGCCCTGCCCCTGGGGCGCAATTTTTTGGGCGAAACCGGCCTGGCAGCCTTAATGCCCAGCGAAGGTGTCGATCGGCTCCGCTCCGATGGCCCCCAGGAGGATGAACTCCCGGTGATTGACCAGCCGGGCGCACTCGAGGCGATGGCGGCAGTATTTAGTGAGGCCTTTTCCAGCTTCGATGATTCCCCTGAGGCCATCACCCCCTGGGATGGGGGGCAATTGCCAGTTAATCCAGCCACCCTGCTGCGCTGGCTAGAGGGCTACGAGCGGGCCCTGGTCCAACGGCTGCGCAACCTTTCCCATGCCGTGAATGTGGAGTTGTTGCGCCAGGAGGTCACCTCCAGCCTGTTGCCGGTTTCACTGCTGGATGCCGTGCTGCAGGGGCAAATGGATCCCCTCACGGCACCGGCAAATGTGCTGCGTCTACAGCTGCCCCTGATGGCCGAGGATTCGGCACCCTCCATGGAATCGGTTGCAGTTTTGCTGCGGCTTGCTGATCTTGAACAAGACCAGCCCAAATTGCGCACCTGCCGTTCCCGACTCCAACAGCACCGCCAGGAGGTACGCAGAATGGCCCAGCAATATCGTCGACTTGAGCGGCGGGTCCAAGCATTGGAGGCGGAAAAGCTTTGGCTGCAGGACATCTCCACAGCCAAGAACTCCTAGGTGCCCAGCCGCTAAACGATTGGCTTAAAACCCTTCAGCAGGCCCTCCAACTGGAGGCAGATAGGGGCTTTACCAATCTCCAGGGGCGGCAGGAGCGATTTAACAGCTTCATGGTCCGCTGCCTTGGCGACGGTCCGCCGCTGGCTGGGTTGCAATTAACCGCATCGGAGCTAAGGCCTGAGGTCGCTGCGGCGCTCCTGCGCCTAGGGGAGCTGGGTGCAGCATTTCAGGCCTATGAATCCCAGTCTCTTTCGAGGCGCCAGACCCTGGTGCGCCAAAGCCGGGAGCGGCTGCACCAGTTGCGCCAGGTCCTGCAGCCCCCATCCCCAGTTGGGCCGCCAAGGTTGCGCCTGCCCGAGCACATAAATGGCCCAGCCAAGGGAGCGGGGGGCACGAACTCCTGGGGCAACCTTGATCCCGATGCCCCCTTGGCAGAGATCAAGGGCGTCGGGCCAAAAACAGCCACTCGGCTAGCCCAGCTTGGTCTGTTTGTAGTCAGAGATTTGGTGCACTATTACCCGCGCGACTATCTCGACTACGGCAATTTGGTCAGGATCATGCAGCTGGAGCCAGGCCGTACCGCCACCATCGTCGCCACGGTGCGGCGCAGTAATGCATTCGCCAGCCCCCGCAATCCCAACCTCTCGATCCTGGAGCTCCATCTCGCCGACATCACAGGCAAAATCCGGGTCAGCCGCTTTTTTGCGGGCAAGCGTTTCTCCACACCAGCCTGGCTAAAGGGTCAGCAACGGCTGTTTCCCCCCGGGGCCACCGTGGCCGTAAGTGGCTTAGTCAAGGAAACCCCCTACGGCCCTGGTTTTACCGATCCCCTGATGGAGGTGCTGGAGAGTCCCAATGCTCCAGTGCAGTCGGAAAGTATCGGCAGGCTTCTGCCGGTCTACGGCCTCACCGAGGGGCTGGGGGCCGATCGACTGCGCTCAGCCCTTTCCTCAGTGTTGCCCCTGGTGCGGGGCTGGACAGATCCCCTGCCAGAGGCCATTAAACTGGCCCAGGGCCTGATTGGCAGGTCGGAGGCACTCCAACTAATCCACCAGCCAAAAGACCAGGTAAATCTGCAGGCCAGCCGTCGCCGCCTGATCTTTGACGAATTCCTATTGCTCCAACTCGGCCTGCTGCAGCGCAGGCACCAGCTGCGCCAGCGGCCGGCCCCAGTCCTGAGTATTGCCCCTGGCCGTGATGCCCTCGTCCAACGTTTTCTCGAGCTGTTGCCCTTTGCCCTCACCGGCGCCCAGGAAAGGGTGCTGGCCGAGATTCGCCAGGATCTGCTGCGACCCCAGCCCATGGCCCGGCTGGTCCAGGGGGATGTGGGCAGCGGTAAAACCGTCGTGGCCCTGGCCTCGCTCCTCAGTGCCATTGAGGCCGGTTGCCAGGGGGCACTGATGGCGCCCACGGAGGTGCTGGCGGAACAGCACTTCCAGAAACTGGCGGAGTGGCTGCCCCAGCTCCATGTGACAACAGCCCTGCTTACGGGATCAACGCCGGCTGCCCGCCGCCGGGAATTGCTTCAGGACCTAGTCAATGGCCAGCTCCAACTCCTGGTGGGCACCCATGCCCTGCTGGAGGATCCGGTTCAATTTGCCCGCCTTGGTTTGGTGGTGGTGGATGAGCAGCACCGCTTTGGGGTGCGCCAACGCAACCGGTTGCTGGCCAAGGGCCTCCAGCCCCATCTGCTGACCATGACCGCCACACCCATACCGAGGACCCTGGCCCTTTCAGTTCATGGCGACCTGGATGTGAGTCAAATAGACGAACTACCGCCAGGTCGCCAGCCAATCAAGACCCTGATGCTCAAGGGCGGAAGACGGGAGCAGGCCTATGGCCTGGTTAGGGAGCAGGTGAATCTGGGTCAGCGGGCCTACGTGGTTTTGCCGCTGGTGGATGAATCGGAAAAGCTTGACCTGCGATCGGCCGTGGAGGTGCACCGCCAACTGCGTGATGAGATATTCCCGGATCTCAGGGTGGGCCTGCTACACGGCAGGCTGAATAGTGCCGATAAACAGGCGGCCATTGGCGCCTTTGCCAGGGGCGAAACCCAGGTTTTGGTTAGTACCACCGTGGTGGAGGTGGGAGTGGATGTGCCAGAGGCCAGCGTGATGGTGATCGAGCACGCAGAGCGCTTTGGCCTGGCCCAATTGCACCAATTGCGGGGCCGGGTGGGCCGGGGCGCAGCCGCCTCCTACTGCCTATTGATCAACGACAGCAGCAATCCCCAGGCCAGGCAACGACTTGATGTCCTGGTGCGCACCAGTGATGGCTTTGAAATCGCCGAAATGGATCTGCGCCTTAGGGGACCTGGCCAGGTTTTGGGAACCCGCCAATCTGGCCTGCCAGATCTCGCCCTTGCCAGCCTCACCGATGATGGGGAAGTCCTGGAGTTGGCCCGCCAGGTGGCCCAGCAGATCACATCTCAGGATCCCGAATTGACCTCCCATCAGGGTTTGGCCGGGGCCCTTGCCGACCAACGCCGGCGCCACATTGAACAGGCCTCAAGACTCAACTGATAGTCACCAACCATCGCCGCCATGGCAAATGCCCCAAATGTCAGGCCCTGGCACCAGGTTGAGATAGCCGAAAGTGGGGAACCGTTAATTGATATCCCCAGCCAATTCCACCGGCTTGAACCCCACCCCTATCAATCCCTTGGTGCGCCCTATGGCCGGGGCTTAAGTCCCTTTCGGCTTCGCCAAGGGGTGGTGCAAAGGCTGCTTGCCGCCCAGGCCCAATTGCAATCCCACCATCCAGATTGGCGATTGGCGATTTTTGATGGTTGGCGCCCGGTGGAGGTACAGGCCTTCATGGTGGAGCATGCGTTTCAAACGGAATGCGCTAGCCGCGGCCTGGGCCTGCAAAGCAGCCCAGCGGCACTCGATGCGGTGAGAGCGGAGATTGGGCGCTTTTGGGCACCGGCCAGCGAAGATCCCCTCAGCCCCCCACCCCATAGCACTGGGGCTGCGGTTGATCTCACCCTGGCTGAAATCGATGGCCGACCTCTCACGATGGGGGGCGACATCGATGCGATTGGTTCGATTTCCGAACCAAACCACTACGGCACCATGGCGATAACCAATCCGGAATCTCCTGAAGGCCAGTGGCACCGGCAGAGGCAATTGCTTGCGGCCGCCATGGCCTCGGCTGGTTTTGCCCAACACCCCAATGAGTGGTGGCATTTCAGCCATGGGGACCAGCTGTGGGCCTGGCGCAGTAAACAACCCATGGCCTGCTACGGCAGGGCTCCTGCCTAATGGGCCAGCAGCTGCTCGACGGCGGGGCGACCCGAGCGCTCAACAAATTCCCCGAAACTGCGGCGTCCGCCGGCATCCTTCCAGGCCCTAAGCAGGGGCTCAAGGGTGGTTTCCAGCTGGTCGAGGGGCATTTTCTCGAGGTAAGGCTCGGCCAGCCGGCTGAGGTTGGGTGTGCCCCCCAGCCAAAGCTGGTATTGATCTAGCCCGCTGCCCACCAATCCAATCTCGGCCATGTAGGGGCGGGCGCAGCCATTGGGACAACCGGTCATGCGCACCAGTACGGACCGCTCAATGCCAAGGCTGGCGAATTGGCGCTCCAGGCGCTCCAAAACGCTTGGAAGGATGCGTTCAGCCTCCGTAACGGCTAGGCCACAGAGCGGTAGTGCCGGACAGGCAATGGCATGGCGGGCGAGGGGTGCCGGTGCATCAGGCGCTTCAAAGCCAAGCTTGACTAGGGCGTCGCGCACGGTTTTGCGCTGGGCATTACCGATGTTGCAGAGGAGTAGGTCTTGGTTGGGGGTTACGCGCACCTCTAGTTGGTAGGTCTCAACCAAACTCCTCAGGCCCCGCTTCAAGTCACCCGCCAGGCGGCCGCAGAGAATTGGTATTCCAATGAACCAAAGGCCCGCACTTTGGCGCTGCCAACCCAGGTAATCCTCGAGCTTGGCCTTTGGCTCTACCCGCATCCCCTTGATGGGGTGCTTGAAGTATTTCTCCTTTAATTCAGCCCTAAACCAGTTGACGCCCCGATCTTGAATCAGATATTTCATCCGGGCATGGCGGCGCTGTTGCCTGTCTCCGAAATCTCGCTGAAGGGCAACGATTGCCTGAATTAAATCGAGCACATCTGGGTAGGCCACGTAGCCCAGGGGATCCGCCGTGCGCGCAAAGGTCTCCTCCTTGTTGTGGGTGCGGCCCATGCCACCGCCCACATAGACATTGCAACCCTGGGGCCGGCCCTGGGGATCGCAAAACAGCACCAGCCCGATGTCCTGGGTGAGCAGGTCCACGGAGTTGTCGCCCGGCACAGTGACGGCCACCTTGAATTTTCTGGGCAGGTAGGTGCTGCCGTAGAGGGGTTCAGAGCCATCGCCACTGAAGACCGCACCTTCCTGCTGGCGTGCCTTGACCTTCTTAACTGCTGCTGCCGGCTTGATTCTGTAGCTGAGATCCCCATCTACCCAGAGGTCGAGGTAGGAGCCCTCCGCTGCCTGGGGTGTGAGCAGGTCGGCAATTTGATCCGCTAATTCACGGGCAGCCGGGTAGCCACCACGTTCAAAGGGGGCGGCGGGAGCCATCACATTGCGGTTGATATCCCCACAGGCCGCCAGGGTGGAGCCCATGTGACGCACGATTGTGCCAATCACCTCCTTGAGATCAGCCTTGGCAATTCCATGCATTTGGAATGCCTGCCTGGTGGTGGCCCTGAGGGTGCCGTTACCGAGCTCTTCCGCCAAGGTATCGATCGCCAAATAAAGCGACGGAGGGATGCGGCCGCCGGGGCTGCGGAGGCGCAGCATCATCTGCCAGTCCTTTTCCTCGCCCTTGCGTCTGTTCTCCCGGTTGTCCTGCTGATAACTGCCGTGAAACTTCAGGATTTGGACGGCCCCCTCGGTGAAGTTGGGAGCTCCATTGGCCAACTCACTCAGGAGCGGTTCCTTGAGATGGCCACTGGCGGCCTTGAGCTGCTCAAACTTTGTTGGTGCAGTGGCGGAGCCAATATCTGCTGCGCTTTGCCCCTTATCCACAGCGCTTACAGAGCATCGATTTCGATCGACCGTAGCGAACCAATGGGGCTTTAGGGCACCAAAACATAGAGTTGTTGGTTGATGTCTTGAGCCGCTTGTCGACCTTCCTGCTGGAGATCGGGACCGAGGAGCTGCCCGCAGATTTTGCCCGCCTGGCCCTGCCCCAGTTGGAGGCCCTGGTGCGCAGGGATCTCGGAACCGCCAGGTTGTCGCACGCAGAGCTGGATTGCACCAGCACCCCGCGCCGATTGGCGGTGGTGGTGAGCGGGCTGCTGGCAGCCCAGCCCGATCTGGAGGAGGAGCGCAAGGGGCCGCCGGCCTCCCAGGCCTTTAAGGACGGAAATGCCACCCAGGCCGCCCTGGGTTTCGCCAGTCGCTGTGGAGTTGAGCCATCAGATCTAGAGGTGCGCGAAACGCCCAAGGGTCCCTTTGTCTTTGCCCGTTGCCTGGAGCCGGGAAGGCCCAGTGCTGAGGTTCTTGCCGAGTTGATTCCCCAGTGGCTGCTGGCCCTCCAGGGGCGGCGCTTCATGCGTTGGGGGGAGGGTGACGCCCGCTTTTCCCGTCCGCTGCGCTGGTTGGTGGCACTCCTGGATGCCGACGTAATCCCGCTCACCCTGGCCGATTGTGATCCCCCGATCAGCAGTGGTCGCCAGAGCCGAGGCCACCGACTCAGCTGCGGGGCCGTTGATTTGCCCTCGGCAGATCAGTACCAATCTGTGCTTCAGCAGGCTGGGGTGCTGGTCAGCCGCAGTGGCCGCTCGAACCTGATCAATAACGCTGTGGCTGAAGCGGCTGGGCGCCTTTCGGCCGTAGCAGATTTCCCCCCCTCCCTGGCCGATGAACTGACTGATCTGGTGGAGGCCCCGCTGCTGATCGAAGGCCAAATTGACGACCATTACCTGGCCCTTCCCGCCGAGGTGCTGGGCACGGTGATGCGCTCCCACCAGCGCTATGTGCCCCTTTATCGCCCCGGCAACGCTCCAGACCCCCTCGCCCCCGATGCCAGAGACACCCTGTTACCCCAGTTTTTGTGCATTGGCAATGGCTCAGCCGATGCGGCCGATACCGTCCGCCGAGGTAATGAGAGGGTCCTGAGGGCCCGGCTCGACGATGCCCAGTTTTTTGTCGAGGCCGATCTGGCCACAGCCAGCATCGATCGCCGAGAAAAATTAGCGAGGGTCACCTTTGCTGAGGGCTTGGGCAGCCTGAGGGATCGCACCGAACGATTGGAGTGGCTCACCGATTTATTGCTTGAGCAACTAGCCCTGCCAAGCTATACGGCAGGCCATGCGCGCAGGGCTGCCCATCTCTGCAAGCACGACCTGGTTAGCCAGATGGTGGGCGAATTTCCAGAACTTCAGGGGGTAATGGGCGGCAAGTACCTATTGGCCGAGGGTGAACAGCGGCAGGTGGCCCTGGCGGTACTTGAGCACTACCTGCCCAGGGGCGCGGGTGATGCCCTGCCGGGCTCCGATGCCGGTGCCGTGGTGGCCCTGGCGGAGCGACTCGAGCTGCTCCTGAGCATTTATGCCAAGGGGGAGCGCCCAAGCGGCTCCTCCGATCCCTATGCCCTGCGGCGCGCTGGTAATGGAATCCTGCAAATCCTCTGGGATCGCAGCTGGCGCCTTGATATACAGAGTGTTCTGCGGCGCTCAACGGCCCGTTGGAGCGAACTGTTTAGCCATTTCACAGTGGATGCCCCTGGCCTGGCAGCGGAACTGGGCGAGTTCCTGCGCCTGCGACTGGTCAGCCTGCTAGAGGAGCAGGGCTGCGACCTGGATTTGCTCCAAGCAGTGGCTGGTGAGGGAGTGGACATTGATCGGGTGCTGGTCGATCCGGCCGATGCCCGTGCACGCGCCGACCTACTTGCGGCCCTTAGAAAGAGCGGTGAACTGACAAGTGTTCAGGCCGTGGTGAACCGGGCCGCCCGCCTGGCCGAGAAGGGGAACCTGGCTGGATCAGTCATTAGCCCCCAAGGCCTGGTGGATCCGCTCCTGTTTGAGAAGGCAAGTGAGGCAGCGATGCTCGAGGTGCTCGAACAACTGGCACCCATCGCCGCCAGCCAAGGCGTGGCTCGCTACGCCGAATTGGCAAGGGTTCTTGCCGCTAGCCGCGGGGCCCTAGCGGCATTTTTTGATGGCGATCAAAGCGTGATGGTGCTGGCCGATGTGCCGGCGGTGCGGGCCAACCGGCTCAATCTTCTTGGCGTACTTACTAACCAAGCAGCCGTATTAGCGGATTTTAGCCGCATCAGTGGCTGATCAGGGCTAGGTGGTTGGCCACCTTTAATTAGCCCTTGCCCGCCAGTACAGGCTCCCTCTCATCGGTTTGGGCGGGCACCTTGATGCCTCCCTTAATTGCACCTAGGGCGAGCATTGCCATGGCATCTTCCTCGGTGCGCACCGCACTGGCCACCGGCTTGTAGGAAGCGGGGGCTAGGGCATTTCCCCGAAGCACCGAGCCGAGGGTCAGCAGGGACAACTTAATTTGCTGCCACGGATTCATCATCACCACGCGCTTATAGAGATAGCTATCAAAGGTGAGACGCTGTACATCCTTGTCGTCGCACATTTCCACGAAGGCTTCGCGGGCTGCGTCGTTGCGATAGAAGATATTTTGCAGAATTTCCAGCACTTTATAGGTGGCGCCATATTGGCGATCCCATTTTTTGATGTAGACCTTCAGATCCTTTTCAGTGGGAACCTTTGAACCGTTGGCACTGGCAGCCACGATCTGTTCGGCGCACATGCGGCCGCTCTTGGCGGCAAAATAGATGCCTTCGCCAGAGCTCTTAGTTACGTAGCCAGCGGCATCCCCCACCAGTGCCATGCGGCCCACGACCCTGCGGGGCCTGGGATGCTCTGGAATTGGGTGGGCTTCTACCTTGATGACTTCGCCATTGAGCAACCGTTTTTTGGCACGCTCCCGGATGCCCACCTGAAGGCTTTTGATGAGAGATTGATTCTCTTGCATGGTGCCAGTACCGACTGCCACGTGGTCGTACTTAGGAAATACCCAGGCGTAGAAATCCGGAGATACGTCTGTGCCCACATACATCTCAGCCAGACTTTCATAATATTTCATTTCCTCGGGGGGCAACTTAATGCGCTCCTGAAACGCAATCGCCACGTTGTAATCGCCAGCATCCATGGCCTTGGCAACTCTGCTATTGGCACCATCGGCTCCAATGATTACGTCTACCTCGAGGGTTTTTGCCTCGCCGGTAGCTTCTCCTGAAGCATAATCTGAGTAGGTCAGGGTATAGGGGCCCTGGCGTTTGCTACCCGTATCTATTTTTGTAACCAAGCCATTAACCAGTTGGGCTCCTAGATCGGCGGCCCGATTACGGAGGAAGGCATCCATCACTTCCCTGCGGCACATGCCGATGTATTCACCTTCGTTTTCTAGATTGATATCCACCTCCCGATTTGAGGGGGAAATCATTTTCATATTTCTAACCTTGCGGTCAATGATCGAGTCTGGAAGTTCAAACTCGTCAACCATGCAGAGCGGTATGGCACCACCGCAGGGTTTGGCATTGTCGAGCTTGCGCTCAAAGATCCAGGTCGCAATGCCCGCCTTGGCGAGCACTTCAGCCGCACAGGAGCCGCTTGGACCGCCGCCAACCACTGCGACACGCAACATCAGAAAACCGCTCCGCCTTAATTCAGTCGGGGTGGAAGCTAACACCGATGCCCCATGCACTGCTGGGCAATCGGGGCTTCCCACCTAGGATCTTTACTGCTTTGGGCGCAGCTCAGGTGAATGGTGCCAAGCGGGGGCGAGCAGCACAGCAGGGTGTCGACGACATCCCCGTAGCCCATCGCTCTACCCCAAAATCCTCCAGCCGGGCCAGCGGATTTTCACCGCTGGCTAACGCAGTGGCCGCAATGGTGGTGGTGCTGACTGCGTTGGCCCTGATTTTCCCCCAGCCCCTGCGGCGTCTACTGGGGCCACCCCCCATCCAGGGGCTCAATGCCCGCCCTGGCATAGATGGTCGCTTGCTCGGACATTTTCCCTATGGCGAGATCAGGAGCCGCGAATTGACGCCGATTGCGCCCGGTATTGAGCTCCAACGGGATGCGGCTGAATCCTTCGCCGCCATGCAGGCAGCGGCAGCTGCTGAAGGTATGGATTTGGTGGTTTTAAGTGGCTATAGATCAACTTCCCTGCAAAAGCACCTCTTTTTTGATGTCAAGGCTGAACGGAACCAGACCGCCCGCGAAAGGGCCCTCGTCAGTGCACCTCCTGGCTATTCAGAGCACGCCACGGGCTTTGCCCTCGACATCGGTGACGGCAATGCGGCTGGTACAAATTTGTCCCAGTCGTTTGACCAGACCGCAGCCTTTGCCTGGCTTCAGGCCAATGCGGCCCGCTATCAATTCGCCCTTTCCTTCCCCAGATCCAATGCCCAAGGGGTCAACTACGAGCCCTGGCACTGGCGCTATGAGGGCAGTACGGATGCCCTGAAGGTCTTTGAGCCGGCCCAGCGTCTTGCCAAATGATGGCTGAGCTACCAACGCCTACTTCCGCAGCCTTCACCCCTGAACTGCTCTCACCTGCAGGCAATTGGGATGCACTCAAGGCAGCCGTGGCCAATGGGGCCGACGCCGTCTATTTCGGAGTTGAGGTCTTCAACGCCCGGATGCGGGCCGCAAATTTCCAGCTAGCCGAACTGCCAGCCGTAATGGATTGGCTGCACCGGCGTGGCGTGAAGGGTTTCTTGACGGTCAACGTGCTGGTCTTTACAGCTGAGCTAGAGGAAGCGGCCCAGTTGCTACTGGCTGCATCGACGGCGCAGGTGGATGCCCTAATTGTCCAGGACATAGGCCTGGCGATGCTTGCCAGATCCCTGACTCCAGGCCTGGCAATCCACGGTTCCACCCAGATGTCGATCACCAGTGCGGCAGGGGTGGCCCAGGCCGCCGCCCTCGGTTGTGTGCGGGTGGTGCTGGCCCGGGAGCTGGCCCTGAAGGATTTGGGCAGGATCCAGAACCAACTCAAGCAACGCCAGTTGGCGATGCCCCTGGAGGTGTTTGTCCACGGAGCACTATGTGTGGCCTATTCAGGCCAGTGCCTCACCAGCGAGGCCCTGGGCCAGCGCAGTGCCAACAGGGGGGAGTGTGCCCAGGCCTGCAGGCTTCCCTATGCCCTGATCGTCGATGGCCAGGAGCAGGATCTCGGCGACCAGCGCTATCTGCTTTCCCCCCAGGATCTTTCCGCCTGGGAACTTCTACCTGAGCTGGCAGGTATCGGCATTGCCAGCCTAAAAATTGAGGGAAGACTCAAGGACGCCGCCTATGTGGCAGCAGTCACGGATCTCTACCGCCGAAGCCTTGATCGGATCGAGCTGGGGGGCATGCGAGAGGAGCAGCGGGCAATCCATAGGCAAAGCATGGAGCTCAGCTTTTCCCGGGGCCTGGGCACGGGTTGGCTAGGGGGGGTGGACCACAGGCAATTGGTCCATGGCCGCTGGAGCAAAAAGCGTGGGCCCCTAGTCGGCCAGCTCAAGAGCATCGAAAAGGATGGTTGGTGGCTACTTGAAACCTCAGCAAACCTCAAGCCCGGGGATGGCCTGGTTTGGGAATGTCCATCGCCAACAGCCCTGGAGGTGCCCAAGGAAATCGGTGGTCGAGTGATGGTGGTTGAGCGGCGTACATCCCGGTTGCTGGCCCTGCGCATGGGCCCAGGCAGGATCGACGCTAGGGGCCTGCAAAAGGGCAGTCCCTGCTGGCTGACCAGCGACCCTGCCTTTGAGAAGCATTGGCAACGCCTGGCCCAAACCCCCACCGCTGAGTCGCCCCAGCCCCTCCACCTGAAGGTCGTAGGCAAAAAAGGGATGCCGCTTGTGGTTTACCTGCTGGGGGAAGGGCATGGATGCTCTGAATGGCGATCCTCCACAGATCTGGAACCAGCCATGGGGCAGGCCCTAGACCGCAATCGGTTGGAGAGCCAATTGGGGAGATTGGGAGGCACGCCCTGGTTCTTGGAAAGCCTCGATCTGGATCTGGAACCCGGCCTGTTCCTGCCGATAAGTGAGCTGAACAGACTGCGCAGGCAGATTGTTGAGCAACTGGCAAATGTTGGCGAACCCCAGGCGCCAGAACTGGTTGAGAGCCTCAGCCATAACAGGCAAGAGATTGCCGGGCTGATCAGATCATTGGGGGTATCAATTGCCCATGCAAGCAGTCCGGATGATCAGCCGGAGCCGAGTCCGGAACTGGAGGCCGGGTTAGTGGTCCTGGTGCGCAGCCTCGAGCAACTAAAAGCCCTACGGGATCTGCCACTGCAAAGGGTGATCGCCGAATTGGAGCAACCCCACGAGCTGAAGGAGGCTGTTGCCCTGGGCAGGGGCTGCTGGCCAGGCGGGTTGTGGCTGGCCGGTGCCCGCATAACTAGGCCCAATGAAAGCTGGACAATCGAACCCCTGATCCAGGCCGCTGCCGATGGCTATCTGGTGCGCAATGCCGATCAACTGGAATTGCTCACCCCAATCGCCCCTTGTGTGGGCGATTTTTCGCTGAATGTGGCCAATCCGATCACTGCCGCCTGGTATCTCCAGGAATGGCAACTGGAACGGGTCACCGCCAGCTACGACCTCTGCCTTGAGCAACTGCTTGAGCTGGTGGGCGAGATACCAAAAGGTTGCGTTGAGGTGACCGTGCACCAGCACATGCCCCTCTTCCACATGGAGCATTGCCTGTTTTGTGCCTTCCTCTCGGACGGCCACGACCACACAGATTGCGGGCGTCCCTGCGAGACACACCAGGTGCTGCTCCGTGATCGCAGTGGCAGCGAACACCCCCTAAGGGCAGACCTGGGTTGTCGCAACACATTGTTCAATGGCACTGCCCAGACAGCCGCCGAAGCCCTGCCGGCCCTGCAGAGGGCTGGGGTGAGGCATTTCCGCCTTGAAATGCTCAACGAATCCGCCGCAGAGGCCCGTCAAAGGGTTGGCCAGTACGGGGCAGCGCTGAAGGGAGAGATCTCCGGACGGGAGTTGTGGCAGCGGGAACGGCTGGAAAGTCGACTTGGGGTTACTAGGGGAAGCCTCAAGGGCCGCAGCTGAAGTGATCGGACGAAGAGATACAGTGCATCCTCGGCTTCAAGGCTTGAAACGGGCTGACGAGCTTTAAATAACTTCTAGGAATTTCAACGCATGAGCGGCGCACATCCAGGCACGCCTATTCGCAATATTGCGATTATTGCCCACGTTGACCATGGCAAGACCACATTGGTGGATGCCCTGTTGAATCAATCTGGCATTTTTCGCGAGGGTGAAGCGATTCCCACCTGTGTAATGGATTCAAACGATCTTGAGCGGGAAAGGGGGATCACAATTCTGTCTAAAAATACTGCCGTCGATTACGAAGGGATCCGAATCAATATCGTTGATACGCCTGGCCACGCCGACTTTGGCGGTGAGGTTGAGCGGGTTTTGGGGATGGTCGATGGCTGCCTACTGATTGTTGATGCCAATGAGGGGCCCATGCCCCAAACCAGATTTGTATTGAAGAAGGCACTTGAAAAGGGTCTACGCCCAATTGTCTTTGTCAACAAAATTGATCGGGCTCGGGTCGATCCTGAAATTGCCGTGGACAAGGTTCTTGATCTTTTTCTAGAACTTGGCGCCGATGATGACCAGTGTGATTTCACCTACCTATTTGGTAGTGGCATGGCGGGCTATGCCAAGCCCGACATGAAGACAGAAAGCGACAATATGAAGCCTCTATTTGAAGCGATCCTCCGCCATGTACCACCCCCCGTCGGAGATCCCACAAAGCCCCTGCAGCTGCACGTAACCACCCTCGATTACAGCGACTTTCTGGGGCGGATCATGATTGGCCGGATCCACAACGGCACAATTAAGGCCGGGCAACCAGCTGCCCTTATTCGTGATGACGGCAGCATCAAACGCGGTCGGATTAGCAAGTTGCTGGGTTTTAAGGGTCTCCAGAGGGTAGAAATTGAGGAGGCCCGGGCCGGCGACCTAGTGGCAGTGGCCGGATTTGACGAAGTTAACATTGGCGAAACCATTGCCTGCCCCGACAACCCCGAAGCCCTGCCCCTGATCAAGGTTGATGAACCAACCCTGCAGATGACCTTCGTGGTCAACGATTCACCCTTCGCAGGTAAGGAAGGAAAGTTCGTAACCAGCCGCCAGCTCAGGGATCGCCTCCAGCGCGAGTTACTAACAAACGTGGCGCTTCGGGTCGAAGACACCGATTCCCCTGACCGGTTCTCCGTTAGCGGCCGGGGTGAATTACACCTCGGCATCTTAATCGAAACAATGCGCCGGGAGGGCTACGAATTCCAGGTGAGCCAGCCCCAGGTGATCTTCCGCACGATCAACGACAGCCCCCACGAACCATTTGAAACCCTCGTGATGGACGTGCCTGAGGCCGCTGTAGGGGGCTGTATTGAGCGCCTCGGAACGCGCAAGGGTGAAATGCAAAATATGGAAAATACAAACGATGGCCGCACCCAGCTGGAGTTTGTTGTGCCATCACGGGGCCTGATCGGCTTCCGTGGAGACTTCATCAGGGCTACTCGTGGTGAGGGAATCATGAGCCACTCATTCCTTGACTATCGGCGCATGCAGGGGGACATGGACAACCGCCGCAATGGCGTATTGGTGGCCTTTGAGGAAGGCACAGCCACCTTCTATGCCCTTAAGGGCGCTGAAGATCGAGGTCAATTCTTTATTACCCCTGGCACAAAGGTCTACAAGGGCATGATTGTGGGTGAACACAGCCGGCCACCGGATCTCGAGCTCAACGTCTGCAAGGCCAAGCAGGTCACAAACATCCGCTCCGCCGGCGCTGAGGTGCTCGACACCCTCCAGGCACCGATCCAGATGACCCTGGAGCGGGCCCTTGAGTACATCGGACCCGACGAAATGCTTGAGGTAACCCCTGAGTCAATCCGGCTTAGAAAGCTTCCTGCCAAGAAGGTGGCAAAGCGCTAGGGGGGATAGGCGCAAGCTATGGCTTCTCCCCATGGATCCTGCCTAGAGGAGGAACTCTTGATGGCCGATCCCAGGCTTGGCAGGGCTATCGAACTCTTCAATCAAGGCGAGTGGTATGCCTGCCACGACTGCCTCGAAGAGCTTTGGCATGAAACTGCTGGCCCAATGCGACCAGTACTTCACGGAGTTTTACAGATGGCAGTGGCCGAGCTGCACCTGGAAAGGGGGAATTTGCGCGGTGCCACGCTTCTGCTGGGTGAGGCCCTTGGCCGCTTGAAAACCGCCCCCGACCAAGCCCTTGGCCTTGATCTGAAGGCCCTGCAGGTCACCGGCGCTGGTCGCCTCGATGCACTGCATAGGCAGAGCTCCCTGGTTGGCATTGATCAGCCCAAATTGACTGCAGCGCAACAAGAGTGACTATGTATAGGACCATAGATTGCAGCTACCCATTCTGTAGATTGAATGCCGTTAGGGCGGCATACCCGTTGGCTTCTGTGCTGAAACGACTGGTCGCCATAGGTGTTGCCACCTTTGCCTTCCATGGCATGGGCCTGGCCACGGCTGCTTCAGCAGTTCCAGCCGAGCAGCGGATCGTTACACCTACTACGGGACTTGTCAGCATTGAATCTGATCTTCAGCAGGCAGACAACTCAACTGGGGTGGTAACTGCCACTGGCAATGTAAAAATCGTCTATCCGGACCAGCGAGTTATCGCAACTGCCCGCCAAGCCCAATACTTTTCCAAGGAGAATCGAGTAGTCCTGAGCGGCGATGTGGACGTGGTTCAGGCAGATGGGCACTCGATTAGGGCTGAACAGGTGGTGTATCTAGTTGAGCGTGAGCGGCTTGTAGCCCAGCCCCTAGCTGGGGGCCAGGTGGTGTCGAAGTATCGACTCAACTCCGCTCCTACCCAGGCGGTTAAGGCCCCATGAGTCTGCAACTCAAGGATGTAGTACTGGCTATCCAGGGTCGTGTTCTGGTTGATAATGTTTCCCTGGAACTATCGCCAGGCGAGGTGGTGGGCCTGCTGGGTCCAAATGGAGCAGGTAAAACCACAACCTTTGGGCTTGTCACGGGTCTGCTGCGGCCCGATTCGGGCACAATTTTAATGGACGGGACTGACGTTCAATCCCTATCGATGCCCCAGCGGGCCCGTCTAGGTATCGGCTACTTACCCCAGGAGCCGAGTGTTTTCAGGCAACTCTCGGTTAGGGATAACCTCAGATTGGCCCTAGATGGGAGTGCGACGCCTAAATCAATCCGTAGGGATCGCCTTGAGTCGCTGGTGGAAGACTTCCATCTTCAGGCTTTTCAAAATCGCAAGGGTTACCAACTCTCCGGCGGCGAACGTCGCCGGACAGAGGTGGCAAGGGCGCTGGCGGTTGGTGAATCGGGACCTCGCTATTTGCTTCTCGATGAACCCTTTGCAGGGGTGGACCCCATTGCGGTTGCAGATCTTCAGGAACTAATCGATCAACTACGCCAGCGCGGCATGGGCTTGCTGGTTACGGACCATAACGTCCGTGAAACCCTGGCCATAACTGATCGAGCCTATATTCTTTCCGAAGGTTCCATTCTTGCTTCTGGATCATCCGCAGAGGTTGGATCTAATCCCCTTGTGCGCCGTCACTACCTTGGCGAGGATTTCAGGCTATGACAGCCATTGACAATGTTCAGACTAAAATTCTAGGGGGCTGGCGGCGAATTCCCCTACTGGATCGCTGGCTACTTTCTGAGTTGCTTGGTCCGCTGCTGTTTGGCATTGCGGCATTCACGGCTGTTTCCCTGTCGGTTGGTGCTGTATTTGATTTGGTACGCAAAGTTGCGGAATCAGGTCTGCCCATAAATGTGGCGGCCCATGTGCTGTTATTGCAGATGCCTCAGTTCTTGGTGTTGTCATTTCCGATGGCTACACTAATGGCCACACTGCTTACCTACAGCAAACTCTCAGGCAACAGTGAGCTCACCGCCCTCCGCTCGGTTGGAGTTGCCACCTGGAGGATGGTTGTGCCAGCCCTGGCAATTGCCCTGGCGATGACCTTAATAACCTTTACCTTTAATGAGGTGGTTGTACCCCAGACCCTGAGGGAATCAAAAGTTGTACTGAATAAAGCCCTTGGCAGAGCCATAGCAGGTGAACAGCAGGATAATGTGATGTTCTCAAAGTACGGAAAAATTAGCTTTCCGGATGGTTCTCGTCAGCGAGGTTTGACCCACTTCTTCTATGCCCAACGCTTTAACAAAGGCGTTATGGAACAGGTCACCCTTTTGGATCTTTCTAGAGGTAATCAAAGGGTTTTGTTGACTGCCGAGAGGGCCAATTGGAGCGAGAAGGATGCCCAATGGATATTTCGAGACGGACACCTATTCTCCGTCGATCCAGACTCTAAGGGCGCTACCACATCTGCAGATTTTGATCGATACCTTTATCCCCTTGGGAGCGAGCCCCAGGAGATGGCGAAGATACCCGGTTATGAAACAATGACAATCGGCCAGGCTAAAACGGCAGTTAAATTGCTGCGTCAATCTGGCGATCAGAAGCAGGCCCGTAAACTTACTGTTCGAATTCAGGAGCGCTTTTCCTTTCCCGCTGTCTGCCTGGTGTTTGGTCTGATCGGCAGCAGCCTTGGTGTGCAACCCCAATCTCGCCACAGCCGCAGCCAGGGATTTGGTCTGAGTGTTTTGCTGATATTCGGCTACTACCTTGTGGCCTTCATGTCGAGCGCCCTCGGAGTCAAGGGCACATTGCTGCCGTTCATTTCAGCCTGGTTCCCGGTTGTCCTGGGTCTGTCAGGGGGTGTGTATCTGTTGCGCCAATCAAGTCGCTGAAGCCTGGGCGTTGCGCCAAAATGGGAGCCGGACTCCCGTTGCAGCCAAACAAATTTGAGCGCCCTGTTACACGACCCAGTTCTCGCCCTGGGGCTTGGGGCTTTTGCCCTGCTTCTGCTGGTATTACCCCTATCTTTCTGGGCCCTTAGTGGCGGCCGCAACAGTTCAGCCGTGCGGTTGCTTGTTGCCTCTGCAAACCTCTGCCTAACGGCCCAATTGGTCCTGCGCTGGCTGGATTCGGGCCATTTCCCGATCAGCAATCTCTACGAATCCCTGTGCTTTTTGGCCTGGGCCTGCACCTTCACCCAGTTACTCGTGGAGCGCAGTTGGCCCTCTCCGCTTGTTCCAGCAGCTGCAACGCCCATGGCCTTGGGATGTGTGGCCTTTGCCAGTTTTGCCCTGCCCGGCACCCTTCAAGAGGCATCACCCCTGGTTCCGGCCCTTCGCTCCAGCTGGCTGATCATGCACGTCAGCGTGATCATGGTGAGTTATGCGGCGCTCCTTGTGGGCTCCCTGCTCTCCCTGGCGGTGCTCTTTACGGACAGGGGACAGGTGCTCGAGTTGCGCAGTAATTCCATCGGCAGTGGCGGCTATCGCCAGGCCCAACTTGCTACCGCCGGGGGAAATCCAGGGCCAGCCCAGCTGAGCAGTGTGGCAATGCCGGTGGCTGAGCAACTCGATTCGCTCAGCTACAGAACGATCACAGTTGGCTTTTTGCTGCTGTCTGTTGGCTTGGTAAGTGGGGCCGTTTGGGCTAACGAAGCCTGGGGAAGCTGGTGGAGCTGGGATCCCAAGGAAACCTGGGCTCTGATTTGTTGGCTGGTTTACGCCGCCTACCTACACACCCGCCTAATTCGCGGCTGGCAGGGCCGCAAGCCAGCATTCGTTGCCGTAGCAGGTCTGGTCGTCATAGCTGTTTGCTACATCGGCGTAAACCTGCTCGGCATTGGCCTGCACAGCTACGGCTGGTTCTTTGACAGCTAGGCGCCCGGCCGGCGGCTGTTGCGAATGCCGGTAATTGCTTCTGCGTAGCTCGGCTGGTTGAAGACCCCCGAGCCACTAACAATTGCGTTTGCGCCGGCCTCGATAACCTGCCAGGCATTTTCTGCCTTAATGCCGCCATCCACCTCGATCCAGGGATCCAAGCCCTTTGCATCACACATCCGGCGCAGATCGCGGATTTTGTCTACTTGGGAAGGAATAAAGCTTTGACCCCCAAAGCCCGGGTTGACGCTCATGATCAAAACCAGGTCACAGAGTTCCAGGCAATACTCGAGGGTATCCAGGGGAGTGCTGGGGTTTAGAACCGCCCCTGCCATTTTGCCGAGATCCTTGATCTGGGCCAAATTCCGGTGAAGGTGCGGACAGGCTTCGACTTGGACGCTGATGATGTCTGCGCCGGCCTTGGCAAAATCGGCCACATACCTTTCGGGCTCCACGATCATCAGGTGGACATCCAGGGTCTTGGTTGTCACAGGTCTCAGGGCCTGAACGATCAGTGGTCCAATCGTGATGTTGGGAACGAAGCGCCCATCCATCACGTCCACATGAATCCAGTCGGCCCCTGCCTCGTCTACGGCACGGACATCGTCACCAAGTCTGGAAAAATCAGCCGAGAGGATCGAAGGGGAGATCACCAGAGACTTGGTGCTCATGGGAGAACCTCAGGGGGGCAGGGGAAATCGATTGTAAGGAGCCGACCCTTAGCCCCCTTGTTCACTGATACAGTTGCGGCCGCTTCAAGACTTGAAAGCCACTGCAGCATCTGGCGCTTGCCTGTCTGCCACAGCCTTCACCTAGAGCGCTGAAGCCCATCTCCCCCCTGCCGGATCATTGTGGATCGCACCCTCATCCAGGAAATTCTCGAGGTCGTTGAACAGGCCGCCATCGCATCAGCTGAACTGACCGGCCTGGGCAAAAAAGACGAAGCCGATGCCGCTGCTGTTGAAGCCATGCGCACGCGCATGGGCAAGATTCAAATGCAAGGTCGGATCGTGATTGGCGAGGGTGAGCGCGATGAAGCGCCCATGCTCTACATCGGCGAGGAAGTGGGCAGTGGCACCGGTCCCGGTGTGGATTTTGCCGTTGATCCCTGCGAAGGCACAAACCTTTGCGCCAACAGCCAGAGGGGTTCGATGGCGGTACTTGCCGCCTCAGACCGTGGTGGCCTCTTCAACGCCCCCGACTTCTACATGAAGAAGCTGGCTGCCCCCCCTGCCGCCAAGGGCAAGGTGGATATCCGCAAGTCGGCCACTGAAAACATCAGCATCCTCAGTGAGGTCCTTGGCCTGGCCGCCAGTGAGCTGACCATTGTGGTGATGGATCGGGCCCGGCACAAGGATTTGATTGCTGAAATCCGTGCCACAGGTGCCCGGGTGCAGCCCATTTCCGATGGAGATGTCCAGGCCGCCATCGCCTGTGGATTTGCTGGCACAGGTACCCACTGCCTGATGGGTATTGGTGCCGCCCCTGAGGGTGTCATTTCCGCCGCTGCCATGCGAGCTCTTGGCGGCCACTTCCAGGGCCAGCTGGTCTATGACCCCGCTGTGGCCCAGACCAGCGAGTGGGCCGATTACACCAAGGAGGGCAACATCGCCCGGCTCAACGAAATGGGCATCACCGATGTGGACAAGATCTACGAAGCCGAGGAACTGGCCTCAGGTGAAAACGTTGTTTTTGCTGGCAGTGGCATCACCGATGGCTTGCTTTTCCATGGGGTGAAGTTTGAGAAAGACTGCACCCGCACCAGCAGCCTGGTGATCAGCACCCTCGACGACACCGCCCGCTTCACCAACACCATCCACATCAAACAGGGGGCTAAGAGCATCGCCCTCACCTGATTCAAGTAGGTAGCCGAGCACCAGAGCATCCTCCATGCACATCGCCGTAGTCGGCCTTAGTCACCGCACGGCTCCAGTGGAGATCCGGGAGCGCCTCAGCATCCCGGACCAAACCATGGAGGCATCGCTCAACCAGCTTCGAGCTGACGAGCAGGTGCTTGAGGCTTCAATCCTCAGCACCTGTAACCGGCTCGAGATCTACACCCTGCTCCGCAATCCGGAGCAGGGTATTTCTGCTGTTGGATCCTTCCTGAGCCAGCATTCAGGGCTTGACGTGGAGGATCTGAGCCCCCACCTATTCACCTATCACCACGAAGAGGCGATCAGCCATCTGTTGCGGGTAGCAGCGGGACTCGATTCCCTAGTGCTGGGAGAGGGACAGATCCTTTCCCAGGTAAAGAAAATGGTTCGGCTGGGCCAGGAGCATCGTTCCGTAGGGCCGATTCTGAACAGGTTGTTGACCCAGGCCGTAAGTACGGGCAAGCGGGTCAGAACCGAAACCAACCTGGGCACGGGAGCTGTTTCGATCAGTTCAGCAGCCGTCGAATTGGCCCAGCTAAAGGTCGGCCAGGCAAGGGGCCTAGATGACCTCGTCCCCCTTGATCAGGAGCAGGTGGCCGTGGTCGGCGCCGGGCGCATGGCACGGCTACTGCTCCAGCATCTCCAGGCGAAGGGCTGTAAGGGGGTGGTTCTGCTCAATCGCACCGTCAGTAGGGCCGAGCTATTGGCAGCTGATTTCCCTGCATTGCCGGTCCAATGCAGGCCCCTCACCGACCTCAACCACTGCCTCAGCACCTGCTCCCTCGTATTTACGAGTACGGCGGCAGATGAACCGATCATCAGCGCAGCCAGCCTCTCAGCCCTAAACCGCCGCTCAAGCTTGATCCTGGTAGACATCGGCGTACCGCGCAATATCTCCGCCGATACCGCTGATCTGGCTGGGGTCTCCGCCTATGACGTGGATGACCTCCAGGAGGTGGTGGCCAGAAACCAGGAGGCTCGCAGGGAAATAGCGGCCGAGGCCGAGGGTTTGCTCGAGGAGGAATCCAGGATTTTTCTCGAATGGTGGGATGGGCTTGAGGCCGTTCCAGTGGTGAACAGGCTAAGGCGCCAACTGGAGGACATCCGCGAACAGGAGCTTCAGAAGGCCCTTAGCCGCATGGGACCGGACCTTTCAGCGCGGGAACGGAAGGTGGTCGAGGCCCTCAGTAAGGGGATCATCAATAAGGTCCTGCATACCCCCGTCACCAACCTGAGGTCACCCCAGCCCCGTCAACAGCGCCACACAGCCATGCGGGTGCTCCAGGACCTCTTTGAGCTCAATTCAGACCAGGGATTGGCTGATGGTTCCAGCAACCAGTAATGCCAACGCAACAGTTCGTACCCGCAGTGCTCCCAGCACTCGCCTAGCGGTGCACTGCTCCAGTACGGTCGCTCCATCTCGCATAGGGGAAGCAGGCCGATGAAGCGCGTTTTGGCGATCATTCTTGGTGGCGGTGCCGGTACCCGCCTTTATCCCCTCACCAAGACCAGGGCCAAGCCCGCTGTGCCCCTGGCTGGTAAGTACCGGCTGATTGATATTCCCATCAGCAATTGCATCAATTCAGAGATCAACAAGATCTATGTGCTGACCCAATTCAACAGTGCCTCGCTCAACCGTCACCTGACGATGAGCTACAACCTCTCGGCCGGCTTTGGTCAGGGCTTTGTGGAGGTGCTGGCAGCCCAGCAAACCCCCGATAGCCCCAGCTGGTTTGAGGGCACCGCAGACGCCGTTCGTAAATACCAGTGGCTGTTCCAGGAATGGGATGTGGACCACTACCTGATCCTTTCCGGCGACCAGCTGTACCGGATGGATTACAGCAAATTTGTTGAGCACCACATCGCCACTGGTGCCCAGCTCACGGTGGGAGCCTTGCCTGTTGATGCGGCCCAGGCTCAGGAATTCGGGTTAATGCGAACGGATTCCGAGGGCAGCATTGCTGAATTTAGGGAGAAGCCCAAGGGAGAGGCCCTTGAAGCCATGCGTGTGGATACCCAGAGCCTTGGCCTTTCGCCTGAGGAAGCCGAGAAGCGACCATTTCTAGCCTCGATGGGAATCTATGTATTTAGTCGGGAAACCCTGTTTAATTTATTGAGCAGCAATCCCAGTGCCACTGATTTTGGTAAGGAGATAATCCCCTCTTCCCTGGCCCGGGGCGATCGGCTCCAAAGCTTCCTGTTTGATGATTACTGGGAAGATATCGGTACAATTGGGGCCTTCTTTGAGGCAAATCTTGCCCTTACAGACCAGCCCAATCCCGCATTTTCCTTCTATGACGAAAAATTTCCTATTTATACTCGGCCACGCTACTTGCCCCCCAGCAAGCTGCAGGATTCCCAAGTTACTGAATCCATTATTGGCGAAGGATCGCTGCTAAAAGCTTGCACAATTCATCACTGTGTTCTAGGCGTTAGAAGTCGCATCGAGGATGAGGTAGTACTCCAGGACACCCTTCTCATGGGGGCAGATTACTTCGAATCATCTGAAGAGCGTGCTGTTCTTAGGGAGAGGGGTGGCATTCCCATTGGTGTGGGCAAAGGTACAACGGTGAAGCGGGCAATCCTGGATAAAAACGTTCGAATTGGTAGTAATGTCTCGATAATCAACAAGGACCGGGTCGAAGAGGCAGACAGGCCTGAACTAAATTTTTATATTCGCAATGGCATCGTGGTTGTCGTCAAAAATGGAACCATTGCCGACGGATCGGTGATTTAAAAGACAACAGCCATCTCTTGGCTAGGAGTTGCTGACATAGGCCCCCTACTGTCGTGACAATTAAGGCAATCAACCTGATTGCTGGCCAATATGGGGAGATCTGTAATCAGATTTCCATGGGTAAGGCACATTTCGGCCTAATTGGTCTGGGCGTAATGGGGGAAAACCTTGTGCTCAACGCTGAGCGCAATGGTTTCTCGAGTGCCGTCTACAACCGCACCTGGTCCAAGACCGAGGATTTCCTTGCTGGTTTGGGTGCGGGCAAGGACATCGTCGGTGCCGCAACGCTGCAGGAGCTAGTTGAAAAGCTGGAACGGCCTAGACGCATCCTGATGATGGTTAAGGCCGGCCAGCCCGTAGATGACACGATCGCTGCCATTTCCCCCTACCTGGAGGAGGGTGATCTCCTGATTGATGGGGGAAATTCCCTCTACACCGACACCGAGCGTCGGGTGGCCGAACTCGAGAGTAATAGCTTTGGATATATCGGCATGGGGGTTTCCGGGGGAGCCAAGGGAGCACTGGAGGGCCCGAGCATGATGCCCGGGGGTACCAAGGCGGCCTACGACGCCATTGAGCCCCTAGTCCGCAAAATGGCCGCCCAGGTCGATGACGGCCCCTGCGTCACATATATCGGCCCCGGCGGCGCCGGCCACTTCGTCAAGACAGTCCACAACGGCATTGAGTACGGCATTGAGCAAATTCTTGCCGAGGCCTATGACCTGATGAAGAGGGTCGCGGGTCTCAATGGCGATCAAATGGCCGATGTGCTTGGTCAGTGGAACCAAACCGAGGAATTGGCCTCATTCCTGGTTGAAATCACCGAGGTCTGCCTGCGTACCAAGGATCCGGCTGACGGAAGCGACCTCGTTGAGAAAATTGTTGATGCTGCAGGTCAAAAGGGTACAGGTCTCTGGACCGTTGTCAGCGCCCTGGAAATGGGTGTGCCCGTACCGACTATTTATGCCGCCCTCAATGCCCGGGTACTCAGCTCCCTGCGACCGGAACGGCTAGCAGCCGAGACAGTTATTTCTGCCCCCCCTGCCCATGGCTTCGATCTGGGTTCGCCCGAGGCGGGGATGGAGCACCTTCGCGATGCATGCATCGCCGCCTGCATCGTCAGCTACGGCCAGGGCATGGCCCTTATGCAGGAGGCTTCCAAGCTCCACGACTACAAACTCAATTTCTCAGCAATCGGCCAAATCTGGAAAGGGGGCTGCATCATTCGTGCCCGCCTGCTTCAGCGAATCCAGGACGCCTATGGGACCAATCCCGATCTGGCCAACCTGATGCTCGATCCCTGGTTTGCTGACCAGATCAACCGCAGGCTTCCAGGCCTACGCCGGGTGGTGGCTGGGGCAGCCCTTGCTGGCATTCCGGTGCCTTGCCTGACCAGCACCCTGGATTACATCGACAGCTATCGCACCGGACGTCTGCCCCAGAATCTGGTTCAGGCGATGCGGGACTGCTTTGGATCCCACACCTATGCCAGGGTCGACCAGCCTGGCAATTTCCATACAGAGTGGCTCGACTAGGGGACAGGCAAATGGGTTCAGACAGTCGCTACGAACTTGTGGTTATTGATGGGGCGGCGGAGCTGGCCAGCCAGACCGCCCAACGGATCGGGGTGGCCATCGATCTGGTGCTTGCCGAGAGGGATCGCTGCCAAATTGCCCTGGCAGGAGGTGAAACACCTAAGGCTGTCTACAGGCTGCTGGGCCAGCAACACTTGCCCTGGGACCGGGTCGACGTGCTTCTAGGTGATGAGCGCTGGGTGCCAGCTGATGATCCCTCCAGCAATGCCCGCATGGTGAGGGAAACCCTGATGGCAACGGCTCCCGGATCCAGGGCCAGCCTGCACCCTGTGGCTACTGATGCAGCTGAGCCCCTTGAAGGGGCAAAGAGCTATGCAAGTCTTCTGGAGACCCTCTGCGGGGGCACACCACCCGTGCTTGATCTTGTGTTGCTGGGCCTTGGCGATGACGGTCATACGGCATCACTTTTTCCTGGTACCAGTGCACCTGGGATTACGGACCAGTTCGTGACGATTGGGGAAGGTAAGGGTTTGCCAAGGGTGACCCTCACGGCTCCTACCCTCTGCGCAGCACGACAGGTGCTTTTCTTGGTGAGTGGTAGTGGCAAGACCCAGGCCTTGAAACGGCTATTGGATCCAATGGAGTCAGCCGATCGGACCCCGGCGAAATTGGTTCAGCCCAAATCCAAAATCGTGATCCTGGCCGATCGAGATGCGGCAGAAGGAATGGCCTAAATGGAGATCTCAGCCGGTACGAAATTCTCCAGCTGGCAGGCCCTAAATGACACTGTGATGGGAGGCCGTAGCAGCGGTAAATGTACCGTCAATCCAGCTGGATTGGAATTTAATGGAACGTTGGTAAGTGAGGGTGGCGGTTTTATTAGTGCCAGGTCTCCCCTGTATTCTCCACCCCTAGATTTATCCGGCTATCAAGGCTTCAAATTGGAGATAAAAGGGGAAGGTAGGAAATTTAAATTAGCTGTTGGCTGTGCTGATGGATTGGGTGGTATTACCAACCTGATCCCAGGGGGACTGCGCTGGGTAACAGAATTTTCAACAGGCGTAGATGGGATTTCTTCTGTGGACTTGCCATTTAGCACCCTCAGGCCCTCGATTAGGGCTAAGCCCGTTGGCCTGCCACTTAAATTTGACACCACTAGAGTAAATCGATTACAGATTCTCCACTCGAAATTCGCCGATGATGGGGGCCTAAATCCTGGCTATCGAGATGGATCAATTCATTGGCAGTTGATTCGAATAAGTGCCTACAACTGACTTCTTTAGCCTAATTGCTGGCGCTGCAGATATTTGCCGATCACCCCTAAGGCATGGGGTTATCGGTGGCATGGAAAACAGTGATGATTACTGTGTTCGCCTGGAGGTTCGAGACGCTGAAGGCGTTCGACTACCAGCAGAGGATCTTGAGTTGGAAATGTACCGAAGTGCGGGCCAAATCAATCTCACCTTGGCCTGGGCTACCTTCCCCGATCGGCCCATGCTTTGGCACGGCAGCCATGCGGTATGGATGGATGGGGCAACAGGCCTGCGCTGTGAACGGCCAGAGGAAGGTTCCCCCATTGAGGCCCTAGGCAGGCGCCTTAGGGCCCTCCTGATTCAGGGTTGATCGGTAACAGCACCCTTACTACTGCTGCTAACTAGCCGGGCGTACTTACCAAGGACACCGGTGGTGTATCTAGGGGTCGGGGCGCACCAGTTAGCCCTACGAGTTGCCAGCTCCTCCTCAGAGACATTCAGCTGAATCAGCAATTTATGGGCATCAACGGTGATGCTGTCACCCTCATGTACAAGGGCAATGGTTCCGCCCACCGCGGCCTCTGGGGCCACATGGCCCACCACCATGCCGTAGGTACCACCGGAAAAACGGCCATCCGTGATTAGGGCCACCTTGTCACCCAATCCCTGACCAATGATCGCTGAAGTGGGAGAAAGCATTTCACGCATACCTGGGCCACCAACGGGGCCTTCGTAGCGAATTACCACCACATCGCCGGCAAGGATCCTGCCTTCCAAAATTGCCTCTAAACAGGCTTCTTCACTTTCAAAAACCCTCGCAGGTCCTGT
The DNA here is from genome assembly GCF_024345375.1 of Cyanobium sp. WAJ14-Wanaka. NCBI lineage: Bacteria > Bacillati > Cyanobacteriota > Cyanophyceae > Synechococcales > Prochlorococcaceae > Cyanobium > Cyanobium sp. WAJ14-Wanaka. Next base: position 547,254 of record NZ_JAGQAZ010000001.1, on the reverse strand, counting down.
GACCTGGGGATTTTTAACACCACTGATTTTGGCGACACTTCCTTCGGTGGCTAAATTACCCTTCAGAACAGCCAGGTGGCCCTTGACATAGATGGGATTCTCTAGGGTACGAATTACGTCCTGATCCGATCTCGGCTCGGCAGGCACTCCTGCAAGAGACTCCTCAAGGGTCTTGCCCTCAATTGTTTTGCATTGGCCATGCAAAATCCCAGCATCCAGCAACAACTTCATCACCTGGGGAATTCCCCCTGCCGCATGAAGATCCGTTGTCACGTATTGGCCGCTGGGCTTTAAATCACAGATAACGGGCACTTTTTGGCGGATCAACTCAAAGTCGTCTATCGACAGAGGCACTCCTGCGGTTCGGGCGATTGCAAGAAGGTGCAAAACGGCGTTGGTGGATCCACCAACTGCCATGATCACGGCGATAGCATTCTCAAATGCCTCACGGGTGAGCAGATCGAGGGGACGAATGTTGTTTGCAATTGCCTCAACCAGCACTTCGGCAGAACGGGCAGCACTGTCGGCCTTTTCCGAGTCCTCTGCTGCCATGGTCGAACTACCAGGCAGGCTTAGGCCCATGGCCTCAATTGCTGAACTCATGGTGTTAGCGGTAAACATTCCGCCACAACTACCTGCTCCAGGACAGGCATTTTTCTCAACCGCCGTCAGCTGTTCCTCATCAATTTTGCCGGCAGCTAGCTGACCAACAGCTTCAAATGCACTTACAACCGTCAGGTCGCAGCCCCCTAGCTTGCCTGGCTTAATCGTGCCCCCATAGACAAAGATGGCCGGAATATTCATCCGTGCCATGGCCAACATGGCCCCTGGCATGTTTTTGTCGCAGCCACCCACCGCCAACACGCCATCCATTGATTCACCGTTACAGGCGGTCTCGATGGCATCTGCAATTACCTCTCGCGATACCAGGGAATATTTCATCCCTTCCGTACCCATTGAGATGCCGTCGCTAACCGTGATGGTCCCAAAAAGTTGGGGCATTGCACCGGCTGCCTTAGCGGCTGCCTCGGCGCGTAGGGCTAGGTCATTAAGCCCCATATTGCAGGGGGTAATGGTGCTGTAGCCGTTTGCTATGCCAATGATGGGCTTATTGAAATCCCCATCTCCAAACCCCACCGCCCTTAACATGGCGCGATTAGGCGATCTTTGGACCCCTTGGGTAATGGCTGAAGAGCGAAGTGGTGCAGCTGCCATGGCTTAAAAGATTTACTAGTAGAAAAAGTTAGTTAGCGGCCAGTCGTAGCCATTTCCTCAAGCTGTTGACGGACCTCATCAATGGCTTGGTTGAGCTCATGGACCCTGTGGTGAAGATCGGTGCTCGGCTTGATTTGCCCCTGGGATGGTTCGCTGCCCTGGCCAACTGCCTCAACCTCCCCCAGCCTTGAAAGGCGGAGTTGGCGCCGTGTCCTAACGCCATCTCTCCGATTTTCTGCTTCCGAAAGCAACCACCAGGCAAGTCCTGCTGCACCAATTAGGGCTCCGGCAAAGCCGCTAAGAAAAGCACCTGAATTTCCAGCGCCCGTATTTGAGGTGGAGCCGCGATCGCCCATGGCCACTGATCTTTTCGGCCAGCTTAGGCAGCCATGGACCAATTAACAGCCCATCGATGGCCTGGCAGGTCCTGGCGAATTAAACAGCTGCCCGTGGACGGGGCCAATACCTGGGCTGATTCGCCCCTCCCCGTCTAGGGCGGCATCAATGCAGGCCGTGTAGATGGTCAGATTGCTAAAACGCTCACCAAGACTCTTGAGACCTGGGCTGGAGCAAAGGGCGGTTACTACCCGCAGGCGATCCCCCTCCACGCCAAGGCCTGCCAAACGATTGAGCAGGTCCAGCAATTGCTCTCCAATAGCCAGTTCAGCTGCAAACACGAGCACCCCGGCCCTGGGGTCGATTTCCTTTGGTAGATCCACCTCCATATTTGCGATATGGGCCACCTGGGCCTGGGGCAATACCCCCTGGGCTCCCTGCCAAAGCCCCAGGCCAGTGGGGAAAATGGTGAGGGCATGCAAGGGAACCTGGGGATCAACAATTTCCCCCTCGGCGTCGCCCCATGCCGTCTGCAGGGCAATGGACCGATGGGGCAGCCAATCTCGCAGGGCCTCATAGGTGAGCCAGCGGCCCAATTCGCAGGTGGCACTTGCGTAGACCGCAGGTGGGGTGTTGCGATCCCTCAACACGCTCAGCCAGTGGCCAATCAGGGGATGGGGTGGGACCACCACCCGCAGGGTCATCGCCATGCTTGGCATAACTTGAGTTACCACCGTAAAGGCTTGGCTTTGCCCACCGTTCACCGTTATTGGATGACCTGTCTTATGGGCCTAGTGCTGTGCTGGGTTCTTGGTTCTAGCTGGCTGCAACCGGCCTGGGCCATTACTGCTCCTGAATTGCGCAGTCAGCGCTCCCTCCAGGATCTGCAGCCAGACATGCATGGCCGCAACCTGCAGCAGCAGGAATTTCTGAAGGCCTCACTTGCCGGTTTTGATCTCAGTGACACGGATCTGCGCGGTGCTGTTTTCAATAGCAGCGATCTGCGCGGGGCAAATCTCTCTGGCGCCAACCTGGAGGACGCCGTGGCATTTGCGAGCCGTTTCGACGATGCGGACCTGACGGGAGCCGTGCTGCGTAACGCAATGTTGATGCAGAGCCACTTCAAGGGATCCAGCATCACCAATGCGGATTTCTCTGATGCCGTGCTGGATCTAAATGAACAAAAAGCCCTCTGCCTGAGGGCTGCCGGTACCAACTCCACCACCGGTGTAGACACCCGCGAAAGCCTGGGCTGCCCAATGCCGAAGGCTCCAGCCTGAAGCCCAGCAGATCAAAGCCAACTGAAAGCGACCCGAGCAGATGACCTCCACCTTGAATAGCCCGATCAGCTCGAAGCCGGCCAGGCGTCTGCCAGTCACCGTAGTCACTGGTTTTTTAGGTGCCGGGAAGACGACCCTGCTGCGGCACCTACTGCTGGAGAGCGGCCTGAGGTTGGCAGTGGTGGTAAATGAGTTTGGGGAGGTGGGTATCGATGGCGATTTACTCAGGAGTTGCGGGTTTTGCCCGGAGGAGGAGCTGGAGGGTCGGCTAGTGGAGCTCGCCAATGGCTGCCTCTGCTGCACCGTTCAGGACGACTTTCTGCCCACCATGGAACGCCTACTGGAACGTTCTGACCAGCTCGACGGAGTCGTAGTTGAGACAAGTGGGTTAGCCCTTCCAGTGCCGCTGCTGGCGGCCTTTGCCTGGCCAGAAATCCGCACCAGAACCTGGGTAAACGGTGTGGTGGCTGTGGTCGATGGCGAATGCCTTGCCAAGGGGTCAGTGGTGGCGGATCCCCAGGCCCTCGAGGCCCAGCGCCAGGCCGATCCAAGCCTCGACCACGCCACGGCAATTGGGGAATTGTTCAATGAGCAGCTAGAAGTCGCCGACCTTGTTCTTGTTAGTAGGGGCGATTGCCTCAATGGCGCCGATCTGCAGGCCGTACGACAACAGCTGGAAAACCGCATCAGGCCAGGTACTCCAGTGCTGCCAATGGAGCGAGGTCGGATTGATCCCGAGTTGGTGCTGGGCCTCGGGCGTGGGGCAGGTGAATCAGCCGACAGGAACCATGGCCATGAAGACCACGACCACACCCATGTGGAAATGGAATCATTTGCGTTCAATCTCCGCGCAAGTTTCGCAAGGGAAAAGCTGGAGACATGCATCAGACAAATGATTGCCAACAATTGCCTGATTAGGGCTAAGGGGCATGTCCAGCTCCCCGGAAAGGCAAGACCCTTGCAAATTCAGGCCGTCGGCCCCCGACTTGAGTCGTGGTTTGGACCTGAGCAATCGGAAAAAAACGTTGCCGATCAAGGGAACCCCCCACCTGGCCTGAAGCTCGTGGTGCTGGGTTTTGGGCTCAACCGCAACGAGATTGAGGCGGCCCTGCTGGCAGCGGCCGAGCCCCAAGCTGGTGGCTCCATGGGCTGCCAAGATTTGTGAGTCATCAGGCTGTCCAGATGCCCATCTACAGCGCACGCGTTCAAGTTTCCCTGCGGCCTTCAGTGCTTGACCCTGCGGGAGAAGCAACCCGTGCCGCCGCGGCTCGTCTCGGCGTGGAGGGGGTCAAGTCATTGCGAATCGGCAAGGCAATTGAGCTGGAGCTGGAGGCTGTGGATCGGGATACGGCCCAAAGCCAACTGGAACTGCTTAGCGATCGCCTGTTTGCCAACCCGGTGATAGAGGACTGGCAACTGGAAATCACTGAGCATGGAGATGCCAGCTCATGACCGTTGGAATTGTGGTGTTTCCTGGCTCCAATTGTGACCGGGATGTGCGCTGGGCCCTGGAGGGATGCCTGGGTATGGCAACCCGCTTCCTATGGCACGAACAACAGGATCTCACTGGCATTGAGGCCGTTGTCATTCCCGGGGGCTTCAGCTATGGCGACTACCTCCGCTGTGGCGCCATTGCCAGATTCTCTCCAGTTCTGGGGGCCGTGAAGCAATTCGCCGATGGAGGTGGGCCGGTGCTGGGCATCTGCAATGGCTTCCAGGTGCTCACAGAGATGGGCCTGTTGCCTGGAGCCCTTACCCGCAACAGGAAGCTCCATTTTCTCTGTGAACCCACCTCACTCCAAGTCCAGCCGGGAGGCTGCAGCTGGCTTTCGGGGTATGTCGACAATGAAACAATCAGTCTTCCCATCGCCCATGGGGAAGGCCGTTATCAGTGTGATCCCCAGACCCTCAAGCACCTAGAACAGGAGCAACTGGTGGTACTTCGTTACCAGGACAATCCAAATGGGTCAGTTGGGGATGTTGCCGGACTGACCAATATTGGTGGAAATGTGCTCGGATTAATGCCCCATCCAGAGCGGGCCTGTGATCCGGTAATCGGGGGCACGGGAGGTAAACGGCTACTTGAAAGTTTGCTTGGCTAACTACCCATAAAATAGGGAGGAAGCACATAGGCTCCCTCCCCTGGCGCTGGCCTATCAGTTAACGGCTGAGAAGAAATCCTTGCTCTTAACTGGATCAGGATTCATGGTCTTTTCGCCAGGTTGCCAGTTAGCGGGGCAAACCTCATCGGGATGGGACTGCACGTACTGGAATGCCTGCAGCACCCGGAGGGTTTCATCAACACTGCGACCAACGGGAAGATTGTTGATGGTGCTGTGCATGATCACACCATCGGGATCAATGATGAACAAACCCCGCAGGGCGATACCGGCATCCTCGTCGAGAACGCTGTAGGCACTGGCGATCTCCTTCTTGAGGTCGGCCACTAGTGGGTAGGCAATGTCTCCCAAGCCGCCATTTTTGCGCTCGGTCTGCACCCAGGCGAGGTGGCTGAACTGGCTGTCAACGGATACCCCCAGAACCTCCGTATTGCGGCTGCTGAAATCGGCATAACGGTCAGAGAAGGCCGTGATCTCCGTAGGACAGACGAAGGTGAAGTCAAGGGGGTAGAAGAACAACACCACGTATTTACCGCGGTATTGGGAAAGCTTAATTTCCTTGAATTCCTGGTCCACCACTGCCGTTGCGGTGAAGTCAGGGGCTTGCAAACCGACCAGTCGGGACATGCTCGTACGCGTGGGTTGGATGGATTTTGGAAAACTGGGAGCCGGTCGAATCAGCCAAGCCGAAGTCGGACTGACTACCGATTAATCCCTACACAATTTATCACAATAGGAAAACGGTGACGCGATAGCCTGATGTTGTAGCAGTGGCACGGCCATGGGTTGGGATCCTTCGGTGCTCCGGAAATACAACACAACTGGGCACTTCCGGCTGCTTAGCCAGCTCCGCTCCGAATTAAAGGGCAACCCGCTGGTGCGCCCAAAGGAGGGCCAAAGCGTTGGGGAGGTTAATCGGAGCAAGTCCCTGATTCGAGCCATCGAAGGGCGCTCGGGTGGTTACGGACGTTCAAGGCGTAGTGCCCCTGCTTCAGTTCCCCAGCAGGAGCTTCCCGTAATTCATGCAACCGATCCACAGGCCGATGATGCCGATGGTGGATCCACCAACTTTCTCTCAAGGCTAGGTTCAGTTGAGATGCGCTGAACTAAGGCTGCAGGAGAAATAGAAGCCCAAGATCAAGTCTATGTACTTAAAATCAACCAAAACACCGGATTTCGATCAAACATTTAAATGGCTCGGGGGAGACTTGAACTCCCGACCTTGGGGTTATGAATCCCACGCTCTAACCAGCTGAGCTACCGAGCCGCTGAAGTTCGATTCTATCAGGCGCGAGGTGGCAGGAATTGGAGCGGGTTCATCGCGCCTCTGCCTGGGGGATGGATTTCAAAATGCAGGTGCGGTCCAGTACTTCGCCCAGTACTGCCCATATAGGAGATAAGGGCGCCCTGCTCCACACTCTGGCCAACCCGAACCGAGATGCGGCTGTTGTGCGCGTAGAGGGAAGCACTGCCATCTTCGTGACGAAGAAGCACCTTGTAACCGTAACCACCGTCATCCCAACCCGCAAACACAACTGTTCCGGCTTTGGCAGCGACGATCGCAGTGCCTACGTTGTTTGAGATGTCAATTCCCTTGTGGATCCGCCCCCAACGCCAGCCGTAGCCGGAGCTGAACATGCCCTTGGTTGGCCATGCCCACCCAGTTTCGGAGCTCTCTGCCCCGAAGGGGCGATCAGAATTTCCAAAGGTGGGCAGCTCAGGCCAGCTGATGCCACCACTGCCGGTCGGCTGGAGGCCCAGGATCAGCCGGGGCCGGCCAGGGTAGGCCTGGGCAATCTTAATTTCGCTGCCCACCACAAGCTTTGCAGCATCAAGGCTTGGGTTGAGCTGCAGAAGTTGCTGGAGCGTTACGCCGTAGCGAATGGCAATTTTTTTTAGGTTGTCGCCAAGGCGAACTACAGGACCCTCTTCAACGGGAGGGAGTTCGGCAAGGGGGGGCGTGCGACGCAGCTCGGAGGCATCAACGGATATTAGGCGTCGGATCTGGGCAGATTGCTTTGCGGGAACGACCAGCCAATCACCAGGATTGAAGCGATGGTCAGGAAGAACTTCGTTGAGCTCGGCCAGTTTGCTGGCACTGAGTCGCAGACGGAGCGACAGGTCTTCGATACCTAGGGGCTGGGTCACCTTGACCCAGACCTTGTCAGCACTGGCAGCGGGTAGGGCCGCCAACAGAACCTCAACGGAGGCTTTGGGTGAAGCGGGAGGGGTCAGGGCTCCAACCATGGCCGGCATGGCCACGGAGACTGGAATCAAAACTGATAGACAACTTCGCCAAGGCTTCATACAAATTTCCCCAATGGACAAGACTCAAAGAGAAGCCAAACGCCCTGAGTTGGCGGAACGGTAATCCAATGAACCATATTTCGCAAGAACAAGCAGTTGTGATTGGGCTCAAAAATGGCCACAAAGCCTTTCAGGCACAGGATTTAGGCCGATCTGTTCCCAAGTTGGCGTATGGCCTCAAACAGCACGACCCCTACCGCCACAGAGAGGTTCAGACTGCGCACCCCGCCTGCCTGCACGGCCCTTGACTGGGCCATGGGGATGGTGAGGCAGCAATCGGCCTGCCCGATCAACTCCGCAGGCAGTCCCTCTGTCTCCCTTCCAAACAGAAGCCAATCATCTGGCTCGAAGCAAAAATCGCTGTAGACATCGGTTGAATGGCTGCTGAGGGCCACAAGCCGGCCGCCGCGGTTCTGGCGCACTGAATTTAGATCTCCCCAGCTGGCATGGCTTTGCAGCGACACCAGGGGCCAGTAATCAAGACCTGCCCGCTTCAGCTGGCGATCATCAATGGCAAAGCCAAGGGGCTCCACCAGGTGTAGTTCGGTGCCTGTGGCCGCACAGGTGCGGGCCACATTGCCGGTATTGGGGGGGATCTGGGGTTGAAACAGGACAACCTGGGGCATGGGCTCAGCTCCTGGGCACTACAAATGTGTGGGCATCTAGGTCCAGCGCCCGCCCAGCTACCACCAACCAGGATTGCTGAGCGCGCTCAACAAGCTGCTGCTCCAGCCCGCCCAGGCGATCTCGGAACAGGCCACCGATGGCAGTAGGGGGCACCACCCCCCAGCCCGTCTGTTCACTGACCAAAACCAGCTCCGCCCGGGAATCGGAAACGGCGTTCAGGAGCTCCTGGCAATGGCTGAGCCAGGATCCATCGTCTAATTCAAGGCCCCAGGCAACCCAACTACCTAGGGAATCAACCAGTGCACAGATCTGGGGCGGAAGGGCTAGAAGGGCTTTACTCAATTCAAATCCCACTTCTTGCACCTGCCAATGGGCTGGCCGCCTGCTGCGGTGAATATCCACCCGCTCCTGCCATTTCGGATCGGCGGATGTGGGTTGGAGGCCTGTCGCAACGTAGGTAATAGGAAGACCTGTCTGCCTGGCTAGATGCTCGGCCCACAGGCTTTTGCCACTGCGGGCAGGGCCTAGGACCATGGTCAGAGCCAACCCCTAGCCCCCTCCATTCATATTTCTGAGGGTTGCCACAGAGGATGGGGATACACGGTTGAGATAGCGGAAGATCCAGTATTTGAAAATTGTGGCCAAGACAACCGGGAATGTGGCGATGAAAAGCATGATGAAGTTCTCTTCAGCAGGCAGTCCCAGATGGTGGGCGACACCATCAAGCAAAACGGTCCAACCCTCCGGACTGTGGAATCCAACAAAGATATCGGTAAACAAGATTATTGCGAAAGCCTTGGCACTATCGCTTAAGCCATAGACCAATTCGTCTATAAAACCCCTTAGGACTTGAATATCCTTCTGCCCGAAAACACATACCAGAATAAATCCAACTAGGGCGCCCACATCAGATAACACATTCTTGATTGCATGGGTGCTCTCCTGACTGGCTTCCTGCTGAAGCTCGGCAGCCCGCTTCGTAAGTTCATGTTGCATCTGCTCTCGGGTAGGGAGCGGGTTTCCGGATAGGAGAGCCTCAAACTCCAGTTCCCCCTGGAAATCGCGCAATTTACGGACAGCCCTCTCCTCAAGGTGGGGCTTGGGATAGCTAAGGATTGGTGCGGAAGGGGCAAACTGATCAACAATTGGCGATATAATATATGTACGACTAATTTGCTGAATCAAAACTGGCACTAGGATCAGCAGTAATAATATCCTCAGGGAGACAAGTGTGGAGTCACGCCTGCGCCTGAAGCCTGCAACCACATTCGCTTCAGCTTCCGGATCCAACTGCCTTCTCACCTGATCCATCACCCCAATTAGGCTGCGGGGCAATACCTGGGGTGAGCGGCTAATGGTCGGCAGGCTGCGTGACTGGTTGTCGTACCTGCTGACTACCGCCTCAATCAGTTGGAGTTGACGCAGCTCCTGGCCTGCGAACTCCTGACGGAAAGGCTCGATGGTTACGAGGGCCTGACGGCAAAGGTCCAGGGCTGTGCGAAAGCGCCGCAGCAATTGGGCCTGGGATGCCTTAGGGATCGAGAGTTCCAACTCAGGGCGCACAGCCCGATCGTTGTAATGCTCCAATTCAATGCTTTGAATTAGAAGCGCAGCTTCATAGCCCCGTTCCAGATTATGGCTGAGGTCGCTGGTCTGGGCCCGTCCAAATGCACCTGTCCAATCAGTAAGTCCCATGGGTGGTTAGCGAGAAAAAAACCACCAAGTAAGCATTGGCACGATTGTTCCTGCCACCAACAACACAATGATCCAGGTGAAAGCATTGCTTTCGGAGGTCTCCTCCTTTGAGGGTATGTTTGTAACTTGAACCTCGTTTATGTCAGCTATCGCTGGTTCACCCGGATCCTCGGAACCCTGCAGAACAGTCAAAAGTCTGCCAATGCCATCAAGGCTGCCCTGCCTGTATCGACCACCCTCACGGATCGGTTGACCAAAGGTGGTACGGGCGGTACTGGTTAGGAGACCACTGTTCAGCTGACCCTCAAGGCCAGGAGACTCAACAACTGCAGCGGTGTTGGTTTGGGTTTCAATCAAAAATAGAAGTTGGTTGTCCTCGGCACCTGCCTGGAGCCAGGTCTGCAGTAGCTGATTGGCGAGCTTGTCCAAACTGAGCCCGTAATCCAGGCGCTTAACAGTGATCAGGTGGGCATCCACATGCTCTTCGTTAAATGCCCTCAGGGCATCCGACACATCTGCCCGGCCGGCACGGCTAAGCACATCGGCCGTGTCGATCACCCTCTCCTCGGGCACCACCGCTGGCAGGGACGACACCGACACGGCAAGGGAAGGGGTGGGCAAAAGGAGAATTCCCACAAGCAATCCCAGCAGCGGGGCTAGCCAGGGACGGAGAGAACGGAACACAGGCAGCACGGCAGGCCATTCGTGGTTCTAGTTTGCCGCCTACCGGTCTCCCTGTCTCCCCTAAGTCCTTTCCATGAGCCTGCCAACTCCCGCCAAGGTCTGTCTCGGGGTTGGTTTGGTTGGCCTTGCTCTTGCGGTTACCAACCAATTTCTGGCGCCCAGCCTTGAGCCGCCCCTCGAGCGGGCGGGGGTTCTCGCCAGCTTGCTGGCCGTTTCCCTGCTGGTGGTTTCTGGGCTATGGACAAGGGCAATCCCTGAAGCTGCGGCCAAATTTGAACTGGGTGGCGACCAGGTGTTGGAGATCAAGCCCGAGCTGCCCGACCAGCTGAGGCTCGAATTGGCCTGGGGTAGCCAAATGTTGCTCACCACCTCTGCTGCGGCCTGTCTACTGCTGCTGTGGCGTGGTGAACCCCTACTGCGGCGGGGGCTCGCCATTGATCAAACCTTTATTCCAGGCAGCATTTGTGAGCGGGCCATGGCCACAGGCAGGGCCATTTCCCTGGTGGACCTAAAGCTCTACCCAGGACGGGCTGAGTTCGACGACTTTCTCCCCGGATTGCCCGCAGTGGTTGTCCAACCCATCGGTCAGGAGGGTTTGCTGCTGCTGGGTGGCTGGTCGCCCCGCTGTTTTGGCCAAAGCGACCTGCTGTGGATTGAGGGCTGGAGTGAAAAGCTCAAAGCTCAATTGGAGGCTTTTGTTGCCTAGCAGGGGAGGGAGCAGGGGATTTTGATTTCGCCGGCAGCCTCAATTGGGTATTGACCCGTCCCCCCGGGCTGGTGAAAACCACCAGGCCATCGTCACCAAGGCGACCATCGATTTGTTTGGCCCTTGTGAGCTGCTGATTGGCCTGGCGCTTGAGGGTTACGTCGCCCCTCGCCTTGACCTGGTTGGTCTGCCAATTCCAGAAGCAGCGGTTAGCCCCTATGGAATCGGTGGGTTGCTGCAGGAAGCAAGCACTGGTGACTATGGCGGTCTGGGTGCGGGAATGCAGCTGGAAACCGCCGCCACTGATTCGGGCCTGCTTCATGCTGCCGTTGAAAGGAAGCGCACTGACAATCAGCTCCTGACCCACATCAACGGTGGTTTCCAAGGCGTTTAGTACGGCCCCCTTCTCCGTATCTACCAGGCGCACCGGAGCTGCCAACAGGAGCTTCTGGGCAATGCTGTTGCCAGTTAGGGAAGGAGATGTGAGCCGCTGCTCCTTTTTATTGGCCAGGGAACGAACTCCCACCACCGGTCCCAGGGCCATCAAGTCTCCCTTTGCCGCAAACCAATCAGCCGAGCGAACCTCCAGCTTCAAGGCATTTTCGCCACTGCGTTGCAGTTCGGGCCTGCCCCGAAGCTCCAGCTTGTCCTGGTCAATTAGGAAGCGCAGGCGATTGGCAGTTAGCTGGAGATTGCGCTGGGTGGCAATTGGTCTGTAGTCGAGCTCGAGGAGGTTGCGGTTGGGAAACCAACGGCCCCTTCGGGCCCTAATAGTGAAGGGGTTATTGCCATAGGACTCAAGCTTGATTTGGCCCTCCAGCTGCACAATCTCGCCATCGTTCAGCACGGTGCCTGCCGTGGCATTGAGGCGATAACGCAGCTGGCCGCGGTTAAAGAGCTGGCCCTGAAGATCCCTCGCCTGGGCCACTCGCCGGCCCAGGTCGTAGCGGGCCTCCGGGCTCTGAAGGGCCCAGCTCGGCTGGCCGAGCCTGTCTCGTTGTTCAAGCTTTAGGGCCCGGAAAAAGAAGGGTTGGGCTGGGGTTTCCGGGGTGGAACCAAATTGGCAACCACTAAGGAACAGGCCAGCGGCCAGGCATGTGGTTGCTAAGGAGGTGTGGGAGCTGCTCATAGGGGCCCTTCCAGCTCCAGCCTCTGCATCACCGGTTGGGGTTCCACCAAGGTCAGCTGGGGCTGCAGCAACCCCCATCGTTGGGCTGCAATCCAGGCAGGAGAGCCTTTGCTAGCAATGGGGCCAGCAGCGGCGGAGCTAACCGGGCCACTCCCAAAGGGCGATTGGCCCAGTTGGAGGAGCATGCGCTCTGACATCTCAGGCAGCAGTGGGGCCAAGAGCACCGCAACCCAGCGGGTGGCCTCCAGCACCGCATAGAGATCGTCACCAACTTGAGCCTCTTGGCCGGGCTGCTTCATCAATTTCCAAGGGGCCTGCTCATTCAGGTATCCATTGGCTGCAGTGGCCAACTGCAGAATTGCCTCGGCCGCCCGACGAAAATCCAAATCGTCCAGGGCAGCTCCAACCGTGACACCCGCTGCCAGGGCCGAGATGGCCAAGGGATGGTTTTCCTGGCGGGCGGTTACTGCCGGCGGCACCCCATCTGCAAACCAGCGTCTGGCCATCGAAGTGGTGCGGTTTAGCAAATTGCCAATGGTGTTGGCCAGGTCGTTGTTGACCAGGTCGGTGAGGCGCTGTTGCTGGAAATCGCCGTCATCTCCGAAGGGGATATCCCGCAGGAGATACCACCTCAGGGCATCGCGACCGCAACGCTCAAGCAATACCTCAGGGTCGAGCACGTTGCCCAGGGATTTGCCCATCTTCTGACCCTCCCTAGTCAGAAAACCGTGGCCGAAAACCTTTTCGGGAATTAGCAATCCGGCCGATAGGAGCATCGCCGGCCAGTAGACAGCATGAAAACGGAGGATGTCCTTACCGATCACGTGCAATTGGGCTGGCCAACCGTGGTCGATTACCTGCTCGAGGCAGGGGGTTTCTCCTGGAGCAGATAGGGCCGTGAGATAGCCCAGCAAGGCATCAAACCAGACATAGAAGGTGTGCCCCCCGTGGCCTGGCACCGGAATTCCCCAGGGAAGATTTACCCGGGAAATGGAGAAATCCCTTAGACCCTGGGCTACAAAATTTTGAATCTCCTTGCGGCGACTGGCGGGAGCAATGAAACCTGGCTTGGCAACCAACTCTTCGATCTGTTGCTGATAGCGGGAGAGGCGAAAGAACAGGTTCAGCTCATCGCGCCACTCCAGGGGCTTTTGATGGATGGTGCAGTTGGGCTCTGGCGCCTCAGCTGGATCGTCCTTGAATTCTTCGCAGGCGACGCAATACCAGCCCTGCTGGCGCCCTTCAATCACATCTCCATTGGCCTCAACCCTTGCAAAAAACTGCTCAACAACACTGCGGTGAACTTGATCTGTAGTTCTGACAAAGCGGTCGTTGCTGATCTGCCAGCGTTCCCATAGGTCGCGGTAGCCCGAACTAACCAGATCGCAATGGGCCTTGGGGGTTAGGCCAGCGGCCTCAGCAGTGCGTTGAATTTTCTGGCCATGTTCATCACAGCCGGTGATGAAGGTCACGTCTTCTCCCTTTAGCCGCTGATAACGGGCGATCGCATCACAGGCGAGGGTTGTGTAGGCACTGCCCAGATGGGCCCTGTCGTTGACGTAATAAAGGGGTGTGGTGAGTGTGAAAGACATTCGGCGGATAAGGGGGGCTCGCTGCGCCGCCGGAGCGACCCTGTGCCGGGGCCGGATCCTACCGAGCCTCCTCCTGCCAATCTTGGATGCAAACCCCAGAGACGATGGCCCCGTCCAATAGCAACCAGGAGTCGGCCCAGGTGGTGGTCTGGGGCGGGGGCACCGGCGGAGTAGCTGCGGCATTGCAGGCAGCCAGGGGAGGGGCCCGCACCTTGCTGCTCACCCCGGGGCCCTGGCTGGGCGGCATGGTCAGTGCTGCAGGGGTTTGCGCCCCCGATGGCAACGAGCTAACACCCTGGCAGACAGGCCTTTGGGGTGCATTTTTACGGGCCCTAGCCCACAACGAACCCGAGGGCCTGGATCAAAACTGGGTCAGCTGCTTTGGCTACCGGCCCGCCACCGCCGAGGCAATCCTGCGCCGCTGGTGTGGGGCGGAGGCGCTGTTGCAATGGTGGCCCCAGGTGGAGCTGCGCTCGGTGCGCTCCCAGGGAAACCGGATAAGGGCTGTTGAAATCGTGCGCGATGGCCTGGGCATCGACATAGCCCTCGATGTTCTGATCGATGGCAGTGATCAGGGCGATGTCTGGCCACTCGCCCAGGCCCCATACCGGCTGGGCTGGGAGGCAAAGGAACTCTGGGATGAACCCAGTGCCCCCAGCGCCCAGGCCCTGGCCACAGATCCTTTCTTCAAGGAGCAGCCCGTTCAATCGCCAACCTGGGTGGTGATGGGCCAATTGGCCAAGGAAGAGCCTTCTTCGGGGCTAAACCCCAAGCCCCAGCTACCTGCCCCGTTCGATTCCGCTTCAGAAAATTTCGGCCTGGAGCGCACGATTACCTATGGCCGCCTGCCCGGGGGCCTGGTAATGCTGAATTGGCCCCTGGCAGGAAATGATTGGCACCACCAACTTGGTGATCTGTTCGAATCCGATCCAGCCCAGCGTGCTGAGATCTATGGGCAGATGCGGGCCCACAGCCTCGCCTTTGCAGATGCCCTGAAGGAGGCTTCAGCTGGTTGGCTGCAACTCGCCAACTGCTTCCCCGCAGATGGGCAGGGCCCCGCTGCCGAAGCCCTGCAGGGGCCCTCTGCCCTGGCCCTGATGCCCTATTGGAGAGAGGGAAGGCGGTTGGTGGGCCAAACCTGCGTGCTCGAGCAGCACCTATTGCCGCCCAGGGCTGGATGCTTCATCGCCCCCATGCCCCTTGGTGCCGATGGAACCGTGACCTCCATCGCCGTTGGCAACTACGCCAACGACCACCACTACCCAGGTGGCGACTTTCCCTTGGCGCCGAAAAGTTGCCGCTGGGGAGGGCGCTGGAGCGGCACCCCATTCACGATCCCCTACGGGGCTTTGCTGAGCTCCGAATTCGACAATCTGATGGCGGCCGATAAGTGCTTCAGCTCCAGCCACATGGCCAACGGAGCCACCAGGCTCCAGCCCCTGATTCTCAACATCGGCCAGGCCAGCGGTGCGGCAGCCGCCCTTGCTGTGGCCAAGGGCATTCCTCCAGCCCAACTGCCGGTGCGGGAATTACAGGAGATTTTGATCAACGACCCCACGGCCCCTGCGGCGGTCGTTCCCCTCTGGGATACCCCTTGGCACCACCCCCAGTGGCGAGAAAGGCAGCGCCAGGTGCTGGAGGCCCCTGAGTTGCTGGGGGAAGATGGTCGCCTCCAAACCAGCTACTTCCCAGTTCCAAGCGAGCCTGGTGAATCCGCCTGGCAGGGGGTGATAACGGCCGATGGCTCGGGTGGCTTTGTGTTTGATTGCGATGCCAGCGGTGGCGAAGGCGGAGCTGGAGGCAAAGCCAGGTATCCCCTAATAACTCTTGAGCCCGAATTGCACGATTGGCTCAATGGTCTTGATCGGCCAACCTCAGCAAACCTGGTCGGCTGTCTCAACCCCTACGGGCCCTGGCTCAGGGCATCCCGCCTTGGGACCTAGGCAAGCGTGGTTCCCAGAAAATCAGCGCCGGGCCTCTAGACGTAGTTGATCCCGCAGCGGGTCCACGAGAGATACCTTGAGAGAAACCCCATCCCCAGGGTCACAGCCCTGGGGGCATAGGGCAGCCAGGTCCATGGCTAAGTCCTCCACGTGGACCAGGCCAAGGCCATCCTGGGGCCGCAGCCAACGTAAAAAGACCCCCTGCCATTGCTCCTTGCTGTGGGCATCAAACCAAACCTGTTGCCAGTGGCGGTGATCCTCCCGGGCGATCGATATGCCCTGGCGCACGGCACCATCCAACTCTTTCAAAAGCAGTTCCATCTCCTCGGCAGCCAGGGGTTCAGCCCCCCCCAGCTGGGCCCCTAATTGCCTCTGCACAACTAAATCGCCGTAGCGTCTGATCGGGGAAGTGGCCTGCACATAGGCCGGCAAGCCAAGGCTGAAGTGGGCAGCCGCTTCGGTGCCTGTTAGGCCCCTGCTCAGGCAACGCTTTATGGCTGCATGGCGAACGGGGCCTGGCGGCAACATGTCCAGCTCATGGTCAGGGGGCAACTCAGCAGGGAGCTGGCTTCGATAGGGCATCGCCAAACCTTTCTCCCTACCCCATTCGGCCACGGCGGCGCCGGCGAGAATCATCGCCTCGGCAACCATCGATCGGGATGCTCCCGGTTCAGTGATCTCCAACACCGGCAGGCCCTCCTGCTCGCGGATACGCCCCTCCGGCTGGTCGAGCAATAGGGCTCCCTGGTTAAGACGCCATTGCCTGCGCTTCAGCAGCAGCCCGTGGATAAGCAGTAGCTCCTGCTCCTGGGGTGGGGCCAACTCAATTAGCTCATCGGCATCTTCATAGGTGAGCCGATAGGTGGGTTTAACCCAGCTACGGTGTAATTCAAAGGCCCCAATAGCGCCATCCTCCGCCAATTCCACCGCCAGGCTCCAGGCCGCGCTGCGCTGCCCGCACCTCAGGCTGAACGGACCTGTTGAGAGCTCCAGGGGGAACATTGGCAGGTTCCCCTGTGCCAAATAAAGGCTGCTGCCCCGCCTTCTCGCCTCCAGATCGAGGGGAGAGCCCGGCGCGATCAGCCGGCCCGGATCGGCAACATGGATCCAGAGCTTTAGAGAGCCGTTTTTGCCAGTCTCCAGGGAAAGGCCATCGTCGATGTCGCGGGTTGATTCGTCATCGATGGTGAAGCTGCGCAGACCAGTGAGATCGAGGCGCTCAGCATCACCGGGCTGAACGAGGTGAGCTTGCTCGAGTATTCGGCTTGCCTCCTGCTGGAGCTCAGGGCTAAAACCCAACTCCCAGACACTGCCCTGGAGGGAAGGCAATTGGTGGGGATTCCAAGAACCCAGGTCGACTAGCAGGTGGCGAATGGCACCGCTATCAAGGGGGCAGTGGGCGGCCTTCAGGCCCTGCTTCAGGGGTGCGGGCAACTCAGGCTCCCCAACTCCAGCTGCCCACTGGTGGAGCAGGGCCAGATCAGCCAAAGCACCCGAATCAAGGCAAGCCTGCTCAACTGTTTTACGGGCTGCAAGCTGCAGGTGCCAATCCAGTAGAGCCTTCTCCCGTAGGACCTGGCGCCGGCGCTGCAGGCGCAGGTGGCGGATCTCCTCGAGGGGGATGGGCTCCACATGGCTTGCGCGGGAGCGGAAAAAAAGCTGGTTACCAATCAGCCACCGCCAACAGGCCGCAGCTGATTCAAGGGAATCCTGGCCACTAACCAGCTCGGCCCACTCCCGAAAGGGCAATGGCTCATCGCTGCCCTGGAGGAGAAGCCAGGCCGAAGCACAGTCCCTACTGGAAGGGCATGAATCTCCTGGCTGGCCAATCCATTGGCTGAGGTTGCACTCTGCGGGGAAAGCCCCCAACCGCTGCAACTGCTTGAGGGGCAACTGCTGGTCGCGGCCATCGGTTCCCAAGGCGAGCCTTGCCTTTGATCCAGCAACGGATCGGACAACAGCCAGCTGCTCTCCCTTGAAATCCCGAACGCCAACTAGATCACCAGCACCTATCTGGCTAGCAATCCCATTACCGGGTGACCCTTGCGAAGTGGCCAGGGCTAGACCTAGCCCTCTGGGTTAACGAAGGGAAGCAAGGCAACGATTCGGGCCCGCTTCACAGAGTTGGTGAGGTCCCTTTGCTGTTTCGCAGTCAGGCCCGTGAGACGACGGGGAAGGATCTTGCCGCGCTCGGTGATGAATTTTTTGAGGAGATCGACGTCCTTGTAGTCGATCGGATCACCGGGCTTGATCGGTGAAAGGCGCTTTTTGAAGAAGGAACTACTCATGGCTGAACGGATATGGGGGTATGCAGAAAGGGGTGGTCAAGGCCTGTCGGTGATGCCTGGGCGATCACTTGATCTCCTTGTGGACCGTCGACTTATTGCAGTGCGGGCAGAACTTGTTGAGCTCAAGCCGTTCAGTGGTGTTCCGGCGGTTCTTTTCCGTGGTGTACCTAGAGACACCAGGAGACCGCTTGGCGGGGTTGGACCGGCATTCGGTGCACTCGAGAGTGATCACGATCCGGACGCCCTTGTTTTTAGCCATGAAGGACGTTGCGCCGCTTGTGCGATGCGAAATAACAAGCAAACACCTTACCTCCCAGCCCGTACCCCTCCCTGCCAATCCCTAGGATTTGGAGTCGTCTAAGGCACGGCAGATGCGGGTATCGCTCCAATGGTTGAGGGAGCTGGTGTCGGGCCCGGAAGAGGCCTTTGCACCCGCAGCCCTGGCGGAGCGCCTCTCCATGGCCGGTTTTGAGGTGGAGTCCATCAGCGACCTAGCTGCCCAGGCAGAGGGGGTGGTGCTTGGTTTTGTAACGGGTCGAGAACCCCACCCAAACGCCGACAAACTCAGCGTCTGCCAGGTGGATGTGGGCGCCGAAGAGCTGCTCCAAATCGTCTGCGGTGCCACAAATGTGCGATTAGGCATCCATGTAGCTGTGGCGCTCGTGGGTGCCACCCTTCCGGCAGTAGATCTAAAAATCAAGCCAGCAGAGCTTCGGGGAGTGGCCAGCAGCGGCATGATCTGCTCGCTGACCGAACTGGGGCTGGGAGCCTCAGATGGCATCGCGATTCTCGATCAGATTTGCGAGCAGCTTCCCCCCCTTGGCTCAGCCGTTGGCCCCCTGCTGGGTCTCGACGATCAGGTGCTCGAGTTGGCGATCACAGCCAACCGGCCGGATGGGCTCTCGATGGCGGGCATTGCCCGGGAGGTGGCTGCCCTAATTGGTGGCAAGACCGAAATCCCCCAGTCCAAAAACGAGCTGGTTTCCCAACCCCTTGGCTGCTCCAGCGCCGACCTGAGCGCTATCGAAACGGGTGGCCTATTCAGCATTACTGCCCTAGGGGCAATCACTGTTGCCCCATCACCTGCCTGGATCCAGCAAAGGCTTGAAAAGGCCGGCATTCGCCCCATCAACAACGTGGTCGATGTCACCAACCTGGTGATGCTGGAAACGGGCCAACCCCTCCATGCCTTCGACAGGGCAAGCCTTGCCTCCATCAGTGGTGACACTGCCGAGCCTGGAAGCTTGGGCCTAAGGCGTGCCCAAGCGAACGAGCCCTTCACCAGCCTCGATGGGGAAGACCGCGCCCTCGAGGAGCAGGCCCTGGTGGTGACCTATGGCAATAGGCCCATCGCCCTTGCAGGGGTAATGGGTGGCCTGGCCGAGGCCGTTACCGAAACCACCACAAGCATTTGGCTTGAGGCGGCGATGTTTGATCCCCAGCAAGTACGCCAATCGGCCCGCAGCGTCGGCCTCAGAACCGAGGCCAGCAGTCGTTTTGAAAAGGGATTGCCCCTCGAAACCACCATCGCTGCCGCCGATCGGGCGGTGGAGTTAATGCAGGAAATCTGCGGCGCCAAGCCCGAGGGGAGGTGGCTGCACCGGCGGCCCATGGCCGATCCAGAGCCCCTGATACTGCGGCGAGATGCCCTCCACAACCTCCTGGGGCCGGTGGTGGTGGATGGGGAGAGCCTTGATCTGCCCGACGCCCGTGTTGAGCAGACGCTCTCAGCCCTTGGCTGCTCACTGCAAAACGATGGGGATGACGGATGGCTTGTGGCCGTGCCCCCATCCCGCTCGATGGACCTGGTTCGGGAAGTCGATTTAATCGAGGAGGTTGCCCGTCTGGTGGGCTACGACCAGTTCGCCTGCCACCTTCCCGATCCGATCGAGCCCGGTGGACTCAATTCCCTGCAGCAGGCAGAGCGCCGGCTGCGGCGGGCCCTAACAGCCGCTGGTTTACAGGAAGCCTGCAGCTTCTCCCTGGTGCCCCCCGCGGAGGGCCGCATACCCCTTGCCAACCCCCTTCTTGCTGACTACGGCTGCCTGCGCGATTCAATTCATCCGGAGCTGCTGGCAGCGGCCCGCCGCAACCTGCAAAGCGGCCAGGTCAGTTTTTGGGCATTCGAAATTGGCCAGGTATTCCATGCCGACGACAAGCGCGGCCAGCGAACCCTGCTGGTTGGCCTCATGGCTGGCTCTAGAAGATCCGAATGCTGGAGCACCAACGGCAAGATCGCCCAAAAGACCTACTCCCAGGCCCGTGGCGTGCTGGGTCAAGCCCTGACAACCCTGGCTATTCCCTGCGAGGACAAACCCCTGGCTAGCAATGAACTGCTCCATCCGGGCAGGGCGGCAGAGTTGATGGTTGAAGGCAGACCCGCGGGATGGTTTGGCCAGCTCCATCCGCACCAGGCCGAGGAGGGGGATTTACCCGATGACACCTATCTATTTGAACTGGATTTATCAACATTATTGACTGCTGCCACCAGGAAAAATCGCTGGCAACCGGGCTTCCAGAGCTTTGCCACGGTGCCTGCTTCCGAGAGGGATTTAGCTGTTGTCTTGCCGAAAACCAGCCTGTCTAGTGAACTGATAAGCGTTATTCGTAAGGCAGGCAAACCGCTGTTAGAAAATGTTGAATTGATTGATAGATATGAAGGGGCCCAGGTGGGTGATGGGCTTTGTAGCCAGGCCTTCCGCCTCCGTTACAGAAACCCGGAGAGAACGCTCACCGAGGAGGAAGTGGAAAACACCCAGGCGGCTGTGCTCAAGGCCCTCGAAAAGCATGGAGCCCAGCTCCGTTGCTAGTCAGAAAATTAATTTCCCCCTAACGCCGCCTAAGAATGGCCAACGTCTCAACATGGCTGGTCTGGGGGAAGAAATCAATCGGTTGGATAGACTCCAACAGGTAGTTTTCCTTAACCAGGGAGGCCAGATCCCTGGCCAGGGTTGCCGGATCACAGCTGAGGTAGATCAGGCTTTGGGGAGAATTATCCAAGATAGCCGCCAGTACATAGCCATCCAGACCTTTGCGGGGAGGGTCAAGGAAAAGCACATCACAGTGCACAAGATGTTCAGGTAGGCAGCGACTAACAATTCCAGCCTCATAGGTGGCCCTATCTGCCACATCATTTTCAACCGCATTTACCTTGGCCTGGGCCACGGCTTCGGCGCTTAATTCGATGCCATGGACTGTCCAGCCTGCAGCGGCAATAGGCAAGCTATAGGTGCCAATACCACAGTAGGCATCGACCATTACCCCCAAGGGCAATGGGTCTATGGCCTGGAGTAGTAGGGGGACAATTCTTTCGGCCTGGGGAGTATTGACCTGGAAAAATGTATCGGCAGCAATGCGCAATTCCAGTCCAAAAAACTGCTCACGAAGCCAGCTGCGCCCTGCTATGACCCTGGTTTCAGGACCCATCAGGGTATTGGTGGCCTTTGGCTGAAGGTTGAGGCAAACACCAACCAATTCGGGCCAACGGGCCATCCAGTGGGCAGCCTGAATAGCTAATCCATCCAGGTCATCGTGGCTTGAAACGAGGGTGAGAAGTACCTCGCCTGTGTTGATGCCAACCCTAAGGGCCAAATGCCGCAAACCACCCTCTCCAATGAGATCACAGTCGACGGGCCAGTCGCTGGTTTCGAGGTCGTGCTTTAAAGGGGCAATGAGGCAATCAATGCGCGGATCCAGCACCGGGCATTGATTCATGTTGACGATGCGATGGGTACCGCGACGGTAATAGCCGGCACGAAGTCGACCATCCTCCTGACGCTCGAGGGGAATGATCGCCCTATTGCGATAGGCCATCGAATTGTCACTGCTAAGCAGTGGTAGAACCGGCTCGTCGATGTGGGCAATTCGCTGCATGGCATCAACCACCTTCTGGTGCTTCCAGGCAACCTGCCCCCCATCACTGAGGTGCTGCATTGCGCATCCGCCGCAGTCGGCGGCCAGTATGCAGGGTGGTTTCTGTCGATCGGGCGAAGGCCCATTCACCGTGAGAAGACGGGCAAGCCAATGGCGCTTTGCCTTGTGGGTTAGCTGAACTTCAACCGATTCGCCCTGGAGGGCGTCAGCAACAAACAGGACCTGATCACCAATGCGGGCCACTCCCTGGCCATCGTGGGAAAGCCCGGTGATTTGAACGGTTGCACGGCTGCCAACCACAGGGTTTTCCACTTCGGGCAAATTCTCAGGTCAGGACCTGACCCTAGGCGTTGAAAAGCTGCGTTACACCTTGCCAATCCATCCGTGATTCCTGGGGCAGGGTCGATAGAGTCGTGATCAAGTGTGGCCGGTGCAATGAGTGTCGTTCGGGATCTGATCCTCCAGGCCGATGACCAGCTGCGTTATCCGAGTGGCGGAGAACTGCGCTCGATGGTCGACTTTCTCAGCGGCGGGGCTAGACGCCTGGCTGTGGTGAGGGTTCTCACTGAGTACGAAAAGAAAATCGTTGACGAAGCAGCCAAGCAACTCTTCACCCGCAAGCCCGACTACGTGGCTCCTGGCGGCAATGCCTTTGGCCAAAAGCAGAGAGCCCAGTGCCTCAGGGATTACAGCTGGTACCTAAGGCTTGTGACCTACGGGGTGCTGGCGGGAAGTACGGAGATGATTCAGCAGATTGGCCTTGTCGGGGCACGGGAGATGTACAACAGCCTGGGCGTGCCCATGGCAGGCATGGTGGAAGCAATGCGCACCATGAAGGAAGCAGCCCTAGCCCTATTGGGCACCGAGGAGGCTGCGTTGGCCTCGCCATATTTCGACTACCTAATCCAGGGAATGCAGACCCCCACCTAGGAACACCGCTCAACCCCAAAAGCCCCAGTCGAGCGAGTCTCAGCCGGGGCTTTTTATTGGACACGTTCCGAATCTTACCCAAGACGAATGAGTAGCAAATTGCGTCGCATGGGTCCTGCTGTTGCAGCACCGGTCGAATGTGGCGCCGATCGAATGTGGCGCTGTCCGTCGTGAATCGAACGTGACCCAGAAATGCAAATTTCGCGCAGACCGCCTGCTGCAACCATTCGCAATGTTTCTACCAAATCCAGATCTGGTCTTATTTTAGGTCTTAACTCTTGTCTTGGATAAGACAAAAGATAACAAGAAAACTCCTGAATCCGACATCGATTTCCTGGGCCCATGGATGACTCCCGCAGGCGAAATAGCAGGAAAACCACTGATTACTTGCGTACCTGCATTATCCACAGTGACGCGGCATTGAAAATCCCCTGAAAAATATGGGTCAAGATCGATTTTACTGGGCAATAGCCGCCCATATTTCGCACCCATTCGCTTTGGACAGCTGGTTGGACAATGATCTGCTTTCGCAGCCTGGCGAAACTGATGACGAAGGGGCCGAAAAGCAGGCTTAACGAGTACAGGGCCGTGCAAATGAAATCGCCGATTAATCCTGATCTCACGAGAGCAGTCTAAGACCAGCCTCGGACTACTTATTAGTCTTAACCTGGGTAACCGAGACCCACTTTCAGCCTTCTGGGCCTTGGGACCAATGCCGTCGCCCCACTCCGCGGCCGCACCTACGGAGCCCAGCCATTGATGAAAAGCGAGAAGCCCTGGGGCTCTCTCGTGAGACTTGCCTTGGTCCAATCTGAATCCCTAAGAGGGTCTCAGGAAAGACAGGCAAGCTCGCTTACTCCTTGCGGTAAAGCTCCTTAAGCAGCTGGTATGCCTCGTTCACCTTCCGCATGCCTTCCTCGCTTCCGCCTGAATCAGGATGGGTTTTTAAGGCCAGTTCCCGGTATCCCTCGCGTATTTCCGAGAGGGTGAGCCGATGGCCAGGGGCAGTTGGCAGATTCAGTAATTTCAAGGCACCGTGAAGCGTCATGGTGTGCTCCAGGGTCTGGAAAGATGTGCCCTGCCTTCGTTTTCGAAAGCGGTTCACAAATCTACGAATCAAGGTTGGAAGACGTATCTCCAGTGTTGAGGTGCTGAAGGGATCCTCCAGAACGCCAGCCATCACCATGATCCGTTCAAAGTTGGGAGGGCCCTGCAGCCAGCCAGTCGCAAGAGACTCAATCACAACTGATGCCAGGCTCCAGGTAAAGATTCGACCTTCGCTCTGATCTGATTGGGGCCAAACATCCTTGGCCAACCAGGTCATGGCGGCCTCAATCACGGCTTCATTGGCCTCGTGCCCATAGAGCTCCAGCCAGTGATTTCTTGCCTTGTCAAGGGCCCGTTCAATGGTTTCACCACTACCCATGGGCATCGGTTCGGGGGCATGGGCTGGAGATTGATCCCTTGAATAAAGACTGCGTTTTATCTGGGCAGATTGTTTTCGAACAAAACCAGGCAGGTCAATCCTTGAAGTATTGAAATTTACGTCTGAATTACCATTTGGTAGTTGATTAGAAACACCATCACCCAGGTCAAGGGAAAGGGCACCAGATGAATGGGCAACCAGCACGAGTGAGCCACCCTCATCAAATGCCGAGGATTCAATATCTTCCAGGCCAAGGGATGTTTGTTCATCAAGGGTGTTTGCACCCTGATTTAAGCCATTAGCCGGGTAGCTAAAGCCAGTGGGGCCAGGATCTTGCTCCTCATTAGGCAGTATTTCCAGCAGGAGACGTTCAACAATTGCGCCCCGGCTTCGCAGGCCCCACTCGCTTTTGAATTGATCAATTCTTGCGAGTAAGCCCTCGCTTAGTTCCAGGCTAAATCGTTTACGATCCATTGTTAACGATCTAGTGGGCTTTTTATTAGACGTTGTTGAAATTCTATCGATTCCTGGTAACTATCAATAAGGGATTGGTTAAGACCTCCCGGTACTTGATAGGGGATTTGATCACTCCGCAGCATCGGAGGGGGAGTCAGGGGGGCATCAATGACCGGCAGCCGCATAATAAAGGTCCCAAATTCAGCACTAGCAGGTGGCTGCAGATCAGGCGGAATAATCATTTTCCTCACGTTATTTGTTTCGGTAGCTCTAGCAATTGCAGCCTGCTTTTCCTGTTCCTGAAAAGTGGCAAGTTGTGAGGCTGGAACCACACTCAATAGGTGTCCAGGCGTGGCGTCAGCTGGGTAAACCATTACCACCTTGATTCGGTTAACCTGGTTCGCCCTGAGATAAAGGGATTTAAGTGGAAGACTCTCGCCAGACTTTAGGCCAACATGTATATCTTCATCGCCTTCATCGGTCTCAATTTGAATGGAACCCCGGAAAGCAACAATTGGCTTGGATTTGCCATAGACGACAGGATGGCTCAGGACCAGTTCATAGGGTCCGCTACCCGTTAGATTTAGCGTAACTTCAAATCTTACCCCATAGGTGCCAACATTATTCAGGGATGAATCGATCATTCTTGATGCTAACTGGTTAACTTGAATCTCTTTTGTTCCAAAATTAGTTCTGTCTGTACTAGTAAATGGCACATGCAATGGACCCTGAGTTTCAAGATTATGACTTAAAGAGGCTTGATAGAGATCGCCAATCGCCACTCCTCCAACTCTGGAAAATACCAATTTATTTTTTATGTCATTAACCCTATTGAGATATACCCTGCCAGGAGCCAGCATTCCCTCATCCAGTACGGCAACTATGTCATAGTCGCTGCCGGGATTCTTGGCAGCAACAACCGCCATTTGGAAGGGCCCATCACTCCTGCCTTTGAGCAGGGCATTGGCAATTCCCAGGGAGGGTAGTTCAGTCTTGAATAGGACGATTCGTGAGCGCCCTGGGATTGTAATTTCTTCTGAGAGATTAGAATCTAACTTTCCGCGAAGCATCTGAGTTGCGGTTGCATCCCCAGGCCCTGTGTTCCAGGGCCGTATCCCTAGGGGCTTAACTCCCATGAGATTATTTGCCAAGTAGGGCGCCTCGAAGCTATTGCGAACAGCCCCCGATTGAAAACGTATATGAACGGGTTCATACCCTGGGTTTATTAATATCATTCCTAGCGTCAGTTCACTTCTGCGATCACCGCTAAAACGCTTGTTCTCTGAAGGGAAATACTTGTGATGAAGGTGAATCCCAAACTCCCCATTAAAAGTGTATGCCGAATTGGTTAATGCTGCACCACCCTCGGCCGCGTAGCTAGACCCCGGGGATGTACTAATCAGAATTCCGGGGCCTTCAACCTCCTCGGGTTGGTTGGAGTGCAACACCGGTACTTTGTTGAAACTGCCATTGAGTGGCTGGGCCCTCTGACCGGCCATTAGGGCCACGTAGGCATTCGCTGGGCCTAACTGCATCAAAGGCAGAAATAGGCCGATCAGCAGCAGAAATCTGGAGGTTCTACCTAGACCCATGCGCCTTACGAGTCTCGCTTTAAGTCCGTTCGTTTGTTTGGAGCCCAAATCTCGCCAATTGCAGCGCGGGTTGAGAGCACGACATCCGAGTGCCCATGGGGCTAGGGGATGGTGCCTGGGGGCCATTGCTGGCTTGATTGCACCACCCTCGGAGCATGGCCTCAGCTCGCTAGAACCGTCCAGCATTGTTTGATTTTCCCATGCTCCCCCCATTCGCCTGCTGCAGCAACAGCGACGAAGGCTCCACCAGCTGGCGTCGTCACCAGAGTCGGAAGCTGACGATGCTTACCTTCTGGCGGGATGGCCTGGAGCGGCAATTGGCCGCCATCGATGCCTCGATCAGCACCCTGAAACGGCAAATGGAGCGGGACTCCAGTTCGACCCTGTCTTGAGCGAACCAGTGGTGAGGCCCTTCTTGAGGAGGGCCAATCCACATTTGAGTCTGCGTTGGACCGTCATCGGGCTGATTCCAAGTTTTTCGGCAGTGCGTCTGTAGCTCCATCCCGCCAGGACCACCTGACTGACCACGCTCGCCAACTTGGGCTCCAGTTGGCTAAGCAGACCTAGGGTGTCTATTTCTCCCTCCCTTAAAGGCCCGTCCTCATCACTCCCAAGGGCCTCCAGGTTGATGCCTGGATGACTGTCGAGTGAGATTGTTTTTCGCATGCCTGCCACTTCATCTAGGCGTTGCTGTTCCTTTGCTGTGAGGCGCGATGGATCCCTTTGGCGCAGCTCGACAATCGTTCTGGGGAGTCGAATGGCTGGGGCTCCATCCCGCAGATAGTGGAGCATGGCTCCACGAATGTGGGGTTTTGCAAAGGCTTCGAAGGCAATTTTTCGTTTTGGTTCATAGAGCTCGGATGCTCGCAGCAGTCCCATTAATCCAACCTGGCGGAGATCATCAATTGGTTCAGGCGAGTTGCTGGCATAGAACCTGGCAATCGGTTCTACCAGGGCGATGTATCGGCAGATTCTTTTATTACGTGCCCTGGTGGCCTTCGATGGTTTTTGTTGGGATTGGGTAGTCACTGGTCAGCAGTCCGTTGGCAGTAGTTGGTGTTCAAAAGGAGCGACAATGTTTACCTGTCGTTCCCTTTTCCAACAAGCCGCCCCAACCGCCTTCAGCACAACCGTGAAAACACTGAAGTTTTATTTACCCCGCGGTTCCAGTCACCACCCAGGCGCAACGGCCTCCAGCAGGGCCTGGGGCCCATGCAGAGCCAGCCAGTCCAGATCTGATTTTTCGGTGGCCAGTAGGTAGCCCGCATATCCGAGGGCATTGACACTGAAACCGGCGCAGTGCTCCTGACTGCGGACGACTGTTAGGTACCAGTGGTCGCAGAACAGGACGTTGTGGGAAGCCTTTGGCTGGAGGTCAGACCTGGGATCCCCCAGGCCCAATTGAGCTGCATGATCCAGGTAATGACCCTCCAGATCCCGGTGATCTATCCCCGGTTGACGCCTGCTGAGGGCATATTTCCAGGGCCAGGAAGGGGAGCTGCCCGCGAGTTGGCTGAGCAGGGCCGGCTCAAGGGGGCAGGATTGTTCCCCCCCATGGCGGGGCAGCAGCTGCAGGTGGCGGTGGGGCTGACTGGCGCCTGCCCTGGCGGCACTGTTAAAAAACCACAGCCCATCGGTGTCCCTTGCAACCTGCGCCACCGCCTGCCAGTCGAGGGTCGTAAGCCAGCCGGATTGGGGTTGCCAGTCTTGGCTGATCAGCAACACGTGGGCCTGTTGCACCGGGTACTTGTTGAGGATCAGCCCATGGGAGCTGCCAAGGCGAGCCACCTCCAAATCCTGTTCCCAGGGGAGGAAGGGATTCGGTTTCGGCCCTCCGCTGCTCAGGTGCTTGGGAGTGGGATCCGTAAGCCTGCGCAGCACAAATGGGAAAAAGCCGGGCCCGTCAATTACCTCGGTACCCAGGGGTACCAGGGCGCCGCTGTTGAGCGATCGCTCCGATTGGGAACAGGCCCGTTGCCAGAGGACATTTGCGCGCACGACTTAGCGGGATCCGGATCGCAAGCGGGCAAGGGAGGCACCCTGGTAATAGCTGCCAAGGATTGCGTTGTAGCGCATTCCCTGCTGGGCCAGCTCCTGGGCTCCATGCTGGCTCATGCTTGCCCCCAGGTGGCCATGGGCTTCCTGGGTGATGGCCCTGGTGGCCGCATAGAGGCTTTCCACAATCGCGCCCTGGTAGCTGAGGATCAGGCCAGCGGTGCTGGCGGTGGCCTGGCGGGTTCGCGGCGTGGTGGCTTCAAGGCCTCGATAGGCCTGCCAGCGGGTGTTGTCACCTAGGTGCCAATACCGGTTTGCTGGCCTGGCCATGTGGGCGAGGGCGTAGGAGCGGGCCGCCACGGCCTGGGCCTTAAGGGCTTCAATGGACCAACTGCTAGGCATTTCTGAGCCCACCACCGATTGGATGTAGGTCTCAAGCGGCAGGTGATTAATCACCGAGAGCGAGCCCCCTGAATTGACAATGCGGATTCGCCCCGCATAGGGATTGCCGTTTACAACTAGGGCTGCACCGTCGCTTTGCAACCAGGCCTCTGGGGCCGTGCGACGGAAGAGATCAAGATTCACCAGTTGCCCCGGTTGGCCCCGCTCCAGCAGCTGTCCCCCACGGCCAACTAACTGCCAGCGGCCGGTCGCGCTGAGGTTTGGTTCCTGGCTCGCCGCCAGGAGGGCCACCCGGATCTCCAGGTCGACTGGACTGCCTGCGGATGGTTCTGCCAAACCATTGGCGCTGCGCTGGGCCCGCAGTTGCCTTAATTCCTGGGCGCTTTGATGGGTGTCAGCCGCTGGAGGCGGGGCGGCCATGAAGGCCTCAAGCAGGGCCGATTCCTGGCCCACCTGGGGCCTGGAGGATAGGGACTGGGCCCCGTAGCCCAGACCCAGGGCCCCAAGGGCCAGGGGTATGGCCAGTAGGCCTTGGAGCCTCACTCTGGAGACCCATCCGGAAGGTTCAGTACGCCATCCCAGAGCACATGGCCGCTGCCCTGGATTCGCATCCATCCTGGCGCTGTGGGATTAAGCACCATGCCTCCGGGCCTGCTGGAGCATTGCCAGCCAACAACCTCATTTTCGCCAAGCAATTCCAGCCAGTAGGGAGCCACCAGGGCATGGGCGGAGCCGGTGACCGGATCCTCGGCTATTCCCAGGCCTGGGGCGAAAAAGCGAAGTTGGTAGTTGGCAGCCTTGCCACTGACCGTGGGCCTGGGCAGGGCTGAATGCTGATCCAAGGCCTGCATCAGGACCAGACCCTGGCGCTCTGGCCCGGACAGGGCACCAGCCATCAGCGCCGCCAGGCCATCCGCCTGATCTAGGGGGGCATCCGGGCTAAGTAGACCTACTGAGTAGCCGAGTTCAGATCGCCAGAAAAGTTGTACCTCCCCAGCCAATTGGGATCTGAGTAGCTGGCAAAGGTATGGGGGGCAATCGGCCTCCAGCAATTGGCCATAGGGCAGTTCAATCGCTCCGCTGGGGCTGGCACCTGGGGTTTGCTGGCTGCCTAGGGACGCCCGCAGCTCGCCGCTGAGGGTCTGCAGGGAAGTGGCTTCACCTGGCCTAAGCAGGCCCCAATGCCCCAGGGCCAGGAGTGCCGCCAGGGTGGCGTGGCCACAGAGGGGCACCTCACAGGTGGGTGTGAACCAGCGCAGCCCCCAGGCCACCCCCTTGGGCTCGAGGAAGGCCGTCTCCGATTGGTTCAGGGTGCGGGCTAATCCCTGCAGGATTCGGTCATCGAGAGGGCACTCAAGGCGCACCACCGCCGCTCCGTTGCCCGCGCAGGGCCCCGCTGCAAACGCTTCGATCAGTAGGGCTGGCAGTCTCACTTTTGGGCTTCGGGCTTGAGCTCACGCTCCATCAGGGCCCTAACCGCATCTGCGGGCCTGATCTGGGTATCGAGCACCGCCACAACCTGTTCGCATATAGGCAGCTTCCAGTGGTGGGGCCTGGCCAACTTCAGGGCAGCACGGGCGGTGCGGATGCCCTCAACGGTGGCAGCGATTTCGGCCACGGCCTCCTCCTCAGTGCGGCCCTCGGCCAGGAGCACTCCGCAGCGGTAGTTCCGGCTCAAGGGGCTATTGGCCGTGGCCAGCAAATCTCCCAGGCCGGCAAGGCCATAGAGGCTGCTGGCAGAGCCGCCCAAGCCCTCGATAACTACTCCCATTTCAGCAAGGCCCCTGCAAAGGAGCGATGCCTTGGCGTTGGCCCCTAGACGGAGTCCGTCGGAGATTCCAGCCGCCACGGCGATGACGTTCTTGAGGGCTCCGGCCGCCTCAGTGCCGATTGGATCCTGGTTGGTGTACAGGCGCAGACCTTCACCACTGAGTTGGTCCTGGAGGCGCTGGCCCAGGCTGGCGTCGCTGCAGGCGAGCACGCTGGCGGCAGGCAGGCCCTGCTTCAGTTCTGCAGCCAGGTTTGGCCCACTGAGCACAAGGCATGGCATCGAGCCAAGCGCTTGCTGCCAGAGCTGGCTGGGTGTGGCTAGTTGTTCCAGATCAATGCCCTTACTGCAGCTGATCAGGGGCAGGGATGCAGGCCAGTGGCCCTTCAGCAATTTGGCAAGGGGCTCAATTCCCACCAGGGAAACCGCCACCGCCACCAAATCGCTATTGGCCAGCAGGGGAACGGGGGAGCCCCCATCGCGCCGCGACCAGGAACAAACCTGGTGGCCTTGACGGCTCCAGATGTCGATCAGGGTTTGGCCCCAGGCCCCCCTACCGAGAACGGCAATGCGTAGTCCCATCGGCTGTACGGCCCTGGTTTTAAACCGTTTCCATCATGTCCCTGGACTGGCGGCATGGGACTTC
Organism: Cyanobium sp. WAJ14-Wanaka; assembly: GCF_024345375.1. Lineage (NCBI taxonomy): Bacteria > Bacillati > Cyanobacteriota > Cyanophyceae > Synechococcales > Prochlorococcaceae > Cyanobium > Cyanobium sp. WAJ14-Wanaka. Next base: position 516,244 of record NZ_JAGQAZ010000001.1, on the reverse strand, counting down.
AGGCAATCCAGGGAAATCAAAGCGAGGGCGCTGGCCTCGGTGGCTTCTAGCCGCACAGGTGGTGCCATTCCATCCTCAAATGCCTCTAGCCAGCGGGGTGCACAGACGCACCAGTTGTCTCCGGGCCTGAGGCCGGGGAAGCCGAAATCTGGCCTGGGGGTTGATAGATCGTTGCCCTGGGCCTTGCTGTAGGTCAGGAAGGCCTCCGTAACCACGCAGCAGACACTGTGCTGGCCATGGTCGGTGGGATCGGTTTTACAGAGCCCATCGCGGAACCAGCCGGTCATCGGATTGCAGCTGCAGGTCACCAGGGCGGTACCAAGGACGTTTTGCGGCTCTACTTGGGGGTTCATCAGGGCAGGGGATGGGTGGCCGGCTATGAAACCAGACAGAGACTTGATATTTGGCCCTGGCTAGGGGCTGATCAGCCGATTAAAGCGTGGACCTATCAACAGGGACAGTGGACAAATTGCGACCGGGTGGTTGACGGAATCCGGGGGGGAGGCGTTAAAGGTCAGTGTGCGTGCAACACACGTCTTTTCGCGCAGCACCCATAAATGAGCTGGGAATTCACTGAAGATGCGGCCTTTTTGGCCCTCTGCGACGCCTACAAGGAAAGCGGAGAGACCTCCGCCATGGAATTTCTGGCCCATGGGGAGGGAGCGTTCCATTTCCAGGAGCTGAGCCAGAACGCCGCAGGCGAGGGCCTGGACCTCAGTGATTCAACAGATCTGGAGAAATTCCAGCAAGAAGTGATCGAAGCCCTCGAGGAAATTTGCTCCTAAGGGCTTCTCTGATGCCTACTCAGCCGTAAAAGAAGGCGATTTCCCTTTCCTTAAGTCCGTCCCAGCCGGCAGCCTTGAGGCGCGCATCGAGGTTGGCCTGATCAAAGTGTTTGGATCCGGTCTTTACGACCCGATTGCGCATTGATTTTTTGACACCGCTCCTGGCCCGCTGGCTCTCTAGATCCATCACTTCCCTGTAGAGCTCAAGCATCTCGGCAGGGATAGGGGTGCCATCCAGGTCGAGACCTGCGGCAATGGCCCCATCAACCCCATCCGGTCCTGCGATGGCCATGGCATTTCACTGAGACAGCCCCCAGGCTACGCAGAGAAGTAGCGGGCCTTGCTGTGGAGAGCAACAAGGGCTGTGGTGCTCTGTTCGGGTTCCAGTTGGTCGCTCTCGTCCATGGCAAGACCTATGCGATCGGCCCCAAGCCACAGAAGTTGTTGGCGAGAATCGGCCACATTTGGACAGGCGGGGTAACCAAAGGAATAGCGACTACCTCTGTAGCGCTGGGCCAGAACATCGCGAAGGGCCTTTGGCTCTTCAGCCCCAAAGCCCATTTCAGCGCGAATACGGGCATGCACCCATTCCGCCAAGGCCTCGGCCATCTGGACCGCCAGGCCATGGAAATAGAGATAGTCGGTGTATTTATCCGCCTTGAACAGCTCCTTAGCAAAAAGGGTGGCGCGCTCACCCATGGTTACGGCCTGCATGGGCAATACATCAGTTGGCGTGGGCCTTCCATCTGCGGACAGGCCGGTATCGGCATAAAAATCTGAAATGCAATAGCGATTCCCAGATCGCTGGCGGGGCAATTCGAATCTGCCAAGACAAAGTGATCGATCGGAGGGATCAAATACCTGGACGGAATTTTCTAGCCGACCAGCCGGGAAGTAGCCATAGGCAACCCTTGGCGTAAGCAGCTGCTCACGGCGGCAGCGCCCGATCCATTCCTGCAGGATCGGTTCTGCTTTCTGCTCCAACATGGCCTCATATTCAGGCCGGGATTGTTGGGTTGTTTTGCGCAGTTGCCATTGGCCTGCAAACAAAGCATTTCTATCGAGATAGGCAAAAACTTCATCCAGGGGGATGGCATCTTCCAGGATTATTTTGCTACCCCAGAAGGGGGGATCTAGGGAGGGCTCTGCTGGCACCATTGCCGAACGTTGATTGTTAACAGCTGAGACCTGATCTATTTCTGCTAGAGCGTCGACCTGGGAATCATCCTCGTGCTCATCCGTAACTGTGACATGGGCTTCGATGGCTTCTCCCACCAGAGCTATTTGCTCAGCATTGGCCACAAGAAAGCCCTTTGTATCAAGCCAATTATCAACTGATTTGGCCTCCATCAAGGCATCCATAAAACGCAGGTCAGCAAAGGCGTCCCTTCCGTAAATAACCTGTCCGCCATAGACAGCCCGACAGTCGCCGTTGACAAAGCGAGGCGTTAATGCTGCTCCGCCCAGGATTACAGGAACGGAAATTCCTGCGGCATTAAATGCTTCGAGATTGTCCTTCATGAAGGCCGTAGACTTCACAAGTAGACCACTCATGGCAATACAGTCTGCCTGGTGTTCGAGCTGGGCCTCAATTATCGCCTCGCAACTTTGCTTAATGCCAAGATTGATGACCTGATAGCCATTATTGGTGAGAATAATATCGACAAGATTCTTGCCAATATCATGGACATCGCCCTTAACAGTAGCTATCAAAAACTTACCCTTACCCGAGCTTTGCCCCTCAACAACATCCATGTGCGGCTCCAGCTGGGCAACCGCTGATTTCATTGTCTCAGCGCTCTGGAGCACAAAAGGAAGCTGCATTTGGCCGGAGCCAAAAAGTTCTCCCACCACCTTCATGCCATCCAGGAGAAAGGTATTGATTATGTGTAGTGGCTGATAACTTTCAAGGGCCACATTCAGGGCAGCTTCAAGGCCTATCCGTTCCCCATCAATAATGTGCTGTTTAAGTCTTTCCTCTACGGGAAGATCGGCCAGTGATGGCCCAGAAGCCCTGGCCTCCTTAGCGCTAACCCCCTCGAACAGGGTTGTCAGTTCAGTAAGGGGGTCATAGGTGCAGATGGCCCCCTCACCGGCCTTTGCGTCACCTTCAAACCTGCGCTGGTCATAAATAAGATCGCGGCAAATCTGTTGATCACTCTCGCTGATCTTGCTGAGGGGCAGGATTTTAGCGGGGCTGATAATGGCCGCATCCATGCCGGCCTTGCAGCAGTCGTGCAGGAAAACCGAATTGAGAACAATCCGTGCTGCTGGCGAGAGGCCAAAGCTCACATTACTTACACCGAGTACCACATGAACTCCAGGAAGATGGGTTCGGATGCTCTTAATTGCTTCAATGGTGGCAGCACCATTAAGCCTGTCCTCTTCGATTCCTGTTGAAATTGGTAGGGCTAGGGGGTCATAAAAAATTTCGTGGGCCGGGATCCCAAATTCAACCGCATCTCGATAGGCCCTCTGGGCAATGGCAAATTTTCTTTCGGCAGTTCGGGCCATGCCCTCTTCATCGATGGTGCCAACGACTACACCTGCGCCGTAGGCCTTTGCAAGTTCGAGTACCTTGAAAAAGCGCTCATCACCGTCCTCGTAGTTCGTGGAATTAAGGATGCACTTACCACCTGAGACCTTTAACCCCGCCTCCATCTTCTGCCACTCAGTGGAATCAAGCATCAATGGCAAGTTGACATTAGTTACGAGACGGCTAGCCAGTGCCTCCATATCTGCTTCGCCATCACGACCCACATAGTCGACGTTCACGTCAAGAATGTGGGCATTTTCCTTTACCTGGCTGCGGGCTACCGCCACCAACCCATCCCAATCCTCTGTGTTGAGAAGTTCCCTTACTTTCTTTGAGCCACTGGCATTCAATCTCTCACCAATAATCAAAAAGGAGTTGTCCTGGAGGTAAGGAGTAGTTCCATAGATAGAGGCGGCCGAGGGTTCCACCATGAGCGGCGGCCGGGCATGCTGGGTTTCTGGGGTACGAACGCTTCGTTCTGCTGGCTTAAGCTCTGCGGCCAGTTCCACTAGGGCCCCTATATGGGCTGGGGTGGTGCCGCAGCAACCACCAATTACCTGCACGCCAAGATCTTCCACGAAGTGCATCAACTGCATCTTCATCTCCGTGGGGGTCAGCCGGTAGTGGGCGACTCCACCAACATTTTCAGGCAGACCAGCATTGGGAATACAACTTACTACAAAGGGGCTGTGCTCACTCAGGTAGCGGATGTGCTCCTTCATCTGCTCCGGCCCTGTCGCACAATTAAGGCCCAGCACATCAATGGGGAATGGCTCTAGGATCGCCACTACCGCTGCAATGTCTGAGCCGACTAACATTGTGCCAGTGGTCTCCATGGTGACACTCACCATCAACGGCCTTCTCTGGCCAGTGCGCACAAAGGCCTCTTCAATTCCCTGAAGTGCTGCCTTGATTTGCAGCACATCCTGGCAGGTTTCAACAATAAATAGATCCACATCTCCAGCGATCAAGCCCTCGGCCTGCTCGCAATAGGACGCCTTCATCGCGTCAAAACCAATGTGCCCTAGGGTCGGCAACTTTGTGGTGGGACCCATCGAGCCCGCCACATAGCGGGGCTTGGCTTCGGTGCTGTACTCAGCAGCCACCTGCTTTGCCAGCTCAGCGGCCCGCCTATTGAGCTCAAAGGCCTGATCCTCTAGTCCATATTCAGCCAAGACAATTGAAGCAGCACCAAAGGTGTCTGTCTCGATCACATCAGAACCCACCTCCAGAAACTGACGATGGACTGCCTGAACCGCATCGGGGCGCGTGAAGACAAGATTTTCATTGCAGCCTTCTAGGGACAAGCCCCCAAAATCGTCCGCAGACAGATCCATCTGCTGCAGGGAGGTGCCAGTGGCCCCATCAAAAACCAATACCGGACGCTCCTGGCTGTGGAGCCTCTCTATAAATTTCATGATCTAGTCGCGTAACCGGATTCTAGTAACCCAATGGTCATAGGCGGGATCCCTCCCTTCCGTAATTGCAGTAAGGCGATCGCGGATAGCATCCATGATCGGCCTTTTGCCAGTGAGCTCTGTGGTTTCGACCTTCCTTACGGGAGTGACCTTTGCTGCTGTGCCACTGAGGAATACTTCATCTGCAATGAAAAGTTCGGTTTTATCTACAGCCCTTTCCAACACAGTGATTCCCATTTCCTTGGCAAGCTCGATCACGCTAGCCCGTGTGATTCCCTCAAGGATATCCTGATCAACACCGGGTGTAATCAAGACGCCATCGCGAACAATAAATAGGTTCATGCCACTGGCTTCGCTAATCTTGCCACGACTATTTAGCAGAAGTGCCTCATCAAAGCCACTCATTACGGCCTCGGTCTTTGCCAGGGAACTGGTGATATAGGCGCCACTTATCTTGCCCCTCAGGGGTAGGGAGCGATCCTCTTGCCGGACCCAGGAGCTAATTCTGCAGCTAACTCCCTCGGGGGATAGGTAATCGCCTAGTTCCAGTCCATAGATCAGGAAGTCTGTCTCGATGTTGTGCAGGCGTGGGGCAATGCCCAGGTCGCTTGTGTAGACAAATGGCCGTAGGTAGACAGGGCAGCTCGGTTTATTTGCCTGCAGAAAAATCTCGATGGCGCTATGGATTTTTTCCTCGCTGAGCTCTGTCAGCAGCAGTTGGGCACTCTGGCTCAATCTGCGGGCATGGCGATCAGCCCGGAATAGCAGGATCTCCCTGGGATCGGCAGGATTGGGCAGGGCCCGCATGCCACCGAAGGCTCCCGTGCCGTAGTGGAGGGCATGGGTTGCCACCGAAATGGTGGCCTCGGCAAACGGCACGCATTTGCCACCAAACCAGGCATAGGGGAGGAATTGGTGCATTACTGGGCGCCAGATAACCCGATCTTCTCACTGCAAGAAGCAGGATGGGGGTATGCACCGTCTTGCCAGTATCCCCGGGGCGCTTGATCCGGCCGATGCCGGTGCCTTCATCGAGCAACCCCCTGCCCCGGTGCTGTTGCTCAGCAGTGCGGACACCGATCTGGTCGCCATCGACCGCTTGCTTGCCCAGGAGCCAGAGCTCCTAGCCGACCATCCGCTGAGGGGCCTGAACATCAGCGCCATCTCCCATCCAGCGGTGCTGGACCACTACATCAGCAGCACCGTCAGCCAGGCCCGGTTGGTGGTGGTGCGGCTTCTGGGGGGTAGGGGCCATTGGGGCTATGGCCTGGAGCAACTGCAGCTTTGGGCCCAGGCCAGGCAAAATCGACAGCTGGCGGTTCTTGCCGGCACCCAGGAGGAGGACCAATTCCTTGCCAGCATCGGCACCGTCTCGATTGAGCTAGCCATTGGCCTGGCGGCCTGTTTTCGGATTGGCGGCAGCAGCAACCTCAGGCAGGCCCTCACCTGTTTCAACCAACTCTTGATAGGTGGAGCAGTTGGGATACCCGTTGCCTGCCCACAGGCAGATCCACTCCCCCACGACTGGCGCGATGAGGCCAATACCCGGGTGGGGGTGCTGGCCTACCGATCCCTGCTGGAGGCCGGCGACCAGGGCTTGATGGATGCCCTCCTCGGGAGCCTTCGCCTGCAGGGCCTTTCCCCCAGGGGGCTTTGGGTAAGCGGCTTGAGGGACCCAGCTGTGCAGCGTGGGGTGGCCGACCTGCTGCAGCGCGAGGGCGTTGAGGCCGTGCTCTGCACCACCTCCTTTGCCTCAGTTCAGTTTGAAGAGGCAGCCCTGGGGGCGCCCCTTTGGGAGAGCTTGGGGGTACCGGTACTGCAGGTGCTTTGCAGTAGCCAGAGTCGGGAGCAGTGGCAGGGCAGCAGCATTGGCCTCGGGCCCATCGACTTGGGCTTGCAGGTGGCCCTACCGGAACTGGATGGGCGTGTTACCACCCGGATTGGGGCCTTCAAGGAAAGCCGGCAGACGAGCACCCGCCTGGCTACTGCCATGGTGCGCTATGAGCCCGATCTGGAGCGGCTGCAGTGGATTTCAGCCCTAACGGCAGCCTGGATCAGGCTCCGCCAAACCCCAGCTACAAAGAGGCGCGTTGCCCTGGTGCTGGCCAATTACCCAACCCGCAACAGCCGCCTGGCCAATGGGGTGGGGCTCGACACTCCGGCCTCAACAGCATTGATCCTGGATTGGTTAGGGGCTGCTGGCTACCAAATCAAGGGTCCCCTGCCGGCGGATGGCGATGCCCTGATCCACCAGCTGCTGCAGGGCCTAACCAACGATCCCGAGAGTGGCCATCGTCCGGCGATGGCTCGCTTCGATTTGCAGACCTACCTGGCCTGGTACCAGCAGCTCCCCCCGGAGGGAAGGCAGCGGCTGGAAGCGGTCTGGGGGGCGCCCGAAACGGACAGGGGCCTGGTCACGGGTCCCTTGGCCGAGCCATTTTTTCCAATTCGAGGCCTGGATTTCGGCCATGTGACCGTACTGATCCAGCCGGAGCGGGGCTACGACCGGGATCCAACCCTCAGCTATCACAGCCCCGATTTACCACCGACCCATGCCTACCTGGCCCAATACCTTTGGCTCCGCCAGAGCTTTGGTGCCCATGTGGTGGTGCATGTGGGCAAACACGGCAATTTGGAGTGGCTGCCGGGCAAGGGCCTGGGGCTTTCCAACAATTGCTTTGCGGAGTGGGCCCTAGGCCCCATGCCCCACCTCTATCCATTCATAGTCAACGATCCAGGCGAGGGTTCCCAGGCCAAGCGAAGGGCCCAGGCCGTGATCCTGGACCACCTAACCCCGCCCCTTGGCAGGGCCGGACTCCATGGCGAGTTGCAAACCCTCGAGGCCCTGCTTGACGAGTACTGGGAAGCCCAGCAGCTGGGCAGCGAGAGGGTCAAGGGCCTGCGGATTCGGCTCGATGCACTGCTGGCATCGATGGAACTGCCCCCGCCATCGCCCAGACAGAGTCCTGGGGCTGAGGCTCCTGAATACGAGCTCGACCAGCAACTGGATGCAGCCGATGGCTATCTCTGTGAACTGAAGGAAGCCCAAATCCGCCTGGGGCTACACACCTATGGCCAAACCCCGGGGGCCTCTGAGGCCGCCGAACTTTTGCTATGCCTGGCCAGGGCCCCCCAGCCCCCAGCAATTTTGGGCCTAACCCAGGCATTGGCAGGGACCCTGGGTCTTCAGCTCGATCCCTGGTGCGACCAGGACTCGGACTCCATTACGGCCTCCGATCGGCAGTTGATTGAGAGTTGCTTTGACAGATGCAGCCTCCGGCTGGTGGGGGATGCAGTAGCCCTATTGGAGGGAAGGGCCCTGGAGATTTGCCAGGCCGCCCTCAACGGCGAGACGATCGAACCTGGGGTACCCCCCAGCGCAGACCTGGCGGTAAGCATCCAGCACCTATGCGAGGTGTTGATGCCTCGCCTGCTGGCCTGCGCAGAGGCCGAGAAACAGGCACTGCTAGCTGCCCTAGCTGGGGAGAGGATTGCGGCGGGTCCCTCCGGTGCACCGACCCGGGGCAGGCCGGATGTGCTGCCCACCGGCAGAAATTTTTACAGCGTTGATCTGCGGGGCTTACCCACGGAGGCGGCCTGGGATCTCGGGCGCCGCAGTGCTGAATTGCTGCTCGAAACCCATCTGCAGGAGGAGGGGGAGCACCTCAGCCACCTGGCCCTATCGGTCTGGGGTACCGCCACCATGCGCAACGGTGGTGAGGACATTGGCCAGGCCCTGGCCCTGCTGGGGGTTCGTCCTGTGTGGGATGGCCCCACCCGGCGGATGGTGGACCTGGAACTGGTTCCCCTCTCCCTGCTCGGCCGGCCCCGGGTGGATGTGACCCTGCGAATTTCGGGACTGTTTCGTGATGCCTTTCCCCAACTGGTGGATTGGATGAACCGGGCCACCCAGCTGGTGGCCCAACAGGATGAGCCCGAGAACCAAAACCCCCTGGCGGCCTCTGCTCGCCTGGAGGGGCACAGCAGCCGGGTCTATGGCTCGGCCCCAGGTGCCTATGGGGCAGGCCTGCAGGGCCTAATCGATAGCGGCCAGTGGGAGCAGCGCAGCGACCTGGGAGAGGCCTTCCTGAACTGGAGCGGCTGGCGTTACCAGAGCGAAGCAGGGGGGGCCATCGAGGCAACTGCAGACCGCAGCGGCCTTGAGCAACGCCTGGGCCAGGTGCAGGTGGTTCTCCATAACCAGGACAACCGGGAACACGACCTGCTCGACTCCGACGACTACTACCAATTTCAGGGGGGCCTCAGTGCGGCAGCGGAAACCCTCCAGGGGAAATCGCCAGCCGCCTGGTTTGGAGACCATTCCCGCCATGGCCGACCCAAAATGCACCGGCTGGAGCGGGAGCTCGACAAGGTTTTGCGCAGCCGCGTTTTAAACCCCCGCTGGATTGGGGCCATGCAGAACCATGGCTACAAGGGCGGGTTTGAGATGGCCGCCAGCCTCGACTATCTCTTCGCCTACGACGCCAGCACGGGCCGGGCCCCCGACTGGGGCTACGGGGCCATTTGCGACCAATGGTTAGGCGACCAATCCATCTGTGATTTCCTGAAACGGGCCAACCCCTGGGCCCTGCGCGACATGGCGGAACGGCTGCTTGAGGCCCACAATCGAGACCTATGGCAAGGGGCACAAAAAAACCAGCTGGAGCTGTTGCGCCAACTGGTCTTAGAAAGTGAGGGGCTAATTGAGCAGGCCTGATTTGGCGGACCCGATTAATTAGCCGTTGAGATCCTTGGCCATCTGCTTGAAGGGGTCGATGGCACCTGGCTTCTGCGTGGGACCACGGTTTATTTGCTGCTGAACAGTGATGTCTGCCGCTGCAGCCTCCTGTTCCATCTTGATCGCGGCCGGACCGCCGGTCACGTTCACGCCAACGGCAGAACCTTTTTTGCGTTGGTCGAGTTCGGCAGCAGACATAGTCTGGGCGAAGGTCTTTTTAACCGGCTTGGGTATGCCCGCATTGAGGCTTACCTCGGCTTCTACTGGATTGCTACCAGGCATGCCGTCGGAAAGCTTTTCAACGCTTGCCTCCATCGAGGCAACCTCAGCAACCATCTCCTTGTTGCCGGGGTTATCCACCGTGCCAGGGAAGGTGCGGCGAATTGTGTTGGAGCGGCGCATGAAGTCGACATTGCCCATGCTCCCGGAGGAATCCGCATCTAGGAAGAAGGTTTCCACCTCCTTCTTTGGTTTGGGGGTGTTGTTGTTGGATGAGGTGCCGGCACCACCTTTCAAAAAGCGATCAAACAGACCCATCGACAGCCAGGGGAACGCGTCAACAAACCCTAGCGGCCATCCAGGGCCAATCCATGGGTATCGGTGCCACAACTCATCAAAAGGCCACGTTTGTGCAGATCCGTGGCGATTGCTTCACAGACATGGGGCGTCGGCTGCCAGCTGGGTTGCATTTGGTAGTCGTACCAGGCCTCGGCCCCATCAAAACCCAGTTGGGCAGCAGCCTCAAGCAGGGTCGCAAAGGGCAGTCGATAGCGGGCTGGGTGGGCCAATAGGGCCAGGCCTGAGGCCCCGTGAATGGCGGCCAAAACAGCCCTGGCCTGGAGGGCGGTTCCCACCACTGCGCTGCCCTGGAGGTAGGGGGTCAGGCTTGGGTGAAGGGGATCAAAACCCAGGCCGAGCACATGGACGAGGCAGCCCTCCAGCAGGCAACTGATCTCGACGCCGGTCCAGAGCTTGGGGCCCGGCCCTGTTCCGAGAAATTGGCTTGCTGGCCCGTAGGCGGCAATCGAATGGTGATCGGTGATCGCCAGATGTTCCAGACCCAGCTCTACGGCCTGACTAACCAGGGCCTCGGGACCCAGGCTGCCGTCACTGAAGGTGGTGTGGCAGTGAAAATTGAATCTGCTGGGGCAGCTTTGCCTATCAACCTGGCGCAGAACTTCCGCCAGGGGATGGGGCCGGTTAATTGGTTGCGATTGGCTCGATAGCTCCAATTCCCAATCGGCCTTCATGGGGCGGTGCTAACCAGACGCTCTGCCCTCAGCCGCCGCCAACGGGCATAGAACTGGATGGAGGCGGCCATGAAGACCACCAGGGCCACCACAAACCAGGTGGCAGCCCCCGTGGGGAATTGGTTTTTGAATACCACCAGCATCACCACGATCACCAGCAGCAGGGTTGGCAATTCATTGAGGGCCCTCAGTTGTTTGGGGCTCCACTGACACTCGCCTCGCTGCAACTGGCCCATCAGGCGATAGCAAAACCAGTGGTAGCCCAGTAAGGCAGCCACAAAGCCCAACTTGGCGTGCAGCCAACCCTGATGCAGCCAACCCGGTTGAAGCATCAACAAACCCGCAGCCATGGTTACGGCCACCACCATCCCGGGTGTGGTGATGATGTTGGCCAGGCGCCTTTCCATCAGGGCGTATTGCTCCTGAAATGGGGCCACTAAATGGGGTTCGAGCTCCTCTGCCTCCCGGTGGTAGATGAAAAGACGAACCAGGTAGAACAGGCCCGCAAACCAGACCACCACCCCAACTATGTGGAGGGTCTTGAACCACAGGTAGGCCTCCGGGGGCCAGCTAAAGGCCAACGCAACCATTGCGACGGTGCTCAAGGTAAGTCCCCTAACCGCTAGCGGCAGAACGGCAGGCTCTCTTGGCCACTGCCCGGGCATAGCCCCGATCCACGGGCCCAACGCTGGGACTCAACACCCCATCACGACAGTCGACCAGCAGGCGCTCGTGCTGTCCCCGCTGGTCTACGAGCCGAAGGCTGAATTGGGATGGGCTGATTTCACTGCGATGGATCTCATCGGCGCAAACGGGCCCCACACAAATACCCGGGGCCGTGAAGGCAGGGCCTGGAAGAATCAGCAAAATCAGCGCCAGAATCAGGGCCCTCATGGAGCCACCCCCCGCTCCACGGGGTCATCAGCAAGTTGGTCACTGGGATGGAAGTAGCTCCAAACCTGCTGGGCCAGCGCAGGCCCCAGCCCTGGGGCCTGCGCCAGTTGCTCCATCCCCGCCAGTTGGATCGCATCGATTGAGCGGAAATGGGCGAGCAAATCCTTCACCCGCTTTGGACCTAACCCTGGGATCTCTGAAAGGCGGGAGCGCTTCATTCGCTCCCCCCGCTGTTGCCGATGAAAGCTAACCGCAAACCTATGGGCCTCATCGCGTAGGCGCCTAAGCAGGGCCACACCCATTTGGTCTGGCTCACTTTCAAGCGGTTGCTTCGATCCGGGCACAAAAATCTCCTCCCGCTGTTTTGCCAGGGAGCAGACGACCAGATCTTCATGGAGGTTCAGTTCCCGCAGGGCCTCCATCACGGCAGAAAGCTGGCCCTTGCCGCCATCGATCATCACCACATCTGGCCAATCATTCAGACCACCACCATGCAGGGCCGATTTGGTGGCGCTGCGCAGGACAGCCAAATCGGCGCCCTCCGCCTTCGCCTGGGACCAACGGCGAAAGCGCCTGCGCATGATCTCCGCCATGGCCATGAAGTCGTCGGAGTGACCAGAGCTAATGGAACTGCTCTGTATTTTGTATTTCCGGTAGTGCTGTTTTGCAGGCAGGCCATCGATAAAGACAACCTGGGAGGCCACCGCATCACTACCTTGAATGTGGCTGATGTCGAAGCCCTCAATTCTCCGGGGCGGATTGGCCAACTCAAGCAATTGGGCCAAATCTTCAGTGGCCAGTAGTTGCTGTTCTGCCCCCCGCTGGGCCCGCTGCAATTCAAAGCTGGCATTGCGTTCGACCAGTTCAATTAGGTCTGCCTTTTGGGCCCTTTGGGGCACGGCAAGCTTCACCTTGCGGCCCCGCCGCTCAGCCAGCCAATCCTGGATAAGCCCCTGCTGGGGGAGGGGATGTTGAACAAGTAGTTCGGGGGGGATTTCAACATCATCCACCTGGCTGTAGTGCTCCTCAATCACCCGCTGGAGGATCAGGCCAGGTGCCAATGGTTGGCCTGCAGGGCCCATCGCATCGGCCGTATAGCCCAGGCGCCCAACCAATTTTCCAGCTCGCATCTGGAAGAGCTGGACCGCCGCAACCCGGTCATCGGCCATCAGGGCGACTACATCACGGCTCACCCAGGTATCGCCCAGGCTCATCTTCTGACCTGCCGTAAGGGTATCTAGGCCCTGCAACTGGTCGCGCACCCTGGCGGCCGCCTCAAAATCCAGCCGCTCCGCGTAGGTCTGCATCTGCTCCCCCAGCAGGTCCATCAATTCATCGTTGCGACCCTGAAAAACCATCGCCACCCTGCGGAGGGTGTGGTGATACTCATCCGAGCTAATCCTTTGCTGGCAAACCCCCGGGCAGCGGCCAATATCGAAGTTGAGGCAGGTGCGCTCCCTGTAGAGGGGCTGGGGCCTTTGCCGAAGGGGGAAGACCCGCTTAACCAGGCCAAGGGTGCGCCGCAACAGACCCACATCCACATAGGGACCATAAAAGCGATCGTGGGGGCTGCGATGCCTGCGGCGCCGGGTAATAAAAATGCGCGGATAATCCTCACTCCAAGTAATGCATAGGTAGGGATATTTTTTGTCATCCTTTAGCAGCACATTAAAGTGTGGCTGGTTTTGCTTGATAAGGTTTGACTCGAGGGCCAAGGCCTCGGCTTCACTGTCTGTAACGATGAATTCGATCTCGCAGACCTGGCGAACCATCAGCGAGATTCGAGGGCTATGTTGCTGACTATTTTGGAAATAACTGCGCACCCGATGGCGCAGCACCTTTGCCTTGCCGATATACAGAATGCGATCATTTTGATCGCGCATCAAATAGCAACCCGGCTCCAGGGGAATCTCCCTGAGCCGGGTTTGCAGGTGATCGTTCTGTTGGATAAGGGGCGTCAGTACGGCCATCCAGCCCTAATCAACCCCCGTATTGCCAGCCGGTGCCAGCCAGTTCAAGGGCAGCACCATCTCTGTGCAGGGTGGCGGCCTTCACCTCGCCCACAAAAACAGTGTGGTCCCCATGGGCCACCTGTCCCACCAGCTCACACTCGACGGCGCCCAGGCCGTTATCAAGGATCGGCAGGCCCAACTCGCCCCTTTGATAGGGAGCCGCATCAAAACGTCCGCCAACTCCCTTTTGGGGCTTGAAGAAAACCGCCGCCAGGTCCTTTTGGTCTGCCGCCAGCACGTTCAGGGAAAACTTGCCAGTGCGCTGGATCATTCCGTTGCTGCTGGAATCTGAGCGGACGGCCATCACCACCAGGGGGGGCTCAAAGGATCCCTGGGTGACCCAGCTGGCGGTAAATCCATTGACGTCGTCGCCTTCGGCGACCCCACAGATGAAGACGCCATGGGGGATTTTGCGCAACAGGGTTTTCTTGGCTTCGGCATTCAGGCTGGCTGCTGCGGCCATGGGGATTTCCTCTAGGGGTGGCTTGGGATTACACCGACTGTAGAAACCTCCCCAGCCCCATAGGGTGGGTCCATGCGAGCCCTCTATCCCGGCAGTTTCGACCCCCTAACCCTGGGTCATCTCGATCTGATTGAGCGCAGCGCCAGGCTGTTTGACAGCCTTGAGGTCGCGGTATTGCAAAACCCAAGCAAGATTCCAGCCTTTCCCCTGGAACAGCGGCTGGAGCAGATCCGCCTGGCTACGGCCCACCTGCCAGGGGTCAGCGTGGGCAGCTTTGATGGCCTGACGGTTGAATACGCCCGCCACTGCAATGCCCAGGTGATTTTGAGGGGCCTGAGGGCCCTCAGCGATTTTGAATTTGAGTTGCAGATTGCTCACACAAACCACAGTCTTGCCCCCCTGGTGGAAACCCTATTCCTGGCAACCTCTGTCCAGCACAGTTTTTTGAGCAGTTCGGTGGTCAGGGAAGTGGCCCGCTTTGGTGGGGACGTGCGTCACATGGTGCCGCCAGGAGTGGCGGAAGACCTCAGCAGGCTTTTTAATCGGGGTTCTTAGGTGGGTAGCCATGGCTGAGGCCGCAATCACAGCTCTCGATCAACTCGACCAATTGGAGGAAATCGTGCTGGAGGGCAGCCGCATTCCCTTCAGTGGTGGGCGCTTGGTCAATGAGCAGGACGCCATTGAGGTAATGGACGCCCTGCGTGATTGCATCCCCAAGCAACTGGAGCAGGCCATTGCCCTGATCAGCCAGCGGGATGACTACATCACCAAATCGCGCCAGCAGGCTGAAGAAATCGTTGCCGTAGCTAAACGCGAGCGAGAGCAGCTCACCAGTGCCGCCGCAATTCGCCAGGAAGCCGAGCGCCAGGTGGGCGAACTGCGGGACCAGGCCCGGCAGCAATGTGAACAGCTGTTGGTTCAGGCCCGCCAGCAATCGGCCCAGGCAGAGCAGGAACAGCAGACACGCCTGGCCCAAATGGAACAGCTGTTTGCCCAACGGCGCCAGCAACTGGAGCAGGAGGCTGCCGAGCGCAACCGCCAGTTACACGAGCAGCATGAACGGGGCCGCCAGCAAGCCATGGCCGAGGTTGACCAGATCCGCCAGGAGGGGCTACGGCTACAACGCGATAGCCAGGCCGAGGCTGAGCGTCTCCACAACGACGCCCTGCAATTTCGCCAGCAAACCCAGCAGCAGTGCGATGCACTGGTGGCCCGCAGTCGCCAGGAGGCTGCGGGCATCAGCGAAGGGGCAAACAGCTATGCGGAGCAGGTGCTCGGAGAGCTGGAAGGCCGGCTCCAGGATTTGAGCCAGGTGGTGCTTGGTGGTCGCCAGGAGCTGGTTCGGCTGCAGGTCCCCCAGGATTCGCCCCCTACCAAGACCCAGCAACGCCGCCCCAGGCGCCTGGCCGCCAGCCTGAAACAGCTGGCCGGCTAGGGACAAAGCCCCCCATTGCTGGCAGCCAGCAGCACCTTGCCGATGGTGGTGTTGGGGCTGCCGGCGCCATTGCTGATCGCACTGACGTAGATCGGGCCAGCGCTGCTTTGGAGCACTCCACTGATGGCCCTTACCCCTGTGATCGTGCCGGTTTTCCCGTAAAAATTCCCCTCCAGTGGTGTGCCCACAAACAGGTTCCGAAGGGTGCCGCGGCGCCCCGCTATGGCCATGGAGGCCCCGTAGCTGCGCCAGTAGGGGTGCTGGCCCATCCGCAGCAAAAGGCTCACCACAAACTGACTGGTGACGCGGTTGTCCCTACTTAAGCCGCTGCCATCAGCCACATTCACTCCCTGCATCGGCAGGCCCTGCTGGGCCAGCCATTCCATCGCCAGGCGGCGAGCCTCAGACAAATCCCAGGTGCCGGCTGCCTGCCTCAGCAGCACTTCCGCGGTGAAGTTGTGACTTTCATTGTTGGCCAGGCTCAACAGGGTGAGCATCGGGCCTGACAACTCCTCATGCAGCAGGACCGCTGAAGTAGGCAGGGGATTGCGGGACGAGACCAGGTTCAACATCACCTTGGTGCCGCCCTGTTGGAGCAGGGTTTTTTGGAGCTGGGACTGCAATCTGGCGGGCGGGTTCATCACTGCATCGTTGATGGCGTTGCTCGTGAGGGCAAGGCGGGTAATGGGTGCTCCATAGGCGGCGCTGCGATCACCCTGGCTCCAGGACTGGGGCCACCAGGACTGGGCGGGCTCCTCGGCCAATTCCAACTTGACCAGGGAAGGGATATCGCCGCTACTGCCACCACTACCTAGGGCCAATTTGGCGAACCGCTGCAGCTGGGGCATGGCCAGATCGGGGTCGCCCTGGCCAGTAAGGCGGTAGGTGCCGTCACCCAGGCGCCATAGCTGGGTGGTGAGTCGGTAGCTGGGCCCCAATTTGTCTAGGGCAAAGGCGGTGCTAATCAGCTTCTGGTTGGATGCCGGTAGCCGGGATCTTCTGCCATTGAGATCGGCCAAAAGGCGACCCTGGGGATCGGCAATGGTGATGCTCCATACGGGGCCCTCAGCGCCGACGAGGCTCGCAACCCTCTGCTGGAGGGCAGGACAGCTCACCTGTTGCTGTAACTGGAGCGGCCCAATAAGGGGCGGCAGAGTTGGAGGCAGTATGGAAAATTGGGCGGTGGCAGGCGCACCGAGCAAGGGAACAAGCAGCAGCCCTAGGGCCCACCGGCTGGGACCTGCAATTGCCATTTCAGCGGGCGTTGGTTTGGAGATCAGTAACCGTTCCGGTTACGCGGTAGTTGGTGCCCTCAATCTCGACCGGAGTACCAATTTTTAGGTTTTGGTTGCCAAATACCACTCCCCCACCACTCTTGCGGCCCTGACCCTCGAGCACAAAGCGGGCATCCAGGCTGGCCAGGGATTTCTGATTGGGGTCCTTGGCAGTGACAACGCTGCCATTGGGCTGGACGGCCGTTAGCAGGCGCTGGAGGGGAATCACCTTTTTGACGTCAACAGAGCCGTGGGGTTGGTTGCGAATCACAATCGCCACCCTGCCTTCTTCCCGGGTCTGGGCCATCAACTTGGCGGGATTTGCCACTGGTACTCCGCGCACATCCACACTCACGGTCACGGGAATCAAGCCTCCCGTTGCCTTGGCAATGGCGCCACTGAGCTTGGGGCTCCAGATAACACCGCCCAGGGCCAGGACAACGGCTGCTGCTGCTCCCAGGTCGACAAGGCCCCAACCGGATTTTTGGTTGGGGATCGGCGCGTTGCTCTCAGGGGCCATCCAGGGATGTTGCTTTTGGCGCAGTTTACGGAGCCTGCACAAACGGTCTAGCCCTGACTAGCGGCGCAGGCCCTCAATTAAGGAATCGACCATTTTTAAATTTGCTCCAATTCCCAGGGGCTCGCCCCCAGCCAACGCCAGGGCCTGCTCCTCCGCATCGGGTTTTTGTTTGAAGCTCTCCACCAATCGGTAACCATCAGGGTCCTGTCGGTAGAGCTCCCATTCACCGGGAAATGCCCTGCGTAGTGCTCTGCCATCGAGTGGCAACAGGCTGTAGGCCGCCTGCCACTGGGAGAGGAAACCACGACGCCGTTCCCTCGCCACGCTGCCAATGCCAACCGCCGCATCCTCTAGGGCGCCATTAACGACAACAACCGAGCCAAGATGCTGGCCGCAGACCTGCTCAAAGTCGCTGTAGTCGGGCTGGCCTGGGGCCACGGCCACCAGTAGGCCTGCTGTGGGCCCATCCGATTGCACAAGCCGGTGGCCACGGAAATCGGCCATGCAGTCGGCCAGGTCGGGTCCATCGCGCTTGGCCAGGGCACAGGCCCCCGCATCTGGGAAAAGGAGCTTGGGCGCCAGGCCCTGATCCCGCAGAAAAGCCGCCAGCCGGAGCACCACCGGCAGCAGGCGCAAGCCCTGAAAACGCCAATCAACGGTCCAACGGCCCTTGGGTTCTGCCGTCAGGGCCGCAAGCAGGGCCTGCTGCGCCTGGCCTTCGGCGGCATGCAAATCGGCCGGAAGCATGGATCGGGGCTCGTATGGGCAGACCCTACTGAAGCTCTGCCATGGCTAGCAAAACAGCCTCGGGAACCCTGGCCAGCACAACCTCCGGCTCGGTCAGCCAGGGGCCCAGGCTAATTCGCAGGCCACTGGCGGCTTCGTCCGCCCCGTACCCCATGGCTAGCAGCACCGGGCTGGGACTGGACTTACCACTGCTGCAGGCGGAGCCGCTACTCACCGCCAGGCCCTGACGCCAAAGGGCCCGCACCATCTCCCTACCGGAGATGGGCTGGCCGCTGCGATCCTTCAGTACCAGGCTGATGTGATGGGGCAGCCGCTGCCGGCCAGGCGCTGGCCCGGTCCGCTGCACGCCCGGCAGGGCCTCCAGGGCCTCCATCAGGGAATCGCGAAGTTCCCAATTTTTTGGGGAATTGGCCAGCTGCCTTGCCTTGATCAGCTCTGCCATGGCAGCGGCAAAGCCCGCGGCAAGCACCACCGATTC
This sequence comes from Cyanobium sp. WAJ14-Wanaka, assembly GCF_024345375.1. Classification (NCBI taxonomy): domain Bacteria; kingdom Bacillati; phylum Cyanobacteriota; class Cyanophyceae; order Synechococcales; family Prochlorococcaceae; genus Cyanobium; species Cyanobium sp. WAJ14-Wanaka. The sequence continues at coordinate 497,694 of NZ_JAGQAZ010000001.1, read as the reverse complement.
AGTGCCAGAACGCAATCCAAATTCCTGGGCACCCCCTCCCAAAAGGGGCTTGATTTCCACACCCTGGCGAACCATTAGGGCGCCGATACCCCTTGGACCACCAATTTTGTGGGCCGTCAGGCTGAGCAAATCAATCGGCAACCCATGGAAGTTGACCCCTTGATGCCCAACCAACTGGACTGCATCAGTGTGAAAAAGCACCCCCCCAGCTCGGCACAGCTCGCCAATGGCCTCAATGGGCTGAATAGTTCCCACTTCGCTTTGGCCCCAAATAATTGAGACCAGGCGTGTGGGCGGCGCCAGCAAGGGGTGCAGGGCATTCAGATCCACCAGGCCCTCCCGATCCACGGGTATCTCCTCGACCAGCCATCCCATCGCCGCCAACTGAGCGGCGGCAGAAACCAGGGCGGGGTGCTCAACCGCGGAGATCAGCAGCCTGCCCGGCGCCATATTTTGCGTGGCCCCCAGCAGGGCCAGGTGCAGTGATTCGGTGCCGCCACTGGTGAAAATCAGGGAATGGTCTGCGGCGCCTAGGGCCGAGCAAATGGCCCCGCGACTGCGCTCCAGGGAATCCGCTGCCACCAGGCCAAAGCCATGCAGGCTGGAGGGATTAGCCCAGGCCCCAGCCTGGGCGATGGCCATGGCCTCAAGAACTTCCTTGCCAACGGGAGTGGTGGCGCAGGCGTCGAGGTAGAGGCAGTTGGCTTCAGAAGTCAACGGAACCGACATCGTTGATTTGGCCTATGCGCGCCCTAGTGCGCGATTCAAGGGAATCGCTAGCCATCGCCACCAGATCATCCAGGGATGTTTGGTTGAGCAGGGCCTCGACCCTGGCCCGGGCTTCGGCGGAGGGGCAAGCCTCGGGCTGAATACAGCCATTGGCGCAGACCTTGGAGCAATCGATAGATGGAGCTTCGAGTGGAGGCTCAAGTTTTAGGGGCCCAGGTTTTATGGGCTCAGGCAGGCTTTCCGCAAAGAAATCGGGGGTGATTACGCCGTCAAAAACCGCCTCCGCAGGACCAGTCATGAAAATGTGGCCACTTTCCTGATCCCAATCGATCTCCAGTGGTCCTCCTGGTAGGCCCAGGCGGGCCCGATTTGCCGCCAGGCCCAGCCTGTGGCAAACCACCAGGGTGGCGCAGGCTCCGGTTCCGCAGGCCAGGGTTGCACCAGCTCCCCTCTCCCAGGTGCGCATCACCAGGTGATTTGGGCCGATTACTTGCACAAAATGCACGTTTGTTTTGGCTGGAAAATTGCGGTCAACCTCAAGGGCTGAACCTAGATATTCCAAATCCACAGACTCCACATCCGCCACTGGAATGACCAGATGGGGGTTGCCCATGCCCGCCGCACCTACGGCAAAAGCTTGCTCACCCACCGCCAGCTCCCCCTGGGGTATGCCCGCGGGCCCGATCTCCAGGAGGGTGGGCACTGCCGAGGGATCCACTAAGGGCACCCCCATATCCACCCGGATCAAGCCTTGCTCCTGTAATACGGGCACGATTGGGCCAGCTTGAGTTTCGATAACCCAGGAACGGCCTGGATTGTCTCCATCGCTATCGGCAAGGAAGCGGGCCAGGCAGCGAATGCCATTGCCACACATCTCCGGTTCTGTTCCGTCGGCGTTGAAAATGCGCATCCTCAGCTCGCCAGCCCCACGGGGAGGTACGGCCAGGATCAAACCGTCTCCCCCCACCCCAAAGCGCCTGTCGCAGAGGCCCCGGATCAGTTCAGGTGTCAGACCAAAGCAGAAGTCAGTGCTATCCGCATCGCGGCCATCCAGCATCAGGAAGTCGTTGCCCAGACCTTGGTACTTACTGAACTGGAGCACGATGGGTGGATGGGTACATATCAATGAATCCTATGCAGAGCTTTTTTGAGCGTCGACCAGCCAGCCTCGACACCGACCAGCCCAGCGTGCGCCATATCCAGGACTGGATTCGCCACCAGATTCCCGTAGCAATCCAAATCCATGGCGGTGAAGAGCTCACCGGCACAATTCAGTGGCAGGACCTGCAATATCTGGCCCTCAATCCCGGTCAAGGCAAGCCCCTGATCCTTATCCAAAGGCAATCGGCTGCCTTGATGCGCCCCCTGGGCTGAGCAGCCTCCTATGGCACGATCAAAGCCATAGGCGTGGCCCGTTTTCGGCTCCGCCCCCTTCGAGAGCCTGCAGTGAGCGAAGCGTCCCGATACCAACCCCAGCTGATTGAGGAGCGGTGGCAGCAGCAGTGGGATGCCCAGCAACTGCACCAAACCCCTTCAGAGCCATCGAAGCCGGGGGATAGCTACTACGCCCTTTCGATGTTTCCCTACCCATCGGGGAACCTCCACATGGGGCACGTGCGCAATTACGTGATCACAGACGTGATTGCCAGGGTTGCCCGGATGCGGGGCAAGCAGGTGCTCCACCCCATGGGCTGGGATGCCTTTGGTTTGCCGGCAGAAAATGCCGCCATTGAAAGGGGTATTGAGCCCGGGGTCTGGACAGACCAAAACATTGCTTCGATGCGGGGGCAACTAAAGCGTCTCGGACTCTCAATTGATTGGGATCGGGAAATTGCCACCTGCCACAGCGATTACTACCGCTGGACCCAGTGGCTGTTTCTGCAGTTTTTGGATGCTGGCCTCGCCTACCAAAGCGACGCCACGGTGAACTGGGATCCCATCGACCAAACCGTGCTGGCCAACGAGCAGGTGGATGGCGATGGGCGTTCCTGGCGCTCTGGGGCACTGGTTGAAAAAAGGAAGTTGCGCCAGTGGTTTTTAAGGATCACGGCCTATGCCGATGCCCTCCTCGATGACCTGCCAAAACTGGAGGGCTGGCCGGAGCGGGTTCGCACCATGCAGGCCAACTGGATTGGTCGTTCAACGGGTGCGGAACTGATCTTCAAGGTTTCTGCTGCGGATGGCTCAGGCGACGATAAGCAGATCACTGTCTTTACAACCCGCCCCGACACCCTGTTTGGAGCCACCTATCTGGTGCTTGCCCCTGAGCACCCCCTGGTGGCCCAGCTGACTTCCCCTGCACAGCTGTCGGCCGTTGAGGCCTTCTGTGATTTGGTGAGCCGTGACAGCGACCAGGAGCGCACCGCCGAGGACAGGCCCAAGCGCGGTGTGGCGATCGGTGCCATGGCCGTAAATCCGGTTAGTGGCGAGCCAATTCCAATCTGGATTGCCGACTACGTGCTCGCCGACTACGGCACTGGAGCAGTGATGGGGGTGCCTGCCCACGACCATCGTGACTTTGCCTTTGCAAGCCAATACGAACTGCCAATGCGGCAAGTGGTGATTCCAGAGGAATCGGATCCCCATGACTACCTAGGGGAGGCCTGGGCAGGAGCGGGCGTACTAATCAACTCTGGCCGATTCGATGGGATGGCCACTGCAGAAGCAAAGCAGGCCATCACTGGCGCAGGTGCTGAAGAAGGATGGGGTCGGATAAAAGTGCAGTATCGGCTTCGCGATTGGCTGATTTCCCGCCAGCGCTATTGGGGTTGTCCAATCCCGGTAATCCATTGCCAAGAATGTGGCGTTGTACCTGTACCAGCCAACCAACTACCGGTGGAGCTACCTAGGGATGTGGCCTTTACCGGTAAGGGCACATCACCCCTTGCCCAATTGGAATCTTGGCTAAAGGTTGATTGCCCCTGCTGCGGAAAACCAGCCAGGCGCGAAACAGACACCATGGACACCTTTATGTGCTCCAGCTGGTATTTTCTACGCTATAGCGATCCCCATAATATCCAGCTCCCATTTAGTCGGGAAGCGGCAGACCAGTGGTTGCCCGTGGACCAATACGTGGGGGGAATTGAGCACGCAATCCTTCACCTTCTCTATGCCCGATTCTTTACCAAAGCCCTAAGGGATCGGGGCCTACTCAGCTTTGACGAGCCATTTACCCGCCTACTCACCCAAGGCATGGTGCAGGGCATCACCTTTAAAAACGAAAAGACAGGCAAATACATTGCACCCGCCGAAGTAGGAAATCCAGATGATCCAAGGGATCCGGCCACAGGAGACAGGCTGGCAACCTTTTACGAGAAAATGTCTAAGTCTAAATATAATGGCGTTGACCCCTCCCTAGTAATAGATAAATATGGGGCAGACACCGCTCGCATGTTTATCCTCTTTAAGGCTCCCCCTGAGAAGGATCTTGAGTGGGATGACGCCGATGTGGAGGGTCAATACCGCTTCCTTCAGCGGGTTTGGCGACTGGTAGATGCTGCCAATGAAAGGGGACTGGGCCTTGCCAAGGGGGAGCCAACTGAAATAGCCCCCCATATCCTCGAGAAACTAAACGGCTCGGAGCAGAATTTGCGCCGTGCGGTGCATACGGCCATAGCAGCCATCGGTGAAGACCTAGAGGGCGACTTTCAATTCAATACGGCTGTTTCTGAGTTGATGAAGCTGAGTAATGCCATGGCAGAGAGCCTGGTCGATGCCCGAAGCGAAATAGCCGAAGAGGCTCTCCGCAACCTGCCGGTGCTGTTGGCTCCCTTTGCACCCCACCTGGCTGAGGAGCTTTGGCAGAAGCTTGGCGGGGAAGGAAGCATTCACCTACAGGCCTGGCCCCAACCAGACCCCCAGGCCCTTGTGCGGGACACCATTGAGCTTGTTATCCAGATCAAGGGCAAGACCCGCGGCAGCATTGAGGTGCCCGCAACGGCCGATAAATCAAGCCTCGAGGCATTGGCCCTGGCGAGCGAAATAGCCCAGAAATGGTTGGAGGGGAAATCCCCCAGCCGGGTAATTGTGGTGACAGGGAAATTGGTAAATTTGGTGCCCTAGCCGCATCGATGCCTAGGCAGATGCTGCCAGGCGTTGCCGCATAAGCAGGATCTGGTCATCGATCAGTTCCCTGGCTTCATCGAGATTTGCCGCGCATCCCATCGGATAACCGCTGCGGTGCCGAATTACGTAACGCAGATGGGGTGGGGCGCTAGCTCGAAATCCCACCTGGCAATCGTGGTGGGTCCACTCAGCTAGGCAACTTGGTTCAGGCATCGCCACTGGGGCTAACCCACTTAGCAAATCCCATCCTGGCTAGGACGGCAAGGCTAAGCACCTGGAAGATATGGGTTTCGGCAAATACGCCGCTCAGGCCACAGCCTGAAATTGCAAATCTGCAGGTTTACCCCAATCGCCTTTGGCCGAGTAGCCCCGGTCGTTGGCGCAGAGGTGGCGCAGGATCCAAAACAGGGGTTCTGGGCTGGCGACAGCCAGTTGTTGTTGGAGTTCTTCAACGCTTCGGGGCACCCCATCCGCCAGGGCAGCTTCGAGTTGCTGCTGAAGGCCGAGGATCTCTGCAGCAGCCTTCTTGCCCGCCTCGACCCCAGGCTGGTGGTAGGCGTTCACGTTCACAAGTTCGCCATAGAGCCCCACCGCCCTCTCAAACAGGGCAATCAGGGCACCCAAACTGCGGGCATCAAAGCTGCGCATCGTGATGCTGAGGGTCTGACGTCCCCCTTCCATCAGGGCAGCGCGGGTTCCCTGGAGGAAGCCGTCAAGGAAGTCGCCGGGTCTCTCCCCGTCGATGGCGGGAATATCGCTCGGATCATTCAGGGCCTCGATGAAGGTGACGAAGAAGTTGTCGACCCCATCGCGCAGCTGTTGCACATAGGCGTGTTGATCCGTTGAGCCCTTGTTGCCGTAGACGGCAATTCCTTGGTGAACCTCCGCGCCATCCCGATCCCATTTCTTGCCGAGGCTCTCCATTACCAGCTGCTGCAGGTAACGGCTGAAGACCTCCAGGCGATCGCGGTAAGGAAGCACCACCATGTCGCGCTTGCCCCTGCCCTCGCAGGCCGCATACCAGGCGGCGGCTAGCAGGGCTGCCGGATTGCCACTGATGCTGGCAACCCTGGTGGCTGAATCCATCGTGGTGGCTCCCTCGAGGAAGCCCCGTAGGTCGGCGCCGATCAGGGCAGCAGGCAGCAGGCCCACCGCGCTAGTGATGCTGGTGCGGCCCCCCACCCAATCAAACATGTCAAAACGGCGCAGCCAGTTTTGGGATTCGGCAATTTGATCGAGCTTGCTGCCCAGCAGGGTCACGGCCACTGCCTGTTGGGCCCACTGGCCGCCACGGGCCTCAAGCCGGGCACGGGCCTGCTCCATGCCGATGTGGGGCTCGGGAGTTCCTCCCGATTTGCTGACCACAACCACCAGAGTGGTGGCCAGCCGAGAATCGAGGGCCGCCAGGGTCCGGCTCATGCCCTGGGGGTCAACGTTGTCGAAGAAGTGGAAGGGGAGCCCCTTGCCCTCTTCCTGCAGGGCCCTAATCATCAATAGGGGGCCAAGACCAGAACCACCGATGCCAATCCAGAGCACATCGGTGAAGCTGTGGCCATTGGCCGACTTAATCGATCCGGCAAGAATCTCCTGGCCGAAGGCCTCGAGTCGATCTATCTCCTGGGCTATGTGGTCCCGGCTGGCAGGGTCGGGGGCCAGGCCAGGGTCCCTCAGCCAGTAATGGCCCACCTGGCGCTGTTCATCGGCGTTGGCGATCGAGCCTGCTTCCAGGGCAGCCATGGCTTGGAAAGCCCGGTCAAAACCTGGGCCCAACTCCGCCAGCTGGGCGGAACCCAACTTCATCCGGCTCACATCAAGCCAGAAGCCGAGATTCTCGTCGTACCAAAGCAGCTCGCAGAACCGATGCCATTGGGTTGCCGGACTGGAAGCGTCGAAATCGGCAAGCATCTAGAAGCTGCTTAAAGGGCTCTTTTGCAGGTTAGTCCTGCCCACCTACCCCCACCTCAGCCATAGCCGGCCAAGGGACCGTTCTATGGCGCTGGGACTAGTCGAAAAAATTCCTTAAGATCGCTGAAGCTTTACAAATACATGCGGCTCGGGCGGCGCCACCTTCAAAGCAGGGCCTTCGGGGTGGCGGCAATGGCGCTTGGGCTGGCACTGCTGCCCATAGCTGGCGAGCCAGGATCTTTCCAACTGGCTTTGGATTCCTCCTTAGGGCAGCAGAAAGAAACGACATACGGATTTTCAGAAGTACCCGATCCGGTTCAGTTCACCCCAGCCGAACTTGGGGAACTGGAACGCCGCTACGGCGTCCATGGCTCCCAGACTCGACTGGCCCAGCTTTTTACCAGTGGCATTGACCAGCTCCAGCCACTGCGGACCATCACCCTTGGTCGCATATCTGAACTTCAGCCCCTAATTCGGGCCGAATCAGAGCGACAGAAGGTGAACCCCCTGCTGGTGGCTGCAGTGCTCTTTGATGAGATGCGCCATGCAAAGCCCGGTGAGGACTTGCCCATAGCTGCCCATTCAGGCCTATTCAGCACCCATGGCCCCGCCCAGCTCGGCCTGGGTGAACTGGTGCACCAAGGCTTGCTCAAGCCCAATGCAACCGAGCAGGAGATCAGCAAAGCCCGCGATCAGCTCCTCGACAGAGATAAAAATGTGAAGCTTTTGATTGGAAAATTTGCCCGACTAAGTGGCGAACTCAATTTTCCCAGGCATCGGATGCTCCAGGCCAGTTCAAGCCCTAGGGATGCCAAGGCCCTAGCCACCTTGGCCTATTTACACAACGGCAAACTCGATTACCCCAGGCGCATCCTCAGGGCAATGCAGGATCCTGAGCTCCATGCCGTTATCTACGGCGTCAAGCAATCGCCTGTCTCACACCTGATCTAGGGGCCCCTGGGCTGGGGCCCTAGCAGAGCAGGCCAAGGTTTTGGAGTCGTTCCTGGAGTGCTTGCCAGTTGAAGCTGCGGGGATCTGAACGTTCACCTCCCAGGTCCACATATTTATGGGTGGTGATGTTTTCAGGCCTGATCTGAAAACGAGCCATCCATTCAGCCAAAACCACTGCTAGGGCGTCGTATTGGGCGGCGCTATAGCCGCTGTGCTCGGAATCGTTGTCTTCCCCATCCAAGGGGGTTTCCAAACTGACATGCAGGCCGAAATTATTTATTGAGCCGCCCACATTGGGATTAGTCACCACCCATTGGCCGTTGAAGGCGGAATTACCAGCGCCAAAGGCCCTCTTGGAAGGGTCCAGCAGTTTTATTACTGCGCCATCGCCACCGATTAGGGCGTGATAACTGACCTGGTCGTCGTCCCTTGGGTGCTTGGTAACGAAAGTATTGATCGCTGACGCTATGCCGTAAACGGTCTCATGCAGCACCACCAGCTGGGGTGTGGGATCGACTGGATTACCGAAGGCATCTTGGCGGAAACGTTCTCCGTAATTGCTCGGATCGACTTTTACCCTTCCGGGCGACTGGCGTAGGTCAGCCAGCAGCATATGCAGGTGCTGGCGCTGCTTCTGGTCAAGAACATCGCAGCTGCGGCGCAGGGGCGAGATCCAGTTGGCCTGGACAGGGGCTACGGGGGCAGCCTGGCGCATCGCTGCCGGCAGCTTTGCAAGCGATGGGGCCAGGGAAAAGCTCGATCCGGTATCCCTGGACCACCAAATAATGGTGCCCAGGGCCAGCAGGCCAAAGGAGGCCAAAAAAAGCAGGGGTGTTGGCGATTTTGAGGCGGTCATAGGCCCTGGCCCCTTGGAGGCTGCAGGGTTAACCAACGGCGTCGGGCCTCCAACATTGCCTCGCTCACCATTGGCATGGGAACCAAGCTCCAGCGGCATGGGGCTGGCGGCTGGGGGCTCACTGTCAGTTGGCGCACCCGGCCATCGCGGGCCAAAAGTAATTGGCGCTCACCCAAAAATTCTGGCGCCAAAAGCAGCTCAAGATCCTCAACCTGGCGAAGGCGCTCATCGTCTAAGGCGAGTAATTCATCGCCCACGATCACGCCTGCCTCACTGGCTGGACCGTGGCGTCTGATGCGAGTGACGCTCAATAGGCCATTCGACTGGGCGCACTGCCAACCCAGGTCCAGGTGCTTGCCAGGTTCGGCCTGGAGCTGCAGGCCCACATCCGCCAGGTAATTATCCAGGGAGGGATCGTCAGTGCCGTTTAGCCATTGGGGCAAAAGGGTTTGCAGGTCAGGAGCCAGGGAAGCGAAGGCAGCTTGTAAATCACCCTGCTGGTAGCCCCGACCCCAGCGTCCATGGCTTGCCCAGAGCGCCCGCAGCACCTGGGGCAGGCTGGCGCCTTGGCGACGCAGGTGGAGATCCAACACCAAGGCCACCACCGCACCCTTGAGGTAGTAACTGATCTGGCTATTGGGGGCATCGGCATCGGCCTTGTAGAGCTTCACCCAGGCCTCCTGGCCACTACTCAAAAGGCTCTGGACCTGCCGGCCGGGGGTGAGGAGATAACGGCTCAGGTCGGTGCCCAAATCTTCCAGCAGCGCTTCCTCCGAGCTGATGCCTGCGGCATGGGGCACCAGTTGGTCGAAGTAGCTGGTGATGCCCTCTGCAAACCAGAGGGTGGGAACTACGGCCGCCTCGCCGTAGTTGTAGGGGGTGAGCTCGGCGGGGCGCAGGCGCCGCACATTCCATTGATGGAGGTATTCATGGGCCACCAACTGGAGCAGCTTGCGGCGACCATCGGGCTTGGCCAAGGCCTTGCGGCTGAATTGCAGCACCGTGCTCTGGTCGTGCTCCAGCCCCCCATAGCCCGATTCCGTTAGGTGCAACACGAACAGGTAGGAATCCGCTGCGGGACGGCTCTCCCCCATCAGGGCGCAACTGGCGGCACAGACCTTGGCCACATCTATTAGCCAGTTGGGATCGGCGCTGGTGAGCTCCTGGTCCGTCAGGTCCTTGCCCCAGGTGACCCAGCGATGGGGCACGCCTGCCACCTCAAAATCATGCTGTCGGTGGGGCCCCACCTCAACTGGGCTGTCAATCAGCTGGTCAAAATCCTTGGCAAGCCAATGGCCAGCTCCCTCGGGGAGGGGAATGAAGGAATGCCATCCAGGCGGCAGGCTCAGGCTCAATTGATGGGGATGCCAGCGCTCACCCTCAACCTCCAGGACCACGGCGGCCAGGGCAAGGAAACCGTGGTCGGGGCTGAGGTGACAGGTCCGCACGCTCAGCTCAGCGGCATGCACCCGGTAGGAAATGGCAAGGGGGGCCAGGTGGTCGAGGTCCAGCTGCCAGCGGGAGGGGGTTTGTCGCCGAATCGCCAGGCGATTGCCTGCCTGCCAAACCTCAAGGCCCTCCAGGTGGCGGACATAATCGCGGATCAGGTAGGAGCCGGGGGTCCAGGAGGGCAGTTGCAGGCCCAGGCTGGACTGCCGCGGTGTGACGCTGAGCCGCACCTCCAGCTGCTGCTGCTGGCAATTCTCAAGGTTGAGATGAACGTTTGGCACTGCCGATAAGCCCTCAGGCAGAAACACTCACCTGGCCTGGGGCAAAGGCTTTGCCTGCCTGATCGAGCGCCAGGTGGGCCGCATAGCTGCGGGTTATCTGGGCCAGCAGACGCTGCAGGCCGTGGGCGCGGCTGAGGCGCTGGAGATCGCCAACAAGGGCAAGGGATCCATCTGCCTGACGGCGCCAACCGAGGCAACCCCCTCGCACCAGCTCCAGCTTCAACTCCACCGGCTCCGACTCACCGGCAAAGCCCTCCAGCTGGCCGCCCCAATGGACTTCGTGGCCAAGGGAACGCAAACAAACGGCCAAAAGCTCGGCATCACGCAGGACAGTTGGCAGGATGGAGAGGTGGGACACGGCGCAATGCCCGCTTTTTCAGACCCTAGCGATGATGGTGCCTGCGTCCAGTGGCCGTTGCCACAGGAATGGCCCCTGCTCAGCCGCAAACCTCGACTAGGCGTAATGGCCTCGGGGGCGGGTAGCAACTTTCAAGCCCTTGTTGAATCCTGCGCCGGGGGCTGGGCCAGCATCGATCTATTGGTGGTCAACAACGGGGGCTGCGGAGCCCAGCAACGGGCCCTGGAGCTGGGTATGGCCAACCAGGTGGTGGATCACCGGCTCCATTCAAATCGCGAATCCGTAGACAGGGCCCTGATTGACGCCTTCAAAGCAGCTGCCGTGGATCTGGTGGTGATGGCTGGCTGGATGCGCATCGTCACGCCGGTGCTGATAGGGGCCTTTCCAGAGCGAATTATCAATATCCATCCCTCGCTCCTACCAAGCTTCCGGGGGGTGGATGCGGTTGGCCAGGCCCTGGCGGCTGGCGTAACCCTCAGCGGCTGCACCGCCCACCTGGTGAGTGAGGAGGTTGATGCGGGCAAGATCCTTGTTCAGGCTGCCGTGCCAGTGGATACCGGGGATGACAGGGCCAGCCTCACCGCCAGAATCCAAAGCCAAGAACACCGAATCCTGCCCCTGGCTGTGGCCCTGGCAGCCCAGCGGCTGGGGTACTAGGTAAGCGGCTACGGGTAAAAAGGCAGCAGCGGCAGGCCGCTGGTGGCCTCCAGTCCCGCCATCAGGTTTAGGCACTGGACCCCCTGGCCTGCCTGGCCCTTGACCAGGTTGTCGATCGCCGCCATCACGATCAGCTGGCCCGTGCGTTCATCCACCTGCACCGACAACAGGGCCCGATTGGTTTGACGCACCCACTTGGTGGAGGGGTAGGTACCGACGGGCAACACCTCAACGCAGGGGGCATGGCGGTAGGCCGCCTCCAGCAGGACCCGGCAATCCTCCGCCCGCAGGCCCGGGTCCCTAAGCCGGCAGTAGATCGTGGCCAACAGGCCCCGCACCATCGGCATCAGGTGGGGTGTGAATTGAAGCTGGATCGCCTGGCCCGCAGCCTGGGAGGCGGCCTGTTCAATTTCGCTGGTGTGGCGGTGACCCACCACCCCGTAGGGAGCCACCGCCTCCGATGCCTCGGCCAACAACAAATGCTCCTTGGCCGCCCTGCCACCGCCGGAGGCGCCGGTTTTGGCATCAATCACGATGCCCTGGCTCTCGATCAGGCCCTGTTTGAGGAAGGGAAGTAGGCCCAGGAGGGAGGCGGTGGGAAAGCAGCCAGGGGCTGCCACGAGCTTGGCGCCACGGATGGCCTCGGCATGCCACTCAGGCAAGCCATACACCGCCTGGCCACAGAGCTGGTCATCACTGCGGGGCACCTCCCGCGCCTCAGATGCATAGACCTCCTTCCACTGCTCGAGGGAGCGGTAGCGGTAGTCGGCAGAGAGGTCGACCACCCGCAGGCCCCTCTCCAATAGGGCCGGCACCATCTGGGCCGCCAGCCCGTTGGGAAGGCTGAGAACAACAAAATCAGCAGCAGCGGCAATGGCGGCTGGATCTGGGCTCTGCACCACGGGATCCCCAGGCAGGGGCAGGAAGGGCACCAACTCACTCCAGCGCTTGCCACTGCTCCGTTCTCCCCCCAGGAAGCTCACCTCCAAATGGGGGTGTTGGTGCAGCAATCTCAGGGTCTGGAGCCCTCCGTAGCCGCTGGCGCCAATGACCGCAACGCGCTTGCTTGCCATTGGCCGCAACTTAAATCGAACTTACCGGGCTTTATAAAGGATGATTGCGCAGGGGTCACCGGGCCCAGTGGCTTTCCTTTGACAAGTCCAAGCCCCAGTTCCCCAGCAGTAGCAGCGATCGACCAGGCCATTGCTTTTGATTCCATTGCCGATGCCCTTGCCGCAATTCGCAATGGCGAATCGATCGTGGTGGTGGATGACGAAAACCGGGAAAACGAAGGCGACCTGATCTGCGCAGCCCAGTTCGCCACCCCAGAACAGATCAACTTCATGGCGACAGAGGCCAGGGGCCTGATCTGCCTGGCCATGGAGGGGGAGCGGCTTGATGCCCTGGATCTGCCCCTAATGGTGGATCGCAACACCGACAGCAACCAGACCGCCTTCACCGTGAGCGTGGATGCGGGCCCCGAAAACGGAGTTACCACAGGCATTTCAGCCGAGGATCGGGCCCGCACCATCCAAGTGGCAATCCACCCCCACACCCGGCCTGCCGACCTACGGCGGCCAGGCCACATTTTCCCCCTGCGGGCCAAGCAGGGCGGGGTGCTCAAACGGGCAGGCCATACCGAGGCGGCGGTTGATCTGGCCCAACTCGCCGGGCTCTATCCAGCGGGGGTGATCTGTGAGATCCAAAACGCCGATGGCTCGATGGCCAGGCTGCCCCAACTAGGGGAGTACGCCAGGCGCCATGGCCTAAGGCTGATCAACATTGCCGACCTAATCAGCTACCGGCTTGATACGGAGCGGTTTGTGCGCCGCCAGGCGGAGGCGGAGCTACCCAGCGCCTTCGGCAGCTTTCGCGCCATTGGCTACCGCAATGAGTTGGATGGCAGTGAGCACATCGCCATCGTCAAGGGCCACCCCGAAAAGGCCACTGGCCCTGTGCTGGTGAGGGTCCATTCCGAATGCCTCACGGGCGATGCCTTCGGTTCCCTGCGCTGTGATTGCCGTCCCCAACTGGAGGCTGCCCTGAAGATGGTGGAGACAGCGGGAGAGGGGGTGGTGGTCTATTTGCGCCAGGAGGGTCGGGGCATTGGCCTGATCAACAAGCTCAAGGCCTACTCCCTTCAAGACACTGGCCTGGACACGGTGGAGGCCAACGAGCGCTTGGGTTTTGCCGCCGATCTGCGCAATTACGGGGTGGGGGCCCAAATCCTCAGTGATCTAGGTGTCCACAGGCTCCACCTGATCACCAACAACCCCCGCAAGATTGCGGGCCTTGGCGGTTACGGCCTTCAGGTTGAAGACCGGGTACCCCTGGTGATGAATCCCGGCCAACACAACGCCGATTATCTGCAGACCAAACGCACCAAACTGGGGCACCTTATGGATGGCCCCAATGCGGTTGTGGCCTGGCAAGGGAAGGCTGATGGATTAACCATCGCAGGCCGCATCGACCAGTTGATAGCAACTGCCAGTGCCAAGGGATTTGACCTGGAAAGGGAGGAGCATCCCAGGTTGCTGGCCCTACTGAACCAACCTGGCCTGGCCCTTCTGCTCAATCCTGGGGCAAACCAGGAACCCAGCCAGCTGCTGGACCTATTGCGGGAAATGCTGAAGGCCATGGCCGCCTGGCCCGAAACGGAGCAACTGAGCCTGCTACTCACTCCAGACCGGCAAAGGAGTAGCCATCCCAGTGTTTCCCTGGAACCTGATCAGCGGGGCCTGGCGGAGTGGTCTGCAAAAGAATCCCCCGAGCTCCAAATGGAGCCGGGGGCCTTTGTGCGCTGGAGCGCTACTTCTGAATAGTCAATTTATTGATCTTGGTGCCCTTCTTGATGGCAAGAACCACCTCTAGGTCTCCAGTCTGACCAAACACCGTGTGGACCCCATCGAGGTGGGGTTGGGCGCCATGGCACAGGAAGAACTGGGAGCCGCCGGTGTTTTTGCCGGCGTGGGCCATCGACAAACTGCCGGCCTGGTGCTTGTTGGAATTGATCTCACAATTAATCGTGTAGCCAGGGCCACCGGTACCTGCCATGCCACCGGAGCCATCGCGGCTATTTGGGCAGCCGCCCTGGGCCATGAAACCGTCGATAACCCGGTGGAAGGCCAGACCGTCGTAAAAGCCGGATTCGGCCAATTTCACAAAATTGGCAACGGTGCCGGGGGCCTCGGCCTCAAACAACTCGATTGAGATGCTGCCGGCATCTGTTTCCATCAAAGCTTTGGTCATCGAAGGCGGGCCTTAAACGCCAATTTTATGCGGCCGTGGCGGTCTGAGTTCTTAAATGGGGCATTGGATAGGGCAGTAGCGCGTATGGCCTCAATTGAAAGCGGCTTGGCCGGCCTGGATTTGGGTCAGGCGCGCCTAGGCGTCATCGGTGGCAGCGGTCTCTATGGCATGGAGGGCCTGGAGGACGTGCGCAAGATCAAGCTGAAAACCCCCTATGGCAAACCCTCCTGCAGCCTGCGGGTTGGCCGCATCGGCAACCTGGAGGTGGTCTTTTTGGCCCGCCATGGCCCCCACCACAGCTATACCCCCACTGAGGTGCCCTACCGGGCAAACATCTGGGCCCTGCGTTCCCTGGGGGTGCGATGGATCTTCTCGGTGTCGGCCGTTGGCTCCCTTCAGGAGCATGTGCGGCCCCTCGACATGGTCGTGCCCGATCAATTCGTCGACCGCACCCACGCCCGCCCCCTCACCCTTTTTGGCGATGGTCTGGTGGCCCATGTGGGCTTTGCCGATCCCTTTTGCCCTGTGCTCAGCCGCCTAATTTCCGATGTGGGCGACAGCCTGATGCCCGAGGGCCACCAATTGCACCGTGGCGGCGCCTATCTCTGCATGGAAGGTCCTGCCTTCTCCACCAGGGCTGAATCCGAGCTCTATCGCAGTTGGGGCTGTTCAGTGATTGGCATGACCAACCACACCGAGGCGCGTCTTGCCAGGGAAGCCGAAATTGCTTACACCACCCTGGCGATGGCCACCGATTACGACTGCTGGCACCAGGAGCACGCCAGCGTTTCGGTGGAAATGGTTATCGAAAACCTGAGGGCCAATGCGGCCCTGGCCCAGCGCATCGTCCGTCTTGCCGCCGAGCGCCTAGCCGTTCACCGGCCGCCCAGCACGGCCCACCATGCCCTTCGCCACGCCCTGATGACCCCTAAGGAGCAGGTACCCCGCGCCACCCGTCGGAGGGTCAGCCTGTTCACAAGCCCCTACTGGGGACCAGGGGGCTGAGTTGGGGCCTGCAGCACCTTGCGCAGGCTGGGGCCATGGCGATCTAGGTGCTTCTGGGCCTGCTGAGCATCTAGGCCCGTAAGGGCAATCACCAGGGCCAATTTGACCGAACCGGAGCTTTGCTCGAGCAGCTGGCGCCCCTCAATCCGATCAACCCCGGAAAGATCACTGAGAATGCGCAGGGCCCGATCCTCGAGCTTGGCATTGGTCACCGCCACATCCACCATCCGGTTGCCATGGACCTTGCCCAGCCGCACCATCACTGAGGTGGAGATCAGGTTAAGGGCCATTTTTGTTGCCGTACCAGCCTTAAGGCGGGTGGATCCGGCCAGCAATTCGGGCCCGGTAAGTAGGCGTATGTCGATGTCTGAGGGCATGGCCACCTGATCCCTGGGAACGCAGGCCATGGCAATGGCCAGGGCGCCGATGGCCTTTGCATGGCTCAGACCACCCAGCACGTAGGGGGTGGTGCCTCCAGCCGCTATGCCCACCAGGCAGTCCCCAGGCCCAAACCCCCTAGCCAGCAAATCATCTCGGCCGGCCGCCTCGATATCCTCCAGGCCCTCCGAACTACGCAGCAGGGCAGCTGCGCCCCCGGCCAGGACCCCCTGCACCAGCTCCGGTGGGGTGCAAAAGGTGGGCGGGCATTCGGCCGCATCCAGCACGCCGAGGCGCCCGGAGGTGCCGGCACCCAAATAAAACAGCCTTCCTCCCGAGGCCAGCCGGGCAGAAATGGCCTCCACCGCTGCAGCCAGGGGTGCCGCCGCCGCCGCCAGGGCCCGCTGGGGTTCCAGCTCGTTTTCACAGAACAGCTCTACGAGCTCCTGGCTAGAGAGTTGGCAGAGGTTTTCGCTGGCGGGATTGGCCTGCTCGGTGAGCAGATGGCCCCTATTGATCTCGCTCAAAGCAAACCCTCAAGCTTGCGACGGAAGGCCTCCAGTTCTGAATCCTGTTCCCCCTGGCGATCCAGCTCCTGGGCTTGGTTCGTCTCCTGTAATTGGTTCTCCTCCTGCCACTTGGCGACATCCATATTTCGCTCGGGGGGGGCAATTAGCAGGCGATCCTCTGCCGTTTCGGGCAGAAAACCCTTAGTTACAAGGCGCGCCTCATAGCCGGCTTCACTGCAGAAAAGCTCCATCTCCTCCCGGTCAAGGGGTTCAACAGTGGGCACGGGAAAATCCTGGGCTTCCAGCAGCCCTGCGTAGCGGTCTGCGTCGTCCCTCTCCTCAAACAACAGCACCACGGTGCGGCCGTTTAGCTCAAGGGAGTGGATGCCTTCCTGGTCGCTGCCGGCGTCGAAAAGAAGCACAAATACCGCCATCGAGAGCACTACTACGGCAGAAGTTGCCAGTCTCTCACTGGCGATGCTCCGGCCCGCGGGCCAGCTGTCCGAGGCGCTGGTACAGGGCAGCTTCAGCCTCCCCCAGCTCCTCGGGAACCACGATGCGCACCTCCACCAATTGGTCGCCCCGCTGCCCCCCCCATTCCATGCCGCGCCCCCGCAAACGCAGCAGCCGACCACTCGAGGATCCAGCTGGCACCGTCAGTTTGACTGGCCCCCTCAGCGTGGGAACCACCACGGCACAACCCAGGGCCGCCTCGGCGGGGCTCAGGTCAAGGCTCAGCAGAACCCGCAGGCCATCCACCCGCAGGCCATCCGGAGTGCACACCCGCAGGTGCAGGAAATGGTCGCCACCGCCGGGGGTAACCCCTGCCAGCCGTAGGCGCCAACCATCGCCGGCCATGGCAGGGGTTTTCACCTCAACCGCCGTACCGTCCTGGAGCTCAATCTCAAGACTTGCGCCCTGCAGGGCCTGCTCTGGGCTGAGTTCCACCAGGGTTTCCAGGTCAGTGGTGGCCTGGACAGGCGGTGGTGGTGGCGGGGAAGCGGAAACCTCACCGGGGGGATCAACTGGGTAGACCTGTTGTTCCGGCTCCCGGGTCCGGCGGCGCCGCTCGCCAAATAATTGGTCTAGGTAGTCGTCGAAATCGGGAAAGCCCCTAGCAAAGGGATCGCCACCCCCCTCCGGCCCTGCCTCATCAAAATTGAGCCCCGCTTCCCAGGCATCGCGCCTGGCCGGGTCCGAAAGCACGGCATAGGCCTCATTGACCAGCTTGAACTGCTCCTCAGCCCGGGGATCATTGCCATTGAGATCCGGGTGCCAGCGTCGCGCCTGGTTGCGGAAAGCCCGCTTGAGGCTTGAGCCATCTGAACCTGGCCTGAGGCCAAGAACGGACCAGTAATCCTCAGTTGCGGGAACTTGCTGGACCACGGGCGTCAACCATCACCCCAGGGATCGGCCTCGCGGCGAGGCTGCTGCCGCTCAAACCTTTTTTCGGGATAACTCCTCTCCTGGTACCTGTCCGGCTGGAATCTGTCCTGCTGATATCTGTCCTGTTCATAGCGCTCGGGCCTTGATGGGGGGCGCGACCAGGGGTCACTGGCGCCTCTGCTTAGGCCATCCCGATTCCAGCTGTCCCGATTCCAGTCATCGCGATTCCAGTCATCGAAGTCGTCATCGGAAAACAACTCATCCTTCAAGGAGCCGAGGGTGTTTTTCAAACCCTGCAGGGGGCCTTGCTCGGAACGTCTTTCATTGAGCAGCTTGCGATTTAAGCCAAACAGGGCCTCCTGCAATTGGCTGACGGCAAGTTCCAGGTCGGCCACGGCAGCCTCATCACCACCAGTGGCTCTGCCAGCAGTAACTGCCAATAGATCCTGCACCTCACGCACCGCCAACTCCACAGCGCGCTGCTGGCGTTCAGCCCCATAGGGCCCCAACTCCAGGGAGGCGTCGCGAAGGCGTCTTTCCGCCTGGGCAATCAGGGTTTGGGCACGGTTTTGTCGATCAATTTCACGGCGTTTGCGGCGATCCTCACTGGCCTTCAGTTCAGCCTCCGCCAGTAATTGGGCGATTTCCTCCTCGCTGAGGTTTGAGCCCCCCTGGATCGTGACGCTCTGCTGGCGACCGGTGGTGCGATCGGTGGCCGATACCTGCAGCAGACCGTTGGCATCGATATCGAAGGAAACCTGCACCTGGGGCACGCCCCTGGGGGCCGGAGGTATGCCCGATAGCCGGAAGCGACCCAGGGATTTATTGCCATCTCTCATCTGGCGCTCACCCTGGAGCACATGGACCTCGACTGAGTTTTGGTTGGCCTCGGAGGTGCTGAACAGGTCGCTTTTGCGCACCGGAATTGGGGTGTTGCGGGGGATGAGCACTTTCATCACCCCACCAATGGTCTCGAGGCCCAGCGACAGCGGTGTGACGTCGTTGAGCATCAGATCCCGCAGTTCGCCGGTGAGGATCCCCGCCTGAACGGCGGCGCCAATCGCCACCACCTCATCGGGATTGACCGATTGGCAGGGCTCAAGGGGTATCAGGGTGCGGACCATGTCCTGAACCATCGGCATCCGGCTACCGCCCCCCACCAACACCACATCGTCGATGTCCTCGGCAGCAAAACCTGAATCCCTGAGGGCCCTCTGCACAGGTCGAAGCAGCCGGTCCAGGAGATCGGGGCAGAGGCCCTCAAAGGTGCGCCGCTCCAAGCTGGTTTCAATGTGCAGAGGCCCGTCGGGACCGGTGCCAATAAAGGGGAGCGAGATGGGTGTGCTCTGCACCCCAGAAAGCTCCTGCTTGGCCTTTTCGGCAGCTTCGGTTAGTCGCTGCAGGGCCTGGCGATCGCGGCGAAGATCAATGGTGTGTTCCTTTTGAAAAGCATCGGCCAGCCAGTCGACGATGCGACGGTCCCAGTCGTTGCCACCTAATTGGGTGTCGCCGCTGGTTGCCTTGACATCAAAAACGCCCTGGGCAATGCGCATCACCGAGACGTCGAAGGTTCCGCCGCCCAGGTCGAAGACCAGAACCCGCTTAACGCTGCTGCGATCGAAGCCATAGGCCAGGGCTGCTGCAGTGGGTTCGTTGAGAATGCGTTCGACCTCAAGGCCAGCCAGGCGGCCTGCATCGCGGGTGGCCTGGCGCTGGGCATCGTTGAAATAGGCCGGCACGGTAATAACTGCAGCCTCCACAGGCTCCCCCAGGTAGGTACTGGCGTCATCCACAAGCTTTCGCAGGATGCTCGCCACCAATTCCTCCGGGGCGTATTCCCTTTCTGTGATTGGGCAAACCACCCGCACGTTGCCCTGGTCGTTGGCCCGAACCGTGTAGGGAACCCCCAGGCTGCTGTCCTCGAGTTCATCCCACTGACGACCGACGTAGCGCTTGAGGTTCGCGAAGGTATTGCGGGGATTCAGCACCAGCTGGCGGCGGGCCAATTGGCCGACCAACAGTTCCTGGTCACGGCTGAAGCCCACCACGGATGGGGTGGTGCGCCCCCCCTCCGCACTGGCAATTACCTGGGGGCGCCCCCCCTCCAAGACAGCCACCACTGAATTGGTGGTACCCAGGTCGATTCCAACTATTCGACCCATGAACGCCGTCGCCCCATCAAACAGGCTGTTGATCCTTAAAAATACCGGTCCCCAGCCGTTAAACACGGGTTAATGCGCCTCCGGCGACGGGGTTCGTAAATTCATGGAGTCAGCTGTGGCCTCCAGCCCAGCCCCTCTCCAACAAATCCGAAGCCAAATCCCCTTGCATGAAGCCGGATTTCAGTAATGACGTGAACGCCGAGGCGTTCACCCTGCGTCGCCGCCCACCCAGTGAAAAACTGGTCGACATTGGCTTCAGCCAACTCAGCCTTGCCCTTGCCTCAGGCGTTGCCCTGGTGCTTTTAGGCATATTCCTAACGGTATTTGGCCAGGCAAGGGAAGCGATTGCCCAATTTGGCCTCAATTTCCTGACCACCTCCGACTGGGACCCCGTTAACGACCGCTACGGCGCCCTAGTGGCGATCTACGGCACCCTGGTTTCGTCATTACTTGCCCTCGTAATCGCAGTGCCCCTGGGAGTAGGCACGGCGATCTTCATCACCGAGGACCTGGTCCCCACACGCATCAGGGAGGCCATCGGCCTGATGGTCGAACTCCTGGCAGCCCTGCCATCGGTGGTGCTTGGGCTCTGGGCCATCTTCGTGATGGAGCCCGCAATCAGGCCTGTCCTGAACATGCTCCACAACGTGCTTGGTTGGTCTCCACTCTTTTCAACGGTCCCCCAGGGCCCGGGCATGGCGCCGGCGATTTTGATTTTGGTGGTGATGGTGCTGCCAATAATCACAGCCATATCCCGTGACGCCCTAAACCAGGTGCCGATTGAGCTGAGGCAGGGGGCCTACGGGATCGGATCTACCCGTTGGGGGGCCATCTTCAACGTGATCCTGCCTGCGGCTATATCAGCAATTATTGGCGGGGTGATGCTTTCCCTGGGCCGGGCCATGGGGGAAACGATGGCCGTGACCATGATCATCGGCAATTCCCTCAGCTTCAACATTTCGCTGCTGGCTCCTGGCAACACCATTGCCTCGATGCTTGCAAACCAATTTGGGGAGGCGGATGGCATCCAGGTTTCGGCGCTCATGTATGCGGCCTTAATCCTGATGCTGCTCACATTCGTGGTGAATGTGGCGGCCCAGTGGATCGTTCGACGCCTAAGCCTGCGCTACTGAAACTAACGAGATACCACAATGACATCCAGCACTAACATTAGTTACGCAAATTCGGACCTTTTTGACCGAAGGTCCCTATTCTTCGACCCAAACCTCAAGCGCAACAGGTTAAACGAACTGTTGACAGCAATTGCTGCCACTTTTGCGGCGATCGCTGTATTGCCCCTATTTCTAGTATTGGGTTACGTGCTTGTAAAGGGAGGATCAATGATTCGCCCTTCCCTTTTCCTTGAACTGCCTCCTGAGCTTGGCTTGACTGGTGGAGGAATTGGCAATGCGATTTTGGGTACTTTGATTGTTAGCGCCATTGCCACCTGCATCGCCCTGCCGGTGGGCATAGGTGGGGGAATATTTCTGAGCGAATACTCGAGGGGTGGCTGGTTTGCAAACTTTATTCGTTTTGGCAACGATGTACTGGCTGGCGTGCCCTCGATCATTGCTGGCGTATTTATTTATGGCCTTGTGGTGGTAACAAAGCTCTTCTTTGACCAGAGCTTTAGTGCCATGGCCGGGGGTATTGCCCTTTCGGTGTTGATGCTGCCAACCATCATAAAAACAACCGACGAAGGGCTGAGGCTTGTCCCCCAGGAGTTGCGCTGGGGAGCCTACGGGGTAGGGGCCTCAAAATTTGTAACTATTACCAGAATCACCCTGCCAGCTGCCTTTACACCAATTGCAACCGGGGTGGTTCTAGCGGTGGCTAGGGCAGCGGGGGAAACAGCACCGTTGATTTTCACTACACTATTTTCCCCCTATTGGCCAGATGGTATATTTAACCCAATCGCGACAATGTCTGTGTTGATTTATAACTTTGCAATCATGCCCTACGAGTACCAAAATGCCCTGGCATGGGCAGCCAGCTTTGTATTGGTTGTGATGATACTCGGAGCAAATTTACTTTCCCGCTGGATATCAAAAATGGCTAAAACCTAAGTCATTAGGACCTGCCTTTCTGCCCCATTTCACCAACCTCCTTCCTCCTTTTCCTTCACTACCAATCCGCACCCCAACCAACCAATACCATGACAACCTCTTCGAAACTCGATTCAAATCCAAGCAAATCTGTTTGCATGGCCCTGGAGAATGTAAGCATCTCCTACGGCAAGTTTGAGGCTGTTAAAGGGGTTTACATGGACATCCCCTACGGCGAGGTGACCGCATTTATTGGCCCGTCAGGCTGTGGCAAGTCGACGGTGCTGCGGGGCCTTAACCGTATGAACGATTTAATTCCCGGTTGCACACTCAAGGGCCGGGTGATTTTCGATGGCAATGATCTCTACGATCCCCGCGTCGACCCCGTGGAGGTGCGCCGTCGCATCGGCATGGTCTTTCAGAAGCCCAACCCCTTCCCTAAGACCATCTACGAAAATATTGCCTTCGGTGCTCGCATAAACGGTTACAAGGGTGACATGGATGAGCTGGTCGAGCGCTCCCTGCGCAAGGCAGCCGTCTGGGATGAATGCAAGGACAAACTTAAGGAAAGTGGCCTGGCCCTTTCGGGAGGCCAGCAACAGCGGCTGTGTATTGCTAGGGCAATCGCCACCGAACCGGAGGTGATCCTGATGGATGAACCCTGCTCGGCCCTTGATCCGATCTCAACATTAAAGATCGAGGAAACGATGCATGAACTGAAGCGCAGCTACACAATCATTATTGTTACCCACAATATGCAGCAGGCAGTTCGAGTATCAGACAACACTGCCTTTTTTAACGCTGAGGTAGTCGAAGGGGGCAGTGGCAAGGTGGGCTACCTGGTGGAATACGCACCCACCGAACGAATCTTCAATGCTCCGGCCCAGAAGTCAACCCAAGACTATGTAAGCGGTCGCTTTGGTTAATCGCAGGAGGGCCTAAAAGGACAAAAAAAGCCGGCTGATTAGCCGGCTTTTTAATAACGGAGAGGGAGGGATTCGAACCCTCGATAAAGTTGCCCCTATACAGCATTTCCAGTGCTGCGCCTTCAACCACTCGGCCACCTCTCCAGGGGCAAAATGGGGCAGATGCGAATCTAGCAGCATGAAGCCCTATCACCCGATCACGATCCATTGGCGGCAGACGGGTCGTGTGATTAGCCACGACGTGGCAGATGGCGAGTACATCCTGCGCAGTTTTGAAAACCAGGGAGATCCCCTGCCATTCAGTTGTCGCAATGGCTGTTGCACCGCCTGTGCAGTTCGGGTGCTGGAGGGGGAGATTGACAGCCGCGAGGCACTGGGCCTCTCCCGGGACCTGCGCGCCAAGGGCTATGGCCTGCTGTGCGTTGCCAGGGCAACGGGGCCCCTGGTGGTGGAGACCCAGGACGAGGATGAGGTCTATGAATTGCAATTCGGCCAATTTTTTGGCCGGGGCCCAGTCCGGCCTGGGCTACCCCTTGATGAGGAGTGATGGCTGATCCCACGGAAAATCTGGATGTGGCAGAGAGGCTCAGTGACCGGGCCGCCCGGGAAGCCGGCCTGCCGGAGGCTGAGATCCTGAGGCTCGTGAATATCGCCCGCCAGGCTGCAGAGCTCGGTGGTGAGCAGCTAAGCCGCCACTTTGGCCGGTTAATCCAGGTGCGGGAGAAGGGCGTAGCCGGCGATCTGGTCACCGAGGCGGATCACGCTGCTGAGGCTGCCGTCCTGGCTTTTTTGCAGGCTGAGACCCCTGAATTTGGGATCCTCGCTGAGGAGAGTGGCAGGAGGCCCAAGGACAGCCCCTTCGAATGGTGCATTGACCCCCTCGATGGCACCACCAACTACGCCCACGGCTTTCCATTCTTTGGCACCTCAATTGGCCTCACCTGGGGCGGACTGCCCCTGCTGGGTGCCCTGGCGGTTCCCGCAATGGCCGAATTGTTTTGGGCGGCCCCGGGCCTGGGATCCTGGTGCAACGACCAGCGGCTGGCAGTCAGCGACTGTCACCAGTTGGGCGATGCCCTACTGGCCACGGGCTTTGCCTACGACCGCCGCAGCCGGCTAGACAACAACTACGCCGAATTTGCCTACTTCACCCATCGCAGCCATGGGGTACGCCGCGCCGGTGCCGCCGCCGTGGATTTGGCCTTTGTGGCCGCCGGTCGCATGGATGGCTATTGGGAGCGGGGCCTGTCGCCCTGGGATTTGGCCGCAGGGGTTGTTCTTGTGGAGCAGGCTGGAGGGGTGGTTTCCAGCTACTCAGGCTCTGAAATGCGCCTGGCGGAAGGTCGCCTGATTGCTTGCGGCAGGCTCCTGCAGCCAAAGATTGTGGCTGGACTGGCCGCCTGCAAGCCCCTGCAGGGTTCCAGCTACGGGGCTGCGGAGCTGGATTCATAGGATTGGTCCACACCACCCCTACTTAGTACTGCTGCCAATGGCTCTGCAACCCGCAGCCGGTGCAAAGGATCTCAACCCCAGGGATGTGGAGCTGAATCGGCGCATTGCCGAACAACTGGCAAATGTGTATCGCCTTTGGGGCTACCAGGAGGTGGCTCCACCCTCCTTTGAAAAGCTGGAAACCCTCCAGGCTGGGGGCGCCATCGATGGCCGGGAGGTGGTGCGTCTTTCCAGTGATGAACCGCTTGGTTTGAGACCAGAGCTGACGGCCTCGATTGCCAGGGCCGCCAGCACCCGCATGGCCCAGTGGCCCAGACCCCTGCGCCTCTGGGCCATGGGCCCCATCTTTCGCACCAGTACCACCGAAAGCGGTAGTAAGCGGATCAGTGAACAACTCCAGAGCGGGGTTGAGTTGCTGGGGATTGGTTCTGCGGCCGCCGATGGGGAGCTACTGCGCCTACTGCTGGCAGCTGCTGGCCAGTTGGGGCTAAGGCCAGAGCACCGTCCCACCCTGCTGGTTGGTCACCATGGCCTGCTGGCCGCCCTGTTGGGCCAATTGCCGGAGGAGAAGCGATCGGCGGCCCGCTCAGCCCTTACAAATTTTGACAGCCTCGCCCTTACCCAACTGGCTGAATCAGAGGGCGAGCAAAGACTGCTGACTTCCTTGATGCGTCTGAGGGGAACACCGGAAGCCGTGATCGGGCAGTTGAAGCAGGCGATTGGCCCCAACCAAATAATTGATCAACTGGAATTCAGCCTGGCCCTGCTGGCCCCTGCAGCAGGAAGACTGGGGGTGTCGGTGCAATTGGATCCCAGTTTCCAGCCCCATTTCGATCTCTATGACGGACTGGTGTTCAAGTTGGTGTGCCAAGGGGCAGAGGCCCCCCTAGAGATCGCCAGTGGCGGCCGTTATGACGCCTTGGTGGGCCGCTTTAGCCCTGCGGGTGAAGATGCAGCGGGCATGGGTTTTGGCTTCGCGGTGGAGGCGGTCAGGGAGTTGCTCTATGGGGAAGTGGCTGATCCGATCAGGGAGAAACCAGTGCTAGTCGGCTATGGCCCGACGGTCCCCCTGGCGGCAGCCCTGGATCGGCTGGAGGAACTTCACGCCATGGGGGTGGCAGCTGAGTTGCTGGGTGAGCCGGCGGCCAGCCAGGGGGAGGCCCAGGCCAGGGCGAATGGGCGCAATTCCAGCAGCCTGGAATGGGTCACTGACTAGGATCAAGCTGGTTTTTCTGCCTAAGCAGTACCTGCGATCCCCATGGCCCACACCATCGTGACCAACGTCTGCGAGGGGGTTGCAGATTGCGTGGATGCCTGCCCAGTGGCCTGCATCCACCCTGGCCAGGGGGCTAACAGCAAGGGAACCAATTTCTATTGGATAGATTTCGACACCTGCATCGACTGCGGAATCTGCCTGCAGGTCTGTCCGGTAGCTGGGGCAATCATCCCTGAGGAGAAGCCCGACCTGCAAAAGGCAGGCTGAGATCCGCTTTCGAGCCCAGCTAAAGGCTTCAAATCACGGTGCGGTTTCCTGCCCATCCACCCCCCTTGGCGCCGGGGGCAGGGGCACGGGAATCTGGATGGATCCGCATAACACCTCCGTGCTGCAGGCAGAACAGGGTCAGATCCAGATCCATACAGAGAACATCTTCCCGATCATCAAAAAGGCTGTCTACAGCGGCCATGAGGTGTTCCTGAGGGAGCTGGTCAGTAACGGCGTTGATGCGATCAGCAAGCGCCGGATGGCAGCCATGGCTGGTGATTGCCTGGAGGGCAGCGAGGGCCTGATTTCGATCCGAATCAATCGGGAAGCCAACACCCTCACAATTTCCGACAACGGCATCGGCATGGATGCTGATGAGGTAAAGCGCTACATCAACCAGGTGGCCTTCTCAAGCGCAGAGGATTTTCTCGAGAAATACAAGCAGGAAAGCGACGCAATCATTGGCCACTTTGGACTGGGCTTCTACTCCAGTTTCATGGTGGCCAAGCAGGTGGAAATGGTCAGCCTCAGCGCCAAGCAGGGCAGCGAGGCGGTGCGTTGGAGCTGTGATGGTTCACCCAATTTCACCCTGGAGGCCGCTGAGCGAAATGAGCCCGGCACCGATGTGGTCCTGCACCTGATGGATGAGGAGCTCGAATACATCGAGCCATCCAGGATTCGCACCCTGATCACCACCTACTGCGACTTCATGCCCGTAGCGGTGCAGCTGGAGGGTGAAACGGTCAACAAGCGCGAGGCGCCCTGGCGCAAGAGCCCCCGGGACCTCTCAGGCGACGACTACATCCAGCTCTACCGCTACCTCTATCCATTCCAGGGGGACCCCCTGCTCTGGGTGCACCTAAACACCGATTACCCCTACAACCTCCAAGGAATCCTCTACTTCCCCAAGTTGGGCGGCCGGGCGGACTGGGAGAAGGGAGAGATTCGCCTCTACTGCAACCAGGTGTTTGTTAGCGATTCGATCAAGGAGGTGGTGCCCCGCTACCTTCTGCCTCTGCGGGGTGTGATCGATTCCCCTGATATCCCCCTCAATGTCAGCCGTTCTGCCCTGCAAACAGACAGAAGAGTGCGCTCAATCGGGTCCTTTGTGGCCAAAAAAGTTGGGGATCGCCTCAAGCAACTGCATAGCGATGAACCCCGCCGCTATGCCGAGATCTGGGAATCCCTGGCCCCCTTCATCAAGATCGGCGCCATGGAGGACGACAAGTTTGCGGAGCAGGTGGCCGATCTGGTGCTGTTTGGCACCACAGCAAGGGCCCAGGAGGGTGGTGAGGCCGAACTTGCCAACCCTGATCCGATTCCAACGGATCGCCAAAGGGCCAGTGGCGCCAGTGCTTACACAACCCTGGCGGGGTACCGCGGCCGGCTCGCAGCAGACAACAGCCAGCGGATTCTCTATTGCACCGATGAGGCTGGCCAGGCCGGGCCCCTCTCGCTCTGGACCAGCCAGGGAGCTGAGGTTTTGCTGGCAGACACCTTCATAGACAGCCAATTCATCCCCTGGCTGGAGATGCGCCATGGGGAACTGAAGTTTCAGCGGGTCGATGCCGAACTGGATGACTCCCTGCAGGAAAAGGAGAGTGAGCTGGCCGATGCCGATGGCAAGGACAGCTCCGAGAAGATCCGCGACCTATTCAAATCAGCCCTTGCCAACGACAAAATCACAATTCAGGTGCAGGCCCTGAAGGGTGAAAACTCCCCTGCGGCCCTGATCCTTCTGCCGGAACAGATGCGCCGCATCAACGACATGGGGGCCCTGATGGAGCAGCGCCTACCGGGCCTTCCCGACCACCATGTGCTTTTGGTGAATCGAAAGCACAGCCTGGTTGAGGGTGTGCTGAAGCTGAGTGCGGGTTCCGTGATTACGGGTTCTGGCATTTCCCCCAGCCAGGAACTGGCCAATGGGCTCAGCCGCCATCTCTATGAAACCGCCCGGCTGGCAGTGGGTGGCATGGAGCCCAACGAACTGGCCGGCTACCAGCAGCGCAGCTGTGATCTGATGGGCCAGCTGATGGAGCGGGGCCTTTAGGGGCAAGCACTTTGGTAAGATCGCACCATTAATGGCTGATAGTTATGTCCCGGGTCTGCCAACTCACCGGCAAGCGCGCAAACAACGGCATGGCTGTCAGCCACTCCCACGTGCGCACCAAAAAGCTCCAGCAGGTCAACCTGCAGGAGCGTCGTCTGTGGTGGGCTGAAGGCAAGCGTTTCATCAAAATTCGGGTCTCGACCCGGGCCCTCAAGACCATCCAAAAGAAGGGCTTGGGCCCCTATGCCAAGGAGCTTGGCATTAATCTGGCCAAGATCTGATCGAAGTCAGAATCTTCAAAAACCATGGTTAGGCGAAGGTTTGTAGTTGCTACAGGACTGCTTCTACCCATCTTCATTTTCATAGCAAGCCTGTTGGTCTCTGGCCAGCAGGCTTTTGCCTTGGGAGGAACCCTGCCGGCTCTTCAGCAACCGGCCCCGCAGTTCCGGCTGGCCGGCGTACAGCCATCGGTGGCTGGCGAAGTGAGTGAGGCCATCCCTGCCGAATTGGCACTCGCCGATTTTGCCGGCCAGTGGCTGGTTCTCTATTTCTACCCCCGCGATTTCACCGGGGGTTGCACCATCGAGGCCAGGGGCTTCCAAAAAGACTTGCCCCAGTACAAAAAAATTGGTGCCCAGGTGGTGGGCATAAGTGCAGACGATCCTGAATCCCACGCGGAGTTCTGCAGCAGCGAAGGGCTGGCATTCCCCCTACTTTCCGACCCTGGTGGTGCGGTCAGCAGGTCCTATGGCAGCTGGATTGCGCCCTACTCCCAGCGCCACACTTTTTTAATTGATCCCAACGGCATCCTGAGGGAGCAATTTGTGGCCGTTAGGCCCTCGGGCCACAGCGATGAAGTACTTACCCAGCTGAGGGCACTTCAAGCCGAACCGATTGATCTTGCATAAGGTATTGACCTTGAAAAAACAAATGACCTTTAATCGCCGCTTTCTTCTCAAGGGTCTTTCTTTCACGGTCAAGGCGTCCCTAGCTGGAGCCTTGGCAACCGCATTGGCTGCGACCGTGCAACCGGCCCTCCTGGCCCAGAATGCGCCCCCCAAGGCTGTTGATAGCACCCGTTTCTTCTTTACTGCCGACATGGGCAGTGGCCTTTCAGACCAAAAGGCCAATGGGAACCAAATGGCATTAATCCATGGCCAGCGCCCCGTTGATTTTGTGATTTTAGGCGGAGACAATATCTATCCCGATGGCAATTTGACCCTGGTCGAAACCCATTTCAACAGGCCCTACGCGGCCCTGCTGAAGGCAGGAGTTCCCTTCCATGCCGTACTGGGCAACCACGACATACGCACGGGCAATGGGGACCCCCAGGTTGCCTACAAACCCTTTGGCATGAAGGGCCGCTGGTACACCCTGAGAAAGGGGCCCATTGAATTCTTCATGCTCGACACCAACACCAATGCCCAGTGGCAATTCCAAATGCCCTGGCTAAAAAATGCCCTTGCCAAGAGCAGCGCACCTTGGAAAGTGGTGGTGGGTCACCACCCAATCTATTCAGCAGGTCTCTACGGAGATGACCCCAGCGCCATCGCCAAACTAACCCCAATTTTTGCGAAATACGGAGTTCAGCTGTATCTAAATGGCCATGAACACAACTACGAGCGCACAAAAAATATCAAGGGCACAACCTACATTATTTCTGGCAATGGTGGAGCATACCTTCGTCCAATAGTTGCCAATGAGCGCAGTGTCAAGGTAGCCAGCACCTTTGGCTTCCTTGAGCTAGCCGCAACTCCCTC
This sequence comes from Cyanobium sp. WAJ14-Wanaka, assembly GCF_024345375.1. NCBI lineage: Bacteria > Bacillati > Cyanobacteriota > Cyanophyceae > Synechococcales > Prochlorococcaceae > Cyanobium > Cyanobium sp. WAJ14-Wanaka. Next base: position 468,038 of record NZ_JAGQAZ010000001.1, on the reverse strand, counting down.
CCGTCTCCGGGTAGATGCCTGGAGCAGCAGTGGCGCCAAGGTCGACGAGGTTGTGCTGACTAGGCCCTGAGATTCTTATGCCTTGAGCTGTTAGTTAAAACCAGCTTCTAATCAAGCAAACACCTTGCGGTGCTCTTGGGCCTGCAGATGTAGCTCCAAAACCTGGCCAGAGGGCAGGGGCTGATCCAGGGCCTTGCGCCAGCTTTCCAGCAACCGCTCAGGAAAGGCTGGATCTGCCAGGGAATGGCATGGACAGCCCAGATCCTTGGCCGCAGCCGCCACCTTGGGGTCATAGCTCAAGGCCGCCACGGGACACCCTGCCAGGGCCGCCAAAATCAGGCCGTGTAGTCGCATGGCCACAACCAAACCTGCCCCGGCAAATACGGCCATCGCCTCCCTTGGCTGCTGGGGCACCACCTCCCGACTGCGGGCGCCAAGGGCAGGAGGCAGAAGATCTTGCTGCTGGAGGGAGGCCAACAGGCCCTGGTCCTGGTGGCCATGGAAGGCCAGCCAGATCACCTCCCGGTTGCCTGCCTCTGCAAGGGAGGCCAGGGCTTCTAGGTAGGGAAGCCAGCCCGCCCCATCGAGTTGGGCTGTATCGAGCAGGGAGGTGGGCCGCAGACAAACCACAATCGGTCCACCCCGGCCTCGCCACGGTTGGGGCGCCAGGCCCCAAACCGGATCGGGTGCCACTGGGGCGGTTACACCCCAGCTGCCGGCAAGGTCCGCCGATGCCTGATCCCGCCAGCTGATGGCGGCAGCCATGGGTAGGAGCCTGCGCACCAACCATCGGCTGCGGCGGCGGCCTAGGGGGCCGAGCCCCTGCCCCCAGAGCAACACCTGCTTGCCCCTCATTCGGGCCGCAGCAATCAGGGCGCCGTAATAAATCAGGCTTTTGAAGCTGGTGGAATCCTGCAGGAGGCTGCCCCCACCGAGCACCAGGGCGTCCACCTGCCTGAGGGCCGCAAGCACCTGGGCCAGGGAGCGGCGCTGCACGGTTGCCACCCCAAAGCGCTCCTGGACCTGGGTTTGGTCGTGGGCCGTGACTATCGCCCTGGAGCCCTGGGGCAGCTGGGAAAGGGCCACCTCCAGCAGGGCGTCATCACCGAGGTTGTGCTCCCCGTAGTAGCCGCATAGCAAGAAGGTTTTGCCTGGCGCCAAAGCGAGATCCCTGCCCGTAAATTGCAACCATTCCAGTCTCACCGCTTGCACGCCCTCTCCCTGCCCACCTGGTGGATCCACGTTGCCTCGGTGCTCGAGTGGGCCGCCGCGATGCTGGCGGTTCAACGTCTAGGCCAGGTTCGCAAGGAGGGTGGTTGGCGCTGGCTGAGCCTGGCGATGCTGCCGGCCCTAATCAGTGCAATGGCTGCCTGCACCTGGCATTTATTTGATAACAGCACGGAGCTGGAGGGGCTGGTGGTTTTTCAAGCAGCCCTGACTACCCTCGGGAATGGGGCCCTGGCCCTGGCTGCCTGGAACTTGCTGCGCCAACAAATGCAGGTCAAGCCATGAATTCAGCCCAGGCGGCGAATTCCCTAATGGCTTGGCTAGCGGGAATTGATCCCAGCCCCCTATTCGTTATTTCCCTGCTGCCCTACCTGGCCTTTCTGTGGTGGGCTGGAAAGGTAGAAGCCTTTCCCCGCCTAGCAATCAAGGGTTTCCAACTGACCCTGGTGTTTGTGGCCGTTACCATTGCCGCTGCCCTAATCGCCGAGCTGCGTTTCGGCCAGGTATTGGCCAATGTGGATTCCCTCCATGGCGCCGCCGAATCGTTTCTCACCATTTCGAATTTGGTGGTGGCGCTGGGGTTCTCCAGGGCTGTTCAACAGGCCCGGGAATGAACAAGTCTTAAGGATTGTGCCCAGCGGCAAGGACCCCTCTGAGAATGGGGCGTCGGTTTTGTAGCTCCATGATCGCTCCACTTTTGGCTGTGGCCCCTAGCTCCATCACCTGGACGCCCACGGCGGCCCTGGTGATGATCGTTTGCAACGTGATTGCCATTGTCATCGGCAAGGCCACGATCAAGCACCAAAACACCGGCCTGCAGCTACCTAACAACGCCCTCTTCGGCGGATTTAGCCACGGCGCCATGCTGGGCACCCTGAGCCTGGGCCACATCCTCGGCATGGGAGCGATCCTGGGCCTGGCCACCCGCGGCGTTGTCTGAAGCAACCTGGCCCTAGCGCCAGCCCAGGCCATAGGCCAGGGCCTTGAGCCCATAGCGCTCAAAGCGGTAATCAAAGAAAAGGGCAGAGAGATCCTCTGCCCTTTTTGCTTGCAAGCCCGTAAGTAGACGATCCAATCGCTGGTCGGCCACCTGATCGGTCAGACCCAGCCAGGTGCGACGGGCCAAACGTCCACTCAAGCTCCAGCGGCGGCCCAGGGCCTGGCGCAATTGCTGCGGATAGGCCGCCAGCAGTCGATCGGCATTAGTTGGATCAGCCAGGGTTTCCAGCAAGAGGGGAGCCAGAACCCTGGCGCTGGTGAGAGCATGGCGAATTCCCTCACCCCCCAGCAGGTTTGCAGTGCTGACTGCATCGCCAAGGCCCAGCAACCGGCCCCGTTGATGGGCTTCCTGGCGCCCCACGGTGCTGCGGATGCGGCCGCCGTGGCGATCAAGCACCGTGGCCTTCCCCAGGCCAGTGAATTCGATTAAGTGGGCGAGCTCCCGCTGCAGGGGCAACTGCCGTCGACGGGGGTCCACCAATCGGCAGACCCCGAGCTTTAAGCGGTGGTCGGCCATCGGAAAGATCCAGCCGTAGCCCTGCTCCACCCAGGTGCTGCCGATAAAAAAGCTGAGCCGGCTTGACCAGGCCTCCGCCTGCTCGGCTGATGTTTCCAGCAACCACTCAACCCCCAGGCCACTGACCAAGCCGTCTCGGCCCCTGATGGCCGCCTGAGCCGGTTCACCCAGCAGGGCCCGCCGTTCCCCCGTTGCATCGACCACCCAGCGGCTTGTAACCGTGGCGATCTGGCCCGATGGCCCACGCAATTGGGTCAGGACATGGTCGACCTGCTGCTGGCAGCCGAGGGCCTGCCAGCCCAAAAGGATCCGCCCGCCCCAGGCATCTACCTGCTGCACCAACCAAAGGCGCAGCTTGGCGAAGTCCAAGACGGCACCGAGGGGTTGCTCGGCGAGCCATTGGCGCCTGGCCTGCTGGGGCCCGAAGAGCTGCCAGCCATTCCAGCGAGTGGCAATAATTTCAGCTGGCAGGCCAAAACGATCCAGGCTGGCCAGGGGCATGGCCGCACTGCTGAAGGCAGCCTGGCTGAGGTCGGCCAGCCGATCGATCAGCACCACATCAACGCCAGCCTGGGCAAGGCTGCGGGCTAGCTCTGCTCCAGCAGGGCCGGCGCCCACCACCAACACATCACACCGCCGGTCGAGCAAGGGCCCTAAACGGCAACCGCCTGGCGGTTTTGATTACTGAAGGCAGGCTGAAAACGCTGCAGGATCGAATCGGCCATCTGGGCTGGGGTGAGGCCCAGGCTTTGCTTGCTTTGGTCAGGGGTGGCATGGTCGACCAGCACATCGGGAATGCCGATGCGGTAGACAGGCACCAGGACGTTGTGGTCTACGAGGGTTTCCACCACGGCTGAGCCAAAGCCACCGGCGAGGCTTCCTTCCTCCATGGTGACCACCCTGCCGATGCGCTCGGCCATCGGCAGGATCAGGGCTTCATCAAGGGGACGCAGGAAGCGGGCATTGATGACGGCTGCCCGCACACCCTGCTCCTGCAGCAGTCCTGCCGTGGCCATGGCAGGAGCCACCATGGCGCCATAGGCCACGATCAGGAGGTCATCGCCATCGGTAAGCAACTCACCGCGACCGATTTCCAGGGGCTCAAAACCCTCCTCCGCCAGGGGCACGCCCTCGCCTTCGCCCCGGGGAATGCGCAATGCACAGGGGCCGCTGTGGTGAATGGAGGTCACCAACATGCGCTGCAGCTCAGCCTCATCCTTAGGGGCCATCACCGTGAAATTGGGAACGGCCCTGAAGTAGCTGATGTCGTATTGACCCTGGTGGGTTGGACCATCGGCGCCAACGATGCCGGCCCGATCGAGCACGAAGGTGACCGGCAGGTTCTGGACGCCCACGTCGTGGATCAGTTGGTCGTAGGCCCGCTGCAGGAAAGTGCTGTAGATCGCCACAACGGGCTTGACCCCCTCGCAGGCCATGCCGGCGGCCATGGTCACGGCGTGCTGCTCGGCGATGCCCACATCGAAATACTGCTGGGGGCAGGCCTTTTCCAGCAGATCAAGGCCCGTGCCCGTGGCCATGGCGGCGGTGATGCCCACCACGGTGGGGTCCTGTTCGCAGAGTTTGACCAAGGTCTGGCCAAAGACCTTGCTGTAGCTCGGGGGCTTGGGCTTGCTGGAGGGGTAGGCCTTACCGGTTTTCAGATCAAAGGCTGATTGGGCGTGGTAGCCGACCTGGTCGGCCTCGGCAAAGGCATAGCCCTTGCCCTTGGTGGTGGCAACGTGAACCAGCACCGGTCCATCGGTGCGGTGGGCCTGCTCAAAGGTGCGCACCATCTCGGCGATGTTGTGGCCATCGATCGGGCCGATATAGGTGAAGCCCAGCTCCTCAAACACAGCTCCCACCTTGGGTACGGCCAGGCGCTTCATGCTCTCCTTGAGGTTCTTGAGCTCGGAGGGCAATTCACCGTGGAGGAAGGGAAGTTGCTTGATCGCCCCCTCGGCGTTGTCCTGTAAAAACTGGAGGGGTGGGCTGAGCCTCATCCGGTTCAGGTAGGTGGAGAGGGCCCCCACCGGCGGTGAGATCGACATGTCGTTGTCGTTGAGCACCACCAGCAATTTGGTGTGGGGCATATGGCCCGCATGGTTAATCGCCTCCAGGGCCATGCCACCGGTGAGGGCGCCATCGCCAATTACGGCCACACACTTGAAATCCAGGCCGCGGCGATCGCGGGCCAGGGCCATGCCCAGGGCAGCGGAAATGGAGGTGGAGGCATGACCGGCGCCGAAGTGGTCGAAGCGGCTCTCACAACGCTTTAAGTAGCCGGCGACCCCGTCCTTCTGGCGCAGGCTGTCGAAGCTCTTGTAGCGGCCGGTGAGCAATTTGTGGGGATAGGCCTGGTGACCCACGTCCCAGACGACCTTGTCGTGGTCTAGGTCGAGGGTTTGGTAGAGGGCCAGGGTGAGCTCAACCACCCCCAGCCCAGGGCCCAGGTGGCCACCGCTGGTGGAGACCACCTCTAGGAGGCGCTCGCGCACCTGGCGGGCAATGGCTTCCAGTTCAGCGGTGCTGAGGCCGTGCAGCTCGTTCGGATGGCTCAGCTCGCTGAGGTGCATGCAACGGGCCCTTAATTGGCGTGCAATCTAGGCCTTTCGCCCTGCCGGGTTGTACGGATTGCGACACTGGAAGCATGAGTCAGGCCGAAGCCAACTACCTCCAGCGAATCCTGCGGGCCCGCGTCTACGACGTGGCTATTGAATCCCCCTTGGAAGCGGCGCCAAACCTCTCAGCCCGGCTCGGCAACAAGGTGCTGCTTAAACGCGAAGACCTGCAGCCGGTCTTCAGCTTCAAGCTGCGGGGCGCCTTCAACAAGATGGTCCACCTCGAAGCGGCGGATCTGGCCAAGGGGGTGATCGCTGCCAGTGCGGGCAACCACGCCCAGGGGGTGGCCCTGGCGGCCCAAAAGCTGGGCTGCCAGGCGGTGATCGTGATGCCAGTCACCACCCCAGAGATGAAGGTGAAGGCGGTGGCCGCCCGGGGTGCGGAGGTGGTTTTGTTTGGCGACAACTACGACGCGGCCTGTAGGGAGGCCAGGCGGTTGGAGCAGGAGCGGGGCCTCAGCTTTATCCATCCCTTCGACGATCCCGATGTAATCGCGGGCCAGGGCACGATTGCCATGGAAATCCTGCGCCAATGCGCCAATCCGCCCGATGTGATCTATGTGGCGGTGGGCGGTGGTGGCCTGATTGCCGGAATTGGTACCTATGTAAAAGAGCTCTGGCCCCAGGTCCAGGTGGTGGGTGTCGAACCGACCGATGCCGATGCCATGACCCAATCCCTGGCGGCTGGCAAAAGGGTGCGGCTCGATCAGGTGGGCCTGTTTGCCGATGGGGTGGCCGTAAGGGAGGTGGGCGAGCTCACCTTTGCCCTGGCCCAGCGCTGCGTGGATCGGATGGTGACCGTGGACACCGATGCGATCTGTGCCGCCATCAAAGACGTATTTGAAGACACCCGCTCGATCCTTGAGCCGGCCGGAGCCCTGGCGGTGGCAGGCATGAAGGCAGATGTGGCGGCCCAGGGCCTGCAGGGGCAAACCCTGGTGGCCGTGGCCTGCGGCGCAAATATGAATTTCGATCGACTGCGCTTTGTGGCGGAGCGCACCGAAATAGGTGAAGACCGCGAAGCGATGTTGGCGGTGGAGATCCCAGAGGAGGCAGGAAGCCTGCGGCGTTTCTGCACCCTGCTGGGCAAACGAAATCTCTCTGAATTCAGCTACCGCCTTGCCGATCCGAAGGTGGCCCACATTTTTGTGGGGGTGCAAACCAGCGGCAGCGCCGACGAGCAGCAACTGATCACGGATCTCACGGCGGCAGGTTTTCCCTGCCTCGACCTATCCAACAACGAACTCGCCAAACTGCATTTGCGCCACATGGTGGGCGGGCGGCTGCCGGCCAGCGCCTTGAAGGCAGCCGGCACGGAGGGTGGCAATGGGGAGGGCCATAGCGAGGAACTGCTCTATCGATTTGCCTTTCCAGAGCGCCCTGGGGCCTTGATGGCCTTCCTGACCAGCCTGCACCCCAACTGGAATATCAGCATCTTCCACTACCGCAACCACGGCGCCGATGTGGGCCGGATTGTGGTGGGTGTGCAGGTTCCCCCAGCCGAAAGACCGCAATGGCTGAGTTTTTTAACCGGCCTGGGCTACGAATACGTGGATGAAACAGCCAACCCCGCCTACGGGCTTTTTTTGGGTAGCAGCCCAGTTCTTGCAAACGGTGTGCAGGCCTAGGGCCAAAGCCAAATAGCTGCGGTACCGTTCGGCCATTGGCGATGGGAGGGCCGTTGAGTAGTGCTAACCCGCAAGCCCTGGCTGGGCTCTCCCTGCCAGCCCGCATGGAGGCAATCCTCTACTTGAAGGGTCGGGCGATGACCCTGGCTGAGTTGGCGGCGATAGCTGGCATCAGCAGGGAGGAGGCGGAGATAGGTCTGATCACATTGATGGCCGATTACGCCCACCGCGAAACCGCCCTGGAGGTGCGCCAGGAAGGCCAGCGTTACAGCCTGCAACTGCGCGATGGCCTGGGTGACCTGGTCCAAAACCTTTTGCCGGTGGATCTCTCCACGGCGGCCCTGCGCACCCTGGCGACGATTGCCCTGAAAAAGCGGATCCTGCAATCGGATCTGGTGGAGTTGCGGGGATCAGGCGCCTACGACCACATCAAGGAATTGCTGGCCCAAAACTTCATCGAGCGCAAACGCCAGAGCGAAGGGCGTTCCTTTTGGCTGACCCTTAGCGAGAAATTTCATCGCACCTTCGCCGTCAAAACCGATGAAATCCAGCCCCGCTCAAAAAGTGCAAGTGTGGACAAGCCAGAAAAGGAAGGGGACTGGCAGGAGGCTGCCTAGATTCTTAAAACGCTGTTCCTTTCACCCCTAGGTCCATGGAAATATTTGCCCTGTTGCTGAGTGTGCTCAGCCGGACAATGGAGATTTACTCCCTGATCCTGTTGGTAAGGGTGCTGTTGAGCTGGTTCCCAAATCTGGATTGGAGCAACCCCCTCTTGGCAACGGTTAGCTCGATTACGGATCCCTATCTCAATGCCTTTCGGGGTCTGATCCCACCGATTGGCGGCCTGGATATCTCGTCAATTTTGGCCTTCCTAGCCCTGAGCTTTGGCCAGCAACTTCTCGGCAGCGCCAGCGTCAGCTTGCTGGCCAGCAGCCTTTAGCCAAGCAGCTCCTGCTCCAGGGGCAGCAATTCGTCGTCGGCACCGGCACGGGTGCGCACCGGGGCACTGAAACCGCGGGCCTTAACGCTACGGAAAGTGATCGGACCAGGGGTGCCTGAGGGCACGGCCAGGCGCAGGGCAAAGCTCGATTTGCCGGGGGGCACATCGCCAATCGAACCAACCCTGGTGCGGTTCTGGAGCACGGGTTCACCGCTCGAATCCAGGATCAGGGCAAAGACATCCGTATCGGCCACGATCTTTTTAGTGGGATTTGTGACCACCCCCCTCAGGGCGTAGCAACTGGCCCCAGTTGGGCGGCTCAATTCAGGTTGGGCGCCGGCATCCCCCGCAGGACAGGGCTCGAGGGTCACCTCGGCAACAGCCAGCTCCGCAGCCGAGGCAGGAGCTGGCCAACAAAGCAGCAGTAGGGCCAGGCAGCTGGTCAGGCCCGCCAGCAACAGGCGCTTGCTGGGCCCAAGGGTGATCGAGCTAGTTCTCTTCAACGGTTATCGCCACTGCCTGAGATCACGTTACGGGCATCGCGACTGGCCAGTTTGTCGAGATTGGACTGGGCGATTTGGTCGAGGTCTAGGCCCAGCTCTGTGGCCAGTTGGGCCACGTACCAGAGCACATCCCCCAATTCCAGCTTGAGGCTGGCCACCGCTTCGGCCGAAAAAATGCCGCCCTGGTCGCGCAGCACCTTCTTTACCTTGTCGGCCACTTCGCCCGCTTCACCACTCAGGCCAAGGGTGGGGTAGATCGGATTTGCACCGGCGCCGGGGTAGCGGGCGGTTGAGCGGGACTGCTGTTGGTAGGCCTGAAAGTCCATCGAAACGCCTGGGGATGGGAGCCCGGATGGTAGTTTCCGACTTACCGATGACCATCAGATGCCGAAGCCAGATCTGACTCGTCGCACCAAGATCGTGGCCACAATCGGTCCGGCCACCGAATCAGCTGAAATGCTGCGCGAGTTAATCGGGGCCGGCGCAACCACCTTCCGCCTCAATTTCTCCCACGGCGACCACAGCGAGCACGCTGCCCGCATCGCCACTATTCGCCAAGTTGGTGAAGAGCTAGGCATCCACGTTGCGATCCTGCAGGACCTGCAGGGCCCCAAAATTCGCCTGGGCCGCTTTGCCGCAGGCCCCATCACCCTGGCCAAGGGAGATCCCTTCACCCTTACATCCCGGAACGTTTCCTGCGACCAGAGCATCGCCAATGTCACCTACGACAAGTTGGCGGATGAGGTTGTGCCAGGCAGCAGGATCCTGCTCGACGACGGTCGGGTTGAAATGGTGGTCGACCGGGTCGACCAGGGCCTGCAAACCCTCTATTGCTCCGTGACAGTGGGAGGGGTGCTCTCCAACAACAAGGGGGTGAACTTCCCGGATGTGCAGCTGTCGATCCGCGCCCTTACCGATAAGGACCGGGTGGATCTGGAATTCGGCCTGGCCCAGGGGGTTGATTGGGTAGCCCTCAGCTTTGTGCGCAACCCCTCGGACATGCGCGAAATCCGCGACCTGATCCGCAGCCACGGCCATGAAACGCCAGTGGTGGCAAAGATTGAGAAGTTCGAAGCGATCGACCAGATCGACGACATCCTGCCCCTCTGCGATGGCGTGATGGTGGCCAGGGGTGACCTGGGGGTGGAGATGCCCGCCGAGGAGGTGCCGCTGCTACAGAAGGAATTGATCCGCAAGGCCAACAGCATGGGCATTCCGGTGATTACCGCCACCCAAATGCTCGACTCGATGGTGTCCTGCCCCAGGCCCACCCGGGCCGAAGTGAGCGATGTGGCCAATGCCATTCTCGATGGCACCGATGCGGTGATGCTTTCAAACGAGAGTGCCGTGGGCGATTTCCCCGTGGAAGCTGTGGCCACCATGGCCACCATTGCCAGGCGCATTGAGCGGGACTACCCCCACCGGGTGGTTGACAACCACATGGCCTCAAGCATTTCCAATTCGATCTGCCAGGCCGTTGGCAGTATCGGCAGACAACTGAATGCGTCCGCAATCCTGCCGCTTACAAAATCCGGTTCCACGGCCCGCAATGTGAGCAAGTTCCGGCCCAGCACCCCAATCCTGGCGATCACCAGCGAGAAGGATGTGGCCCGCCAGCTGCAGCTGGTCTGGGGCGTCAATCCCCTTTTGGTGGAAGAGCAGGACAGTCCGGCCCTGACCTTTGCGGTGGCCATTGACCAGGCCAAGCACCTTGGCCTGCTCCAGGATTCCGACCTGGTGGTTCAGACCGCCGGCACAGTGCTGGGGGTCAGTGGTTCGACTGATTTAGTTCAGGTGGGCACCGTGGCCGACATCCTGGGTAGGCGCACCTCGGTTTAGTAGGCAGCCATGGCCAAAAATCTGCCCCTGGCTGAAACCGTTGGGATGGCCTTGAGCACCCTCAGGGCAAACCGCTTGAGAAGTCTGCTGACGATGCTGGGCATCGTGATCGGCAACGCATCGGTGATCACCCTTGTGGGCGTGGGCAGGGGTGCCCAAAATCTCGCCGAAGGCCAGCTCAGCAACCTGGGGGCCAACGTGTTGTTTGTGGTGCCAGGCAACAACGACACCCGGCGTCAGGGCATCGACTTTCCCAAAACCCTCGTGCTTGAGGATGCCAAGGCAATCTCCGAGCAGGTGCCGAGCGTCAAAAGGGTGGCTCCCCAAATCACCCTTTCTGAGGTGGTCCAGGCGGGGGAGGTGAGCAGCTCCACCTCCATTGCCGGGGTGACCCCAGAGTTTTTACCGGTCCGCCAGTTCGAGGTGGCCCAGGGACGTTTTTTCAGCAAGGGCGATTTAGAGGGGGCCCGCAACCTGGCCGTGATTGGCCCGGATCTGGCCACCAAGCTCTTTGGCAACAAACCAGCAATTGGCCGCCAACTGCGGATTCGCAACCAACCCTTCGAAGTAATTGGCCTACTCCAGGCCAAGGGTGCCGTATTTGGCCAAAACCAGGATGAGAACGCCTATGTGCCCCTGACCGCCATGGTCAGCCAGCTGTCGGGCAGGGATCCCACCTATGGGGTGAGCCTCAATTTCATCAGTGTGGAAGCCCGGGATCAGGAGAGCACCGGGGCCGCCAGTTTTCAGATCACCAATCTGCTGCGGCAGCGGCACCGGATCCTGCGGGAGGACGACTTTGCCGTGCGCTCCCAGAAGGACGCCCTGACAATTGTGAGCACGATCACCGGTGGACTGACCCTGATGCTGGGGGCCATTGGCGCCGTTTCCCTGCTGGTGGGCGGCATCGGAATCATGAACATCATGTTGGTATCGGTTAGCGAACGCACCGAGGAAATCGGCCTGCGCAAGGCCCTTGGGGCCCGCAGTGGCGACGTGCTGTTGCAATTTCTGGTGGAATCCCTGGTGCTTTCAATCCTGGGGGGCGTGATCGGCAGCGGCCTAGGCATGGGTGCCATTGGCATCGTGGCCGCCGTAACTCCCCTGCCCGCCACAATTGGGGCCGGCACGGTTTTGGTGACGGTGCTCCTCTCTGGCTCGATCGGCCTGTTTTTTGGGGTGGTGCCCGCCCGACGGGCAGCGCGCCTAGATCCGATCGCAGCCCTCCGCAGCCTCTAGGCCAGCCGTGGAGATTGAACCGGCCAAAAACCAAAGAAATGCTGAAAAAGACAAATCTGTGCCAACTGCTACGGGGGCAGTGGTTCTGGTGATGTCTTGATAGGGAGATATTTGGCAATTCATCGTGGAGCTCTTCGCCTGCGGCTACCGCAACGCAACCGATCGGATGGTGATCCTGCGCTGTGTTGGTCCTGAAGAGTTCTTTTTAGAGCGGGTGGTGTTTCCCTTCGACCTGCTCAGTTTTGAATGCCCCAAGAGCGCTGAAATTGAAATTTGGACCCACAGCCTGGGTGGACCAGAACTGGTGGAGCACTTTTTGGCCTCAACCCTGCTCCTGGAGCAACCCCAGCCCAAACCCCAGGAACAAGCCCAGCCCCAACAGCACTGGGTGGCAGCCTGATAGCCGGCTAGCAACTAAAACGGAGGTGGGGCGGCAACGTTACAGTTGTTAAACAAGTCTCTCAGCTATGAACCAGCGCTGGCGCCTGATTGCCCTCTGGGCCCTGCCCCTTGCAGTGGCCGCATTCTTCGGATGGCAGCTCCTCAGCTCTGGTGGAACGGCCCAACTGGGCAGCACCGGAGCTGCTCCAGCCACGGTGGCCCCCCGCAATGCTGCGGTGGCCCGCATGAGCTACGGCCGCTTCCTCGACTACGTGGACGCTGGCCGGGTAACGGCGGTGGATATTTTTGATGGCGGCCGAAGTGCCGTCATAGAGGCGGTAGATCCGGACCTCGACAACCGGGTTCAACGCCTAAGGGTCGACCTGCCTGGCCTGGCCCCTGAGCTGGTCAACAAGCTCAAGGAGCAGGGCATCAGCTTCGACATCCATCCCCCCAAGCCCACCCCACCAGTGCTGGGCCTGCTGGGCAACCTGCTCTTCCCCCTGCTCCTAATCGGCTCCCTAATCCTTCTGGCGCGCCGGTCCAACGGCATGCCAGGCGGCCCAGGCCAGGCGATGCAATTCGGCAAGACCAAGGCGCGCTTTGCCATGGAAGCCGAAACGGGCGTCAAATTTGACGACGTGGCTGGGGTCGAAGAGGCCAAACAGGACCTCCAAGAGGTGGTTACCTTCCTCAAGACGCCTGAGCGCTTCACCTCTGTGGGCGCAAAGATTCCCAAGGGTGTGCTTCTGGTGGGCCCCCCTGGTACGGGTAAAACCCTGCTTGCCAAAGCAATTGCCGGTGAAGCCGGCGTGCCCTTCTTCTCCCTTTCTGGTTCCGAATTTGTGGAGATGTTTGTGGGCGTGGGCGCCTCCCGGGTGCGTGACCTGTTTAAGCGGGCCAAGGAGAACAGCCCCTGCATAATTTTTATCGACGAAATTGATGCCGTTGGTCGTCAGCGGGGAGCTGGGGTAGGCGGTGGCAACGACGAGAGGGAGCAGACCCTCAACCAGTTGCTTACAGAGATGGATGGATTTGAGGGCAATAGCGGCATCATCATCATTGCCGCCACAAACCGGGCGGATGTGCTCGATTCAGCCCTGCTTCGGCCTGGTCGCTTTGACCGTCAGGTGCAGGTAGATGTGCCTGATATCAAGGGCAGGCTTTCAATTCTGAATGTGCACTCCCGCGACAAGAAACTTGCCGATGATGTGAGTCTTGAGGCCATTGCCAGGCGCACCCCCGGCTTCTCGGGAGCCGATCTAGCAAACCTGCTGAATGAGGCGGCAATCCTTACCGCTCGCCGCCGCAAGGAGGCAACTGGCCTAGCTGAAATCGACGATGCCGTTGATCGGATCATCGCCGGCATGGAGGGCAAGCCCCTCACCGATGGCCGTAGCAAGCGCCTGATCGCCTACCACGAGGTCGGCCACGCCCTAGTGGGCACCCTGGTTAAGGCCCACGATCCAGTCCAGAAAGTAACCCTGATTCCCCGGGGCCAAGCCCAGGGCCTCACCTGGTTCTCCCCAGATGAGGAGCAGATGCTGGTGAGCCGCTCCCAATTGCGGGCCCGCATCATGGGTGCCCTCGGCGGCAGGGCAGCAGAAGATGTGGTCTTTGGCTACGCAGAAGTAACCACAGGAGCAGGCGGCGACATCCAGCAGGTGGCTTCCATTGCACGCCAAATGGTTACCCGTTTCGGCATGAGTGAGGTGGGTCAGTTTTCCCTTGAGGCTGGCAACCAGGAGGTATTCCTTGGTCGCGACCTGATGACCCGCAGCGACGGTTCCGATCGACTCGCCAGCAAGGTTGACGATGCCGTGCGGGAGATGGTCCACAACTGCTACGCAGAAACCGTGAGCCTGGTGGCCGCCCACCGCGACTGCATGGATCGGGTTGTGGAACTGCTGATTGAAAAGGAAAGCCTTGATGGCGACGAATTCCGGGCAATCGTCAGCGAGTTCGCCACCATCCCTGAGAAGGAGCGTTATTCACCCCTGCTCAAGGATTCTGCAGCCTCCTAAACAGGCCGCACTGGGCGCTTTTCGATCACCTTGTCGATTAGGCCATAGGCCACCGCTTCAGCCGGAGACATGAAGAAGTCGCGGTCAGTGTCTTCTTCAATGCGGCTGAGGGGCTGGCTGGTGCGGTCGGCCAACTCTTGGTTAAGCTTTTTCTTGAGATAGAGAATCTCATCGGCCTGGATGCGGATATCGCTGGCCTGGCCCCTAGCCCCGCCAAGGGGCTGGTGAATCATGATCCGCGAGTGGGTAAGGCTGCTGCGTTTGCCCCTGGTGCCAGCACAGAGCAGGAAGGCACCCATCGAGGCTGCTAGGCCCACACACACGGTCTGCACATCGGGCTTGATGTGCTGCATGGTGTCAAAGATGCCGAGGCCGTCATATACGGAGCCCCCCGGGGAGTTTATGTACATGAAAATATCTTTTTCGGGATCCTCCGCCTCCAGAAACAGCAATTGGGCCACAACCCGATTGGCTGATTCGGCAGTGACCGGTTCGCCGAGGAAGATGATGCGCTCCCGCAGCAGGCGGGAATAGATGTCGAATGCCCTTTCGCCTCTGCCCGACTCTTCAATGACAATCGGGATCATGGGGCAAGTCTGAAATCTGGCTCGATCTTACTGATCTTGAGCCGCTAGGGTCGTCGGACCCTTAGGAGTACAAGCGTGGGCGTTGCCCTAACCGTTGCCGATAGCAAGCGCGCCTTCCACCAGGCCTTCCCCTATGTGATTGCTCCGCTGCACCGCCGCATGGTGGACGAGCTGTTGGTGGAATTGCACCTGCTCAGCCGGCAACAGGGCTTCCAGGCCGACGCGCTCTTTGCCTGCGGCCTGATCCAGGTATTTGACGGCTTTGCCAAGGGCTACAAGCCCGAAGGCCATCGCCAGGCACTGCTCTCAGCCCTCTGCAGTGCCTCGGGTTTCGATGCCCAGAAGCTGCGCCAGCAGGCTGAATCCGCCATGGCTGCCATGGGTGAGCACAGTGTTGATGCGGTAAAACAATGGGTTGAGCAGCAGGGCAAGGGGGCTCCCCAGCCCCTGGCCTCGGCACTTGCCAGCATCCAGCGGCCAGATTTCCACTACTCCAGGCTGATGGCCGTTGGTCTTTTGTGCCTGCTTGAGCAGGCCCAGGGCGCCGACGCCATGGACCAGGCAGCCCTGCGCAGCTATGCCCACGACCTGGGCGCATCGATGGGCTTGATGCGCGATCGCCTCGACAAGGACATCAGCCTCTATGCCAGCAACCTGGAGAAGATGGCCCAGGCGGTTGAATTAATGGAAGAAACCCTCGCCGCTGATCGCCGCAAGCGCGAACGGATTCTTGAGGAAAGCAAGGCTGGGGCGGCGGCTGCAGCCAGTGGAGAAGCGGCTAGCGAAGGCGATCCCATTGCAAGCGCCCCGACAGCTGGCTGAGTGGTTGGGATGGGACACCTCCCGCGGCCAGCTCTAGCTGCACGGACCTCTGCACGGCGCCCGGCAAATCGGGGGGCAACAGGTTCAGCCGGGCTAGGGCCGCTGGCCTGAGGCGTAGCTCTGTTTGGGTATAGGAGCCAGCGGGATCGGGGCCAGCTTGATCGGGGCCAAGGAAAACCAGGAGCTCGGGGTCTCGGCCCGCTTGGACGAGCCAGCGCCAGCCACCCAACAGGACGCCGTCGCCATTGCGCCACTGGGCCGCAGGCAGGGCAGTGGAGCGGATTGTCGCCGCGGGCGCACTGGGGACTGCAGGTCCGTCGCTCAGGCCTTGGGCCAGCAGGGGTTGGCGCAGGCCCTGGAGAATCTCTGCCCAGGCCCGTCGCTGATTGCCAACGGCCAGGTGCAATTGCAGAGCTGCCTGGAAGGGCCCCTTGGCCACGGGCCTGAGCTGCAGAACAAATGGGGTTTTGCGGATTACGGCGAGCTGGGAAGCGCCGATGCCATAGCGGTCCTGCAGGGGCTGGCGAACCAACTGGCGGTTCAACAAACCATCGAGCAGGATTCCCAGGCCAGGGCCGCCCATTTCGAGCAAAACCTTTGCATCAAGGGGTTGGCTGCTGTTGCTGGGGGAAGACGCCCTCAGGCCATCCACCCAGAGGCCCTCGGTGGCGGTGCTCTCCCCGGAAAACAGGAGCTGGTTACCTTGCAGCTCAAAGCTCATGCAGCCCTGCTGGAAGCGCTGCAACAGGGGAGCCATCGGACCAAGCAGGGCCCCCAGGCCGGCCGGGCGCCAGTAAACGGACTGTTGCTGTTGGAGCCGGCCCAGACAGCGCTGATCCAGGCCCCTGCCCCGCCTTTGCTTGGTGCGTAACTCCCCGCCCAACAGCTTCTGGGAGAGGGGATCTGGAGCTACAACCAGGAGGTCATCGACCCGCAGGCTGTTGGCAGGAAGCTGGCGTTGGGCCTGGCTGGAAAGGGCCGCCCAGGAAATAGCGAGGAAGGGCTGGCCATTGCCGTGTTCAGCCCAGAATTGCCACCACAGACCGGGGCGATTCCAGGCCTGGTTGGCAAGTTGGGGGCCCAGCAATTGGTTCCAAAGGGGCGGCGTAGCCAAGCGGGGCTGAACCGGAAAGCTCTGCAGCAGGGATGCGTGGCCGAGTAGGCGCTCCAGTCCCTGGGCCCTGGGCCTGGGGAACAGGGATAGGGATAGGGCCGGCAAGATCACCAGCAGGCCTACCGCTGCAGAAGTTGCCCTTAGCTGCGACGGGAAGTTGGGCCAGCCTTGCGCCGCCGTCTGTCGCGCCATTCAACTGTGGAGAGATAGATAACTCCGCCGCTGACAAAGACCAACAGCACTACGGCCAGGCCTGAGAGCAGCTGGGAGCTTGAAATGGAGAGCTCAGCCAAAGCTAGGGATCGCCGAAGGAAGGCTCAAAAATCGCGCTGACAGCAGCTCAGAACTTGATGCTGTTGTCGCCATGGCGACCCCAAACAACCATGGCGATCGAGAAGCTGAACAGGGCTGCAAGCGACGCCCAACCAGCGGTAATCAGCATGGTGTCAAACAAAAGCTGATGGCAGCTTACCTAGGCTGGGATCTGGAGCGAGCCCCTGCCTTGGCCATATCCCCCAATTTTGTAGCAGCTGTTCAAGGACGCCAGACTGTTCAAGAGAGAAGCCTGGTGCGGGCCCCCTATCCCAATTTCAAGGTTGTGGTGCTCAACGATGAGGTCAATACCTTTGAGCATGTGGTGGATTGCCTGGTGCGTTACATCCCTGCCATGCAGCCCGACCAGGCCTGGGAATTAGCCCACAGGATTGACCAGGAGGGGGTAGCGATCGTTTGGAGCGGGCCCCAGGAGCAGGCCGAGCTCTACCACCAGCAACTCGGCGCCGAGGGACTCACCATGGCTCCCCTCGAGGCGGCCTAACCGAGGACAGCAATGGGTCGCCTGGTCATCACCCACAGCACCTATGTGGAGGGGCTGATCCCCCTGCTGCAAAAGCTGGTCAAGGAACCGGGGATTGAAACCATCACCCCGGCGGTGATCAGCCGGGTACGAGGGCGATCAATTGGTTTGCGGCTACGGGTATCGGCGCCGATTCGGGGGGGCTACAAGCTGATGGCCCGCCGGGGCACAAGTGCCCAGGAGGTCTTTGTGGTTTGCAACTGGAGTCAGGAGCTGCTACAGGAGCGGCTCAATAACCTGGCGGCCGACGCCAGCTAGGGCCAGCTGATTGCTAGGGCTGGGGTGCGGGGGTAAACGAGCGTTCGTAGACCGCTGGAGTGCGAAAGAGGGCCCAGGCTCCGCCCTCTCGAAACCATGGTTCAACCATCAATTCGAGGCTGTCTGGCTCGATTTGCCAGCGCTGCAGCAGATAGGTGCGGTAGTTGGAGAGGGTTGTTTGGCCTGCCTGCCAATGGACCACGGCAAAGCCTTCCGATCGAACCCGCAACACGCCTTCGCTGGATTCCTGAACCGTTTCCTCCAGGAGAAATGTTCGGAAGTTGGCCAGGGGCTCTGCACTGGCCGCGGGGGTGGTTTCGAGGGGGTACTTGCGCAGGTACAGCTGGCGTGCCTTGGCAAATAGGGGGCTCGGTGCCAGGGAAAGCAGGGAGCCAAAGGCGTTCTGGAAGACAGGCATCGCTAACGGAAGGGTGGTGCAGTCAGGGGAGCCAAGGCCCACAATGACGCTCAAGCATCCCTAGTTCGAGCCATGGCGATCACTGCCCAGCAGCTAAACGAAGCCCTGGCCTGGCGCTACGCCACCAAGGTGTTTGATCCCCAGCGGCAGATCGACGCCAGCACCTGGGCCGCCCTGGAAAACAGCCTGGTCCAGAGCCCGTCTAGCTATGGCCTACAGCCCTGGAAGTTTTTGGTGATAACTAACCCAGCGATGAGGGCTGAGTTGCGGCCCCATTCCTGGAATCAAAGCCAAATCACCGATGGCTCCCACCTGGTGGTGTTTTTGGCCGAGCGCACCATTCAGGCGGCCGAAGCCGATCGCTTGATCAGCTGCATGGCCGAGACCAGAGCGGTGGAAAGTGAATCGCTTGGCTTTTACCGGGAAATGATCGCCAAGGACCTGATCAACGGTCCCCGCAGTCAACAAATTGGCCAATGGGCCAGCAACCAGGTGTATATCGCCCTTGGCACATTTATGGCCGCTGCGGCATTGCTTGAGGTCGATACGTGCCCGATTGAGGGTTTTTCACCCGCCGAATACGACAGGATCCTGAAACTGGAGGAAAGCCCCTATCGCAGCTGCGTGGTCTGCGCAGCGGGCTACCGAGATGCAAGTGATAAGTACGCCAGCCTGGGCAAAGTGCGCTACCCGGCGGGCGAACTAATCGAACACATCTAATAACCTTTCGAAGCAGGGGATCGTCTGCGGCGGCATCGCTCCGAGCAATAGCGCACCTCTTCCCAGACGGCCTTCCATTTTTTGCGCCATTGAAAAGCCCGACCACAGGCCGGGCAAATCTTTGATGGTCGCCCGATGTGATCAGCCATCAGGTAGATAAGTAGCCCTTAGAAACAGAAGGGCAAAAACTGGGTGCGGCAGGCAGCAAAGCCGTCAACCAGAGCTCCCAGGCCAATTTGATGGGCAATACCAGAACCAGTAAGGCCTTCTGTGATGATGCCGATAACTAAGCCCAACATGGCGGCACGGCCATTGAAGAGTTCAACACGCTTGAGCTGTTCCATAAGGATCAGTTCCTCTGCCCGATGCTCAAGCCATTCGCGGCCTGCAGGTGAATTGGTCATGTTTTTTCTCGGATGCCCAGAACGGGTAAGGGTGTAAAAAGAATCAACCAGCTAAATCCGGCTGGCTCAGGGCTGTAATCACCCAAGAGCTAAAAAGCAAAACGGTGATTGCCGCGACCATCAGGATCTCTGAGAAAGGTCGGTGGGGCGGCTAAGTACGTAAGTACTCATGCCACCAAAAACAACTACTAGGCCAATCAAAAAGGCAATGGCAGCGGTGTAATCAGTTTCCACAGCGATCAACCCAAGCCGATTTGGGAAAGGATGCCCTGGCCGGTGAGCAGCTCGGTGCCCAGGCCAATCACGAAGCCGAGCATGGCTAGGCGACCATTCCAGGTTTCAGCGAATTCAACAAAACCGAAGCGGGAGGTGGAATCAGCCATGGGTGTTGCGGATTGTTACGAAAACTGTAACGCATTGTGACAGGCGTTTGCAAGCCAGGGATCCGATGCCCCTGCCAGATTCAGCCAACCCGATCGAAGGCCTCCACCGGGATGGCCGCTGGGGTAAACGCTTCCGAGGCCGCCGAATCCCCAGATTCCGGAGCAGGGTTGATTGAATCAAGGGATTCCAAAACTTGGGGCAACATTGCGGCGTCAAAGGAGAAGCGCCCTGGACCGTTAAACAGCAACGCCAAACTGCCGCCCAGATAGAGCACCACCAGCTCCAGCACGTAAATGTTCAGGCCAGCCGTGAGGATGTGTTGGTAGGCAGCCGTTGCCATGGTGCCGGTGAGGGCCAGGGCTCCAATGGGCGTAAGGAGCCCGAGGATCACAAGCCAGCTGCCAATCAACTCTGAGAAACCGGCGGCATAGGCAAAAAACAGGGGGAAAGGCAGGTGCAACGAGGCCACGTAGGTGCTGGCAAATTGCTGCGGGTCTGCGAGTTTCTCCTGGCCGTGGTGGATCATCATCACGCCGATGCTGAGACGCAGCAGCAAAAGACCGAAGGAAGCAAGTTTTCCTGGGCCTGTCAGGTAGGAGAGGAGGGTTGGCCTGATTCGAGCAAATCCCGCCAAAACGGAATTACGGGGCGAAGGCAGACTCTGGCTCGCTAGCCAGAGGGCGAAGCAGCCCCCCGCAAAGCCCCCGATCAGCTCCAGCAGCAAAGAAGTTGACATTGCAAAAAAGCATTTATGAAATCTTGGCAGGCCAAATTAAGAATCGTGAAGCAGGCGGACCATGGGCGCCCATTCCAGTCAAGCCAGCAACTCTCAGCCCCTAGGCCCAGATCCAAAGCCCTAGCCAGACCCGCCTGGGCCGGCAAATGTAACCAGGTCGTTACAAAGGGTCGGAGCTTCAGGCCAGGTCAAGGCATAGCTGACCTTCGGCCTCCAACCGGGCTGCTCTGCTGCGGGAACTGGAGCGCGAATTGGAGCGCCTGGGTCCAGGACTCCTGGCACCAGCACGCCTGGAGCCATGGCGTTGGTGGATGGCACTGGCCAAGGCCGAAAATCCCTCCTGCTGGCGCAGGGCCCAGATCTTGCTACGGGCAGTAGCTGCAGCTTCTACCCAGTCGACGATCGGCAGTGGGTAGCTGGAGCCCAACAGGCAGCCCACCCGCTCCTGGGTTGGCAGATCCATGGTCCAAGGCCGATGGAGATACACAGCCGGCACCTGGCGCAATTCGGGTATCCAGCGACGGATGAACTGGCCCTGGGGATCGTGGTCGAGGCCCTGCTTGAGGGGGTTGTAGATGCGAATTGAATTGATGCCGGTGGTGCCTGATTGCATTTGACACTGGCTCCAGTGGATTCCGGGCTCGTAATCCACAAACAACCGGGCCAGGTGGAGGCCGCTCTCCTGCCAGGGGAGCCACAGCTGGTAGCTGGCCACCGAAACCAACATTGCCCGCATTCGGAAATTGAGCCAGCCCGTGGCAATTAGGGAGCGCATGCAGGCATCCACAAACGGCAGGCCAGTGCAACCGGTTGCCCAGGCCGTAAGTCGTTCTGGTTCGCTGCTGCGGAGCTGGGCCGTGGCGGGATGGAGCTCGCGGAATTCGAGGCTCGGCTGGCTTTCGAGCTTCTGAATGAAGTGGCAATGCCAGTGAAGGCGCTCGTCAAAGCGCTGTAGGGAGCGGCTCCAGTAGCGGTCCCCGGTCGCATCTGCCAAGCCAGCGCGGCGCTGCCGGGTCTGCTGCACCACCTCGCGCAAAGAAAGGGTTCCCCAGCTGAGGTGCGGTGAAAGACGCGAGCAACTGACCACTGCCGTGCTCGGGTTTGAAAGTTCAGATTGGTAGCGGCGACTGCGTTTAGCCAAAAAACTCTGCAGCTCCCCTATCCCCTGGCTGCGACCGCCCAGCTGACGACCCGGACATGGATCCGGCGCCAGGGCTAACTCCTGGGAGCTCGGTATCGGACCTGGCTCCAGGCCGGAAAGGGTCTCGAGTTGGGGCGGCGGAGCAACCAGATCCTCGGCCATGCGCCCCTCCCAACGGCGTGCCCAGCCCTGCCGGCTTGCCAGCCGTCGACTTACACCGAACTGGGGAATTTCCTGCCACTCGATCGAGTGATGCCGTGCCCAGGTCGCCACCCGCAGATCACGGGCGTAGGTCCAACCATTGCCGGTTTCTTCATGACTCCACAGGCTGGCAATACCAAACTGGCGATGGGCCCGCTCCAAGACCTGCTCGACCTGGCCAATACGCACGACCAGGGGTTGACCAAGGCGGGCCAGGCAATCGCGCAACTCCAGCAGGCTTTCACGGCAGAATTGCCATTGGCGCTCGGAGCTATCTGGCTGCTGCCAGTAGTCGGGCTCCACCACATACAGGGGCAGCACAGCACCCCGCCGACTCGCCTCCACAAGGGGGCGATGGTCTGCGGTGCGCAGATCCCGCTTAAACCACACAACCTGTAGGGGGCCCATAGGGATGCGTACCGACTTGTTCAGCCGAGAAAGGGATCCAGGAAGCTGAGTGGTCTGGCCATGGTTTCGGAAAATCCAAGGATGCCCTTGTCTAGGTAGCTATAGAGAACAGAGTCGTCTGCATCCAGCAGGAAGGTGCCACCCCGCTGGGTTAGGAAGTCGTCGCAAGGCACATAGGTGCGCCAGTGGCCCACCACCTCGGCCATGTTGCGCAACCTGACGGTGGCCAACTCAAAGGGGCGCTGGAAGCCAGTGCCTCCGGCCCGGGCAAAGAACGAACCCTTGATCGGCGGCAGGGGCCCGGCATGGATGGTTTCATCGTCGGCGATGCGCTGGGGGGCTTGGCGATCGCCCGTATAACCGCGCAACACCTCAGCCAAGGTGCCGGGAGAGCCAATGCCGGCACACATCAAAAGTAGGTTTGGCCAGGGTCCACCGATCTGACCCAACCCCGGATACAGCCCCAGGTCACGGTGCAATTGGGGTTCGGCGTCGACAAGCAGTCGATCGCGGGGGAATCCAGTGAACTCGCAAAACCGCTCGGCACCGGCAGCCTGGCCGATACCGATCGCCAACACGGAGATGCCGGCGGACTCCAGTTTCGGCAGCACAGGCACCAGGACCTGGGCGTATTCGATGCTGTCAAAATCCCCCAGCTGGGGAAGAAGTAGCACTAGGCGGCGCCGCCCAGGCCCCATCTCGGCCACGCCAGCCAGACGCTCAAGCAGGGGCGCAGGACCGGGATTGGCAGGGCTGGACATGGGGACAGGTTGCAACAAGGCAGTTCATGTTGGCGCGCCCAAGCGGGCAGTTCGCCGTAGCGATTAGACAACCTCGTAATTGCCCTGGAGGTTGCCTGTTGACAAAAGAAGCCGCCACGCTTCGACCAATGCCAATCACACCTGCTGTGACTGGAATAATCGAAACCCTCTCCTTCCTGCGTGATCCAAATTTCGCCCTTTCGCGCTTTGAGCACTACGGCGATGTCTATGGCACCACCCTTTTGGGGCAGCGCACAGTTTTCATTAGGGGAGATAGGGCCATCCAGGACCTCTTCGCCCAGGGCGATGCCATAGAGGGCTGGTGGCCAGACAGCGTGCGCAACCTGCTGGGCCCCCTATCCCTGGCAAATCGAAATGGGGCCGAGCACAAAGCCCGTCGTCGTGTTGTGGGGCAGCTATTTACTACAGCCGCTCTTAGGCGCTACAGCCCGGCAATCGTGAAACTGGTAAATGAACTCCGGCAAGATTTACTCGCCGAAGCAAATCCCGTGGCCCTGGTTCCAAAGCTGAGGCGATTTGCTTTCAGCGTGATTGCCAGCACGGTTTTAGGGCTCAATGCTGTTGATCGCGAAGACCTTTTCGTTGACTTCGAAACCTGGTGTCAGGGCCTTTTTTCCCTGCCATTTGCCCTGCCAGGTAGTGCCTACTCCCGTGCGCTTCAGGCTCGCCAACGGCTACTTAGAAGACTGTTGAAACTGCTGGGGGAGGCCCAGGAAGCCGCAGCGAAAGGATCTGCCCTCGCCAGCGGTGGGCTCGACCTACTTGCTGGCGGCCTGGATGAAGCTGGCCTCAGCCTGGGCGATGAAGACGTAGCAGAACAACTGCTATTGCTGCTATTTGCCGGCTACGAAACCACAGCTTCATCCCTTAGCTGTCTGCTGTTGAAGTTGCTGGAGCACCCTGAAGAGTTGGCTTGGCTTCAAGAGGAGCTGGCTGAATTGGCCTGGCCTCCGAGCGAAGGGGAGGCCGTAACGGCCTACGACGCAAGCCGAGCCCCAAGACTTGATGCCGTTTTGAAGGAAGTGATGAGGCTTGCCCCGCCCGTGGGCGGCTTCTTTCGCAAAACCCTGGAGCCAATTGTGTTGGCAGATGTGCTGGTCCCGGCCAACAGGGTGGTGCAGGTAAGCATCAGCGCCAGCCATATCCACGGCAACAACGAAGAAGATCTTGGAAACTTCCAGCCCAAGCGCCATTACGACCGATGCAGTTCAGCAACCCTGCTGCCCTTTGGAGGTGGCGAACGGGTCTGCCTTGGCAAGGCCCTGGCTGAGCTGGAAATTCGCCTACTTGCAGTAGGGATTCTCAAGCAGCTGAGCCTGGCATTGGAACCGGAACAGGACTTGACCCTCAGGGTTATTCCCAGCCCTTCTCCCAAGGATGGTCTGCTAGTGCGATCAGGCCCAAGGCCATCCTGATCGCCACCTGAATCGAAGCGGAAATAGCCAATCTGGAAAAGGGTGAACCGCCGTGCCGTTTTGCCCCAGTGTTCGACCTGGCAGAACCAGAAGGGGGGTCAAAGGCGTGGCTCCGTTTCCGGCTACGAGGCCGGTTTACTTTGCCGTCGCTGCAGACCCCCCATGTCGAAAGAGAGTCAGATCAGAAAACTGTGAAAGGCAGTCACCAACACAGCAGTTCATCGCCAGCTTAAACGGCTTTTCAGGAGGCCAAGGGGTGCTCAATAGGCAGGGGCCAAATCGCCCGCACCTGGGCTAGCCGCTGCTGGGCCTGCTCCAGTCTGTGGTCGTGCGAATTGCCATCGAGCACCAAGGTCACATGGCCAAGTTTTCGGCCGGGGCTGGATCCCTGCTTTCCATACCAGTGCACAGAGGCAGCTGGCAAACAGGCCAATTGCTCTCTCTTCTCGGCGTAATCCGATTGGGAATGCTCAAAGCCCAGCAGGTTGACCATCAGGGCTCCGGGCAGCTTCAGGCCCACGGGACCTGGGGCCATACGCGCCACAATTCGGACCTGCTGCTCAAACTGGCTGGTTTGGCAGGCCTCGATTGTGAGATGGCCTGAATTGTGGGTGCGGGGGGCGATCTCATTCACCTGCATTCCCCCAGGCCCATAGAACAATTCCACCGACAGCACTCCCACGTAGTCGAGGGCGGTGAGTAGGGAGGCAGCAATGTTGCGGGCAAAGGCCTGGGCCCCATGGGGCACTGCCGCAGGGGTCAGAACCCAATCGCAAACCTGTTGCTGCTGGTGGGTTTGCACCAACGGATAGCAATGCACCTGGCCGGAATGGTCACGGCAAGCCAACTGGGACAACTCCATGCTGAAGTCGACCAGATCCTCCAAAATCCACTCCTCGGGTTTTACGCCGGCCACCAGGGCATCAAGTTGCTGCTGACTGTGCAAAACCTCCGTGCCCTTGCCGTCGTAGCCACCCGTTGAAACCTTGGCCATCAATGGGAATGTCTTGCCCTCGGGCAAAACGCCATCGGCAGGGAGGTCAAACCAGCGGGGAGTGGGCAGATGCAACCGATCCAGCAGTTGCCGCTGACTGCGCTTACTTACCAAGGGGGCCAGGGCCTCCAGCTTTGGCACAAAGAGAATGCCCGATTCCTGGAGGAGCAGCAGGGAATCGAGGTCTACCCACTCATTCTCAAAGGTGATCGCGCCGCTGCGCAACGCCAGGTTGCGGGTGGCTGAGCTGTCCCTCAGGGCAGCCAACACAACAGAACTCGCCACTGCCGTGGCTGGATCTGCCGCCCCGGGGGTCTGCACATGCACAGCCACACCCAATTGCTGGCCGGCCATGGCCAACATCAAGGCCAACTGACCTCCCCCAACTACCCCAATGGAGTCGTGGACAGCAGAGCTGGGTTTCACGGAAAACAAAAAAGCACCCACGCGGCGCCAATCAACCAGATTCGCATCCCATGCAACGGCCTGTCGGCCTAGGTGAGGCCGCGATCACCGGCGAAGGCAAAGCGAATCAGGCTCAGCAGCAGCACTATCAAAAACAAGGCCAAACCAACGGTGCAGGCATAGCTGATCTCCAGTTCGGAAAAGGCCTGGTCGTAGACGTAATAAACCAAGGTGCGGGTGGAATCGGCCGGTCCGCCCTGGGTCATTAGGTAAACCTCCTCAAAAACCTTGGTGGCCGCAATCGCTGAAATAACAGCCACCAGGGTGATGTATGGCCGCAGCAGCGGCAGGGTGATGTCTAGGTGCTTGCGCCAACCCTCGCTGCCATCAAGCGCTGCAGCCTCGTAGAGATCTGGGGAGATGCCCTGGAGACCGGCCAAAAAGATCACCATGAAATAGCCCAGGCCCTTCCAAAGGGTCACGAACATCACCGCCGGCAGGGCCAGGGCCGGCGAGGTGAGGAAGCCAATGGGGCTGAACTGATCCCCTAAAAGCGCCGCCAACCAACCATTGATCAAGCCGTTTTCGGCGTAGAGCCAGCGAAAGGCAATGGCCGCCACCACGATCGAGACCAACACCGGGGTATAAAAAGCGGCCCTAAACCAGTGGATTGCCGGCAACTTGCGGTTGACCAGCACCGCCAGCACCAAGGCCCCAACCACCACGGGCGGAACCACACCAAACAGATAGAGAAGGGTGGTGCCCACCACCCGAAAAAACATCGGATCGCCCAGCAGCCGCTGGAAGTTGGCAAGGCCCACAAATTTGAGGGGCTCACTCACATCGAGCCCGGTTTGGGTAAAGCTCATCAACAGGGCCATCAGCGCCGGGATCAGCACCGAAATGGCCAAAAGCACAATGGCTGGACCTAAAAAGCCCCAGGCGGTAGCTGATTGGGTACGGGAAGCCATGCTCACCATTCTGCCGGCCCATCTGGGTCTGGGCCCCCCACAAAGGATCGATCCACAAACGGAGAGGTCATCGCCCGCAGTAGGGCGCTGTAGCTGAGTTGAAAACGCTGTTCATCGCCCACCTGCAGGGGCGCTCCTTCACAGCCCACGAGCAGGTGGTCACTGGAGGCCCCCAGGATTGAGATACCCGCAGCGGGCGTCAGGCCGGCCGGGTCAACATCCTGTTCACCTAGGGCCAACAGGGCTCGGTGGGCTGGAGGGGAATGGGCTAGAGGCAACTCCGCGCAAGGGAGCTGGCCTAATTCAGGATCCGAAAGCTGTTTAGAGAAGCTGGTGTGCTGGCGGTGGCCCCAGGGCTCCACGGGCTTGAATTTCGCTTCAATCACCTCAGCCACCAGGGTGATGGCATCGGTATGCATGCCTGGAATCGGCGTGCGACCAAGCGGTTCTCGCCCCAAAAGCAGGGCCTCCCCCAGTCGCAAATGGTTGATCCGGCCCAAATCGGCACCGCTAGCCAACCAGGGCAAATTGGCTGAATTTCCCCCCGAACACCAGGGCAACTGCACCTGGAAGCGACGCTCAAGGGTGTTGGCCAAGCCCGTAAGGACAGCCATGTTGGCCTGATCAGGAGCTACACCGTGCTGACAGCCCAGGTTGGTGCCAATTCCCTTCAGTTCCAGGCTGGGCAACCCCAACACCAGTTGGACCACCTCCTCGAGCTCCTCCACCAGCAGCCCCTCGCGTAGGTCGCCAAGTTCGACCATCAGCAGCACGCCATGGCGCAGCCCCTGGCGCATGGCCGCCGCCGCCAGGGCCTTCAGCACCTTCACCTCGCTATTGCAGCTGATCGCTGCATGGGCCACTACTCGATCCACCTGGCTGAGCAGGGGCGAGCGAATCAGCAGCAATGGCACCGCCAACCCAAGACGGGCCAGGGCTTCGATGCTCTCGATCCGCGATTCACCGATCGAACCCACCCCCGCCGCCACCCAGGTCTGGACAATCTCCGGCAGGCCCAAAGTGGCCTTGCTGACACCGGTTATGGCAATGCCGCGCCGGCCCAGCCGATCCACCAAGGTGCTGGCGTTGTGATGGAGCAGCCCGAGATCAATCTCGAGGCGCAATGGACTCAAACGGGCACGCTGCAGGCACCAGCCAGTTCGGGAAAGGCGCGCAGCACCATCGCCACGAGGCGCTCGGGTCCACGGCTAATCGCATCGGTCACTGGGATGGCCAGTTCTGCCTCATAGAGGGCGATTGCAGCGGTTAGGGCAGCCCTATCCAGGCCCTCATGGTTGAGGGTCAGGCCGATCACCCTGGTGGGAGAAAAGGCCTCAATCAGGCGGATCTCACTGGCCGGGCTGGGCACCGGCAGGAAGGGGAAATCACTGAGTTTTCGCCGGGCCGGGGCATGCTGCAGGATCACCGCTTGGGGCTGACTGCCGCGCAGGATGAAAGCGGACGAAAGGTAGGCCGGGTGGCTGAGGGCCCCCTGGCCCTCGATCACGATCACGGCGGGACGCTCGCTCTGGTATGCCTCGACCACCGCTGCCTCCACCTCCCCTGAGCAGAACTGGGAGGGAATCGCATCGAGGGCGATGCCGAAACGGCCGCCCTGGATTAGGCCGGTCTGGCCGGTGCTGACAAGCAGCGCTGGGATGCCATGGTCCTGGAGGGCCTGCACCAGCAGCGTTGCGGTTGTGCGTTTACCAACGGCGCCATCGGTACCCAGCACGGCAATGCGCAGGCAACTGGCCTGGGCGATGGAGCCATTGAACAGCCTCAGATCCTTGAGCTCGGGGGGGCGCCGCACATCGCGGATTGAGACCTGATGGAGCTGCGATCCTCTGCCGCATAGAGGCCGTTGGCTGGAGCCATGCCATAAATAAACGTATTCAGACTGCTGCCTGGCATTGCGAGGGCCTCAGCCAGGTCGGCCACGATTGCCACACCGTTGGCCACACCGTCGAGCACCATGCCCGCATCCAGGCCAGCGCAGTGGCTGTCAATAACGGCACGGATCTCAAAGGCTTCGCAATGGCGCACCAGTCCGTGGGCGGTTTTGCCATCAAGGCCTGCAAACTGGCCTTCGCAATAGACAACGGCGCCGGGACGCAGCGGAGCCAGCCACACTGCAGCCGAGGGGGTCAGGTCCTGGACCTGAGGTAAAAGTGTCAAAGGAAACCGGGCCGATCCGCCAGCGACTGCGGTGGGTCAAGGGGCGAGCGCTGCCGCAAAGGGAGCAGCGGTCGGCGGTGCTGGAGACAGCGGACCAGAAGTGGCCGCTGATTGGCGTGGTTGCCCAAACCCTAGGCCCAATACCAGGGCTGCCGCCGTAACCTCCAATTCCTCTGACCAGAGCCATGGGCGCCGCAGCCACCATCCGCAGCATCGAGGTGGAGCTGGACGCCAACCCCTACCCGATCGTGATCGGCACGGGCAGCCTCGACCAGCTCGGCGAACGGATCATTGCCCAGGGCATCAAGCCAGGCACCAAGGTGTTGCTGGTCACCAACCCTGTGGTGGAACAGCACTACGGAGCCAGGGCCATGACAAGCCTAGAAGCCGTCGGCCTGCTGGCCAGCTCCCTGGTGATTGAGGCCGGAGAGGACCAAAAAACCCCGGCCACGGTGGCGCTGATCCACGATGCCGCCTTCCAGCAGCGGCTCGAGCGGGGTTCATTGATCGTGGCCCTTGGTGGCGGCGTGGTGGGTGACATGGCAGGTTTTGCTGCTGCCACCTGGCTACGGGGCATTGCCGTGGTGCAGGTGCCGACCACCCTGCTGGCGATGGTCGATGCGGCCATTGGTGGCAAAACCGGCGTCAACCATCCGGGCGGCAAAAATCTGATTGGCGCCTTTCACCAGCCCAAATTGGTGCTGATCGACCCGAGCAGCCTGGCCACCTTGCCGGTGCGGGAATTTCGAGCCGGCATGGCCGAGGTGATCAAATACGGCGTTATCGGCGACAAAGACCTATTTACGGAACTTGAGGCCGTTGCCAGGGCCAACCCCCAGGGCGGCTTGGCAAGCCTTGGGGCCGTGGGTCCCGACCTATTGCAAAGCCTGCTGGAGCGCTCAGCCGCAGCAAAGGCCAAGGTGGTAGCCGCCGATGAGAAGGAGGGCGGGCTCAGGGCAATCCTCAACTACGGCCACACCCTCGGCCATGTGGTGGAAACCCTCTGCGGCTATGGCACCTATCTGCACGGAGAGGCAGTTGCCATCGGGATGGTGGCCGCTGGGGCAGTGGCGCAGACCATGGGCCTCTGGAGCGCCGCCGACCAGGCCCGCCAGATAGCGGTGATTGCCGCGGCTGGCTTGCCAGCTGTCTTTCCGGACCTGGCCAGTGGGGAGGTGCTGAACTGCCTCCAGGGCGACAAAAAAGTGAAGGAGGGAAAGCGGCGCTTCGTGCTGCCCACCGCCATTGGCAAGGTAGAAATCCGCAGTGATGTGGAGTCGGCCACCATCCTCAAGGCGATTGGGGCACCAAAGGCCTAGGCCTGGATTCGCATGGGCAGGCCTTGGCCATCGATCTCTCCGCCAAGGGCCAGGGCAGTTCCCTCGTAAATACGGCGGCAGCTCCAAAGACAGGCCAGGGCATCGAGGATGTCGTCGTCGGCAAGGAGGGCCCGGGGGAAGTTGATGCGAATAGCCCCTGGCACCCCAGGGAAAAGCTGCTCCACTAGGGCCAGCCGTTGGGCCCTGCCCCCCGCGGTGCGCTTGGCCCCAGCCATCGGTTCGCCCCCATTCCATTGGGCAAATGCCAACTCCGGATGCACCTCATGCACCCGATCAAGCCGGCCCTGGTCTGCCCTCAGTAGGCGATCCAGCTGTTCAATTTTGGGCAGCAGGTAGTAGGCCTGCTTGCTCAATTTCTGGCCGCAGGCGGCCTGGGAGCGGCCGCAGGCATCCGGGTAGTCGGCAGCCCCCAGCACGGCCCGCACCGGAGCAGGGAAAACACTGCTGCGCCTAGGGCCCAGCCGCTGCCTGGCAAGGCGATCGCAGGGTCGGGGCCCCGCCTCTGCCAGGCCGATCGGCATGTCTATCGCCACCAGGGGCAATTCAGGCCCACCTTGGTCGATAAAAGCTTCTGCTTCGGCGTGAATAGCCCAGCTGATCTGGCCAGGGGGAGTCGTCTGCACCACCAGCCAGCCGCCGCGGCAGCCATCAACGCCCAACAAGCGCGGCATTAACTGCCCATCAATCTGATGGCGGCGAATCTGCGCACGCCGAATCAGTGGGCGGTGAATCTGGATCCAGGGCCACCTCCAGGGTGGTTAGCAGTAGGGCCAGGGCCGCAGATCGATCCAGCTCCCCACCGCTGACGCTGGCGAGCCATTGGCCGCAGAGCTCCTCGATGTGGCGAAACAAGCCATCGCCCTGGCGCAGGTTTGCCATCCAGCACTCGGCGCTCTCCAGCTCTGCCTCCGGTGGCAGGGAAACCACATAGCGGAGCCCATCGGTGCCCGTATAGGTGAGGTGGCCTTCGGTGTCGAACACCGGCGCCGCATGGGGCGTCATCGGATCGGGCAGGGGGGCCATGGCATCACCCGCAGTAATCACTGCCTAGGGGCGCCCGGAGTTCTTGCCAACCCCAGGGAGCCAGGCCATCAGCAGCGCTTATCCGTTGGATCTGGGCGGTTTCGAGGGGGATGGCCATCTCCCCTGAGTAGGCCCTGCTGCCAGATGCCGCATTGCCGCCACAGTCCAAATAGGAGAAGCAGCCCCACCCCAGCAGCAAGCTGGGCCACCAAGCTGGGTAAGACGCCAACGGCCACAGCTGCAGCCACGCAACCAGCCAGCAGCAGGGGGCGGATCCGGCGCAACCGCTTGAGGGCCCTGGAGCAGACCCGGCAGTGGAGGGTATGGGCCTGGTAGCGGTCCATCAGGGCGTCACGGCCCAGGCGCGGCGGCAGCTCTTGGCCGGGGAAAGGTTCGCCCCCGTAGCGATTCACCCAGTCGTGCAGGGCCCGAACGTAGACATCGGCCGCCGTGGGCAGGAAGCAGGAGCGGGCAAAGCTGGCACTGCCGCCCCGCTCCGCCAAGGCCCTTTCCTGCCAGTGCAGGAAGACCTGGTCGTCTTCGAGGATTGTGTGGTTGGCAAGGTGCTGGAGCCACTGGGGCCGCAGGCGCAGCAGCAGGCCAGGCAGGGGTGAGGCGAAGCGAAAGGGGAACCTGGCAAACAGTCGGCATTCCCCCCGGCGCATCGGCGTGGCGTAAACCACCGTCAGGAAGCGGGCAAATCCCTTGGCCTCCAGGTCGTGCCACATCAGCGCTGGCGCCACAAAGGTGGTGTGTTGGCTGCCAAGGGCACCCCGGCGGGGCCCCTCCTGCCAAAAGGCCGTAAACCCCTCAGGCCCAAAGCTGGTCAATTCCGCCTCCACCGGTGAAGCGTTCTGGCGGCGTCCCACGGTGCGGTGGTGGGTGAAGGGGACATGGCTCACATCGAGCACGTTTTCAAGGAGGGTCAGGGCATCCATCGGCAGATCACGGAAGATGTCCTGCACCACCCAGCCCGGTGCCTCCACCTCCGGCACCAAGGGCAAAGGCACGGCATCGGCATGCTCGGGAGGCCCGGCAAAAACAAACAACAACCCCTGGGCCAGTCGCGTCTCAAAGCGCTTGGCACAGCTGCGTTGGGGAAGGGCTTCGGCCGGCTCCCGCTGCTGGGGAATGGTTGTACAGGCCCCCATGCCATCGAAGCTCCAACCGTGATACGGGCATTCCAATTCGCCCCTGCCATTGATGCGGCCCTCACTTAGGGGCACTAGGCGATGGGGGCAAACATCGGCAAAGGCCTGCCAGCTATCGCCATGGCGATCACACCAGAGCACCAGGTCCTGGTCCAACAGGGTGAAGGCCGTAGGCCGGGTCGGATCAAGGTCGACCTCGTAGGCCACCGGGTACCACTGCTCGCTCCAGCTCAAATCAGAAAGGTTCAGGGGGCTGTCACTCTGCCTAGCCTGAGGCGCTGATTGCGCAAACCGATCAATGCAAAGCCCTGCCGCGTCACCAGTACCTGGATCAACCCTTGCCGTCAGCGGCGCATCGGGCAAAACCGGTTGGCGGGTGGTGCAGGAAGCCCTGGAGCGCGGTTACCGGGTGAAAGCCTTGGTGCGGCCAGGATCCGAACTGCCAGCGGGGCTGGAGGGGGCCGAGGTGGTGCGGCTGGAGCTGCATCAAAGCCAGGCGCTGGAAGCGGCCCTGCGCGGCTGTGATGGCCTGGTGATCGCCACCGGCGCCAGGCCTTCGGTGGATTTACTGGGCCCCCTGAAGGTCGATGCCTTTGGTGTGGCAGACCAAATACGGGCCTGTCGGGCGGTGGGACTGAAGCGGGTGGTGCTGGTCAGTTCACTTTGCGCCGGTCGCTGGCTGCACCCCCTAAACCTGTTTGGCCTGATCCTGGTCTGGAAGCGGCTCGGCGAAAGCTGGCTCGAGCAGAGCGGTATCAACTGGACCGTGATC
The DNA here is from genome assembly GCF_024345375.1 of Cyanobium sp. WAJ14-Wanaka. Lineage (NCBI taxonomy): Bacteria > Bacillati > Cyanobacteriota > Cyanophyceae > Synechococcales > Prochlorococcaceae > Cyanobium > Cyanobium sp. WAJ14-Wanaka. The sequence goes on along the minus strand of NZ_JAGQAZ010000001.1, from coordinate 435,043 downwards.
CGCCCAGGTGGCCTCAAGGAGAGCGAAGCGGAACTGGAAAAGGAGGGGGTTGTTTTCAGCGGCGCAGACCAACAGGAAAGCGACAGCATTCCCCGACGGCTGGTGGCTCGCGTCTGCCTGGATGCCCTGGAAACGCAGGCAGCCATTGGCCAGATTGTCGAAATCACTAGCCGACCCGATCCGGCTGCCCCGAATCTGCAGCAGTGGTTGGCGGCCCAGGTTCCCGGCTGAATAGGGGCTGGAGTGGGGCCTGGTTACGACTAAAGGCAAGCCAGCGGAAATCGCCCAGGGCAATGGGATCTACAAGCCGCAGCAGGGCCTCACGCCGGGGCAGCAGCTCCCCTAGTTCGAGTTGTTGCAGCCCATGCAGACGCTCCGCCAAACCCAGGGCCAACAGCGCCTGCCCCTGGCGGCACTGGCCAAGGGCCTGCCAGCCACTGGCGGCGGCAGCGGCCTCCAGGCTTTCAATACAGATATGGGCGGTGAGGTCCCAGCTGCCGGGATCAAGCAGCGGATCGCCGCTGGCCCGCTGGTCCCGGTAGGCCATCAGGGTGCCTTCACTGCGCGGGGGTGCGTAGTAACGCCAGGCCTCATGGGCGTAGTCGACCACCAGCAACATCCCGGCGCTGAGGGCGGCGGCGCAATCCCCTAGCCAGGGCTCCAGCCCCGGATGGAGCTCGCTACTCCAGCCCTCGCCCCGCTGGGGATTGGCCGGCAGCAGGCCCAGCTGAACCAGCTGACCATCCGCAGCAGGGGAAAGGGCAGGGCCAGGCAGCAACTGGAGCGACGCTTCAGCGTCACCATCCACCAGGCAAACCAACTGCTGACACCACTTGCCATCACTCCAGACAATCCGCTCGACCGCCAGGGCGTCAAGTACCTCATGGGCCAACACCACCCCCTGCACCGGGTCTGCGGCCAGCTCGGCAAAAGTGCTCCAACGCAGGGGTAGGGGGCAGTTGGAAAGGAGTGTCCGCTGGCGCTCGGCCATGCCGGGATTGGGCTCCACCAACACCAGGCTGAGCCGCCCGGCCAAATCGGGCCAGTGGCGCTGCATTTGCCAGGCCAGGTCTAGGGCCAGGCTGCCCTCCCCAGGGCCGGCCTCGACCAGGCCCAGGGGCTGGTCGTGGGGGAATTGCCCTAACCAATCGGCCAACTGCACGGCCAGGAGGCCCGCGAAGTCGGGGCCGAGGGACGGGGAAGTGGCGAAATCCCCTTCTGGACCAATCCGCAATTTGCCAGCGCCATAGGCCCCGTGCTCAGCGTCATGCAGCACCCAATCCATGTAGGTGGCAAATGACACCGCACCGCCCGCCGCAGCGATTCGCAGCCGCAGCCAATCGGGCACTTGGAGTTCAACCACGGTCCATATCCCGGCTCAGACACAATGCTGCGAGCATCGAAGCAGGGGCATGGGTCGTTTAGCCAGGGCATGGGGCCGGCAGTTGTTCGCGCTGGTGGCAGCCCTGGTGCTGATTCTGCCTGGTTTCTGCGGGCCAGCACTGGCCTATGACAACCCGGACCTGCTGCCCGATCACCCAACCCCGGTGATTGATCTGGCGAAAATTTTTAGTGACGCCCAGCGCACCAGCCTGGAGGAGCAGCTCACCAAATTCGAAGCAGAAAATGGCTGGAAAGTGCGGGTGTTAACCCAATACGACCGCACCCCTGGCCAGGCAGTGAAAAGTTTCTGGAACCTGGATGAACGCAGCCTGCTGGTGGTGGGTGATGAAAGGGGCGGCAACCTGTTGAACTTCAACGTGGGCGAGGGCCTATTTGCCCTGATGCCTCGCACCTACTGGGTGGAGCTGCAAACCCGCTTTGGCAACCAGTACTACGTGCGCGACCACGGCCAGGCCGCAGCGATCCTGGATTCAGTGCAAGTGGTGGAGGATTGCCTCGAGAAAGGCGGCTGCCAAGTGGTGCCCGGCCTGCCCAGGGAGCAGTGGTTACTGACCCTTTCCACCTCTGTTGTGGGCGGTCTGGTGGTGGGCTTCGCCGGCTATCCCCGCAAGGAGGGCCGCCGCTTCGAATGGGGTTGGGTCTTGCTGCTCTCGCCCCTGTGGCTGATCATGTTTGGGGCCCTGGGCCTGGGGCCAATCCTCACCCGCACCACAGAGGTGCTGCCCCTACTGCGCAACAGCCTGGCCTTCCTGGGTGGAATTGTGGTGGCCTACCTGGTGGCCCAAAAGACCGTGGGTAAACCAAAGCCTCAGGAATAGGTCGGCCTAAGGAAGCCGCTTCAGGGCCTCAAGGCGGCACTCAATTGATTCGGCCGGCAGGCAGCTGGGCTCAACGGCCACCTGGGCCACTTCACCTCGCAACTGGCTGAGGTTGTCTTCATAGAAGCGCCTGAGATCGTGGAAGCGCCGCACCGGCTGGCCATAGAAACTCCTGCCGGCCATGGTCGGGAAAGAGGCCCATTCCGGTGCCAGCCTGGCCGCCAAATGGGGGGTAAACAGCCCCAGATCAGCCAGGGCCAGGGCGCCGCGCCGTTGGATCAAAAAGATCGCTGCCTGGTCCTGAACCTCCGGCCCAAAGGCAGTGAGCCCCAGGCTGCGGGAGGCCAGTGACCAGGTGAAGGGCATGAATTGATAGGCCCCGGCAGCCGCACTGGCATAGCCGGATTTGCGGATCACCCGATCCGGGTGCCGATCGAGGGAGGGCATCAAGCCGCCGCCAAACATCACCCGATAGCCAACGGCAGTGCCGCCAGCCCAGGTGCCCTCTGCGTAGCGAATGGTGTTTAAAAGGGCCCGCCGCTCGGGGGTGATGGCGAAAAGCCGTGGCGCCGGAGGAGGCAACCGGAACACCAGGCGCTCGCCGGCCTCCTCAGGCTGAGATGCAGACGTCTCAGGTACAGACGCCTCTGACGCGGAAGCAAGGGGGACCGTAAAAGCTGACGCCACCAGTGCGGATAACAACAAACAACTGGTGCGGAGCTTTGGCAAAACAAATAACTCGCAATTAGTTGGCAGGGCCAACAACTTGGCGCCAATTTGCCAAATATCTGTCAAACAGGCAAGTCTTGGATGCCAATAGGTCAATTGGCATGACAGCAAAACGACTGCTACGACTGGCCTATGGCAACTTGAATGATTGTCTGGGCGGCCTGCTCGCAACCGTCTGACGGCAGGGGGGACCGGCTAGCCGCCAGCAGGGGACGATCGAGCTGCCAGTCGCCGCGATGCCACTGCTCCTGGCTCAGCAGGCGGTGGCGGCCATGGCGCTGCAGGGCCTCCTCAAGAACAGCTGCCTCGGCAAAACCGGAGCGATGGACCAGGTGGATCCCCACTCCCTGGCTGAGGGCCTCACAAAAGCTGCTATAGCCGGGCTTGGTGATGACCCTTTCGCACAATCGCATGACCTCCAATGGGCGAATCCCCGGAGGTAACAGCCGGCCGTTTGCCCGGCTCGCCACCAGCGGATCGGTGCTGATGAAAGTATGGCCGGGCCAAAGGTCGAGCAGCTCGGGCCTAAGAGCCATGCCCAACCCCCCAAAACTGATCAAAACGCAGCGAGCCGGATCGGCGGGCAAGCCCAGCTGCGTGGCCAGGGCCGACGCCTCCAGTCGCGGGGTGCCTGCGGTCAAACCCAAGCTGAGTGTTGGCAATCCCCAGGGCATCGGCATCGCCAGGGGGGCCTGGAGCAGAAGCTGGCCCTGGCGATAGAGGGCCAGGGCCCCATCGGCCCAGCCTGAAAACTGGGGGCCCATGGCCCCGTAGATGCCATCCCAGCCAAAATTGGCCAGCCACACCAGCGGCGCCCCGAGCCGTTGGGCCAAAAGGGCCGCCGCTGGCGGCACATCCGCCATCACCAGGATTGGTTCCGCCTGACTCAACAGCCAGTCCACCTCCCTTTCCAGTTGGCCAGGCAGCTGTTGCTCCAGGACCTCCAGGGCCAACAGGGTCGCCACTGGATCAGCCCCGAGGGCGTCGGCCTGGACCACACCCACATCCCACTGGCAATGGCGCCTCTCGAAGGGCACGGGCCCCAGGGCCATGGTTAAAAACGACTCCGGCAAGGAGGTGGAGAGCACCAGCCTCCAGTCGGGCCGCAGCTGGTGCAAGGCCGTCAATACCGCCGCGCTGCGCGAACCATGGCCAAAGCCGTGGCCGCTGATACAGGCCAGGATCAGCACTTGCCTAGAACGCCAGTGGCGACTTGCGGTGCCAGAGCTGGGGATGGGGCAGAAAAGAGCTTCTCCTCATAGAGACACTCGCCCCCCAGGCCAAACCAACGGTGGCTGACATGCACCAAGTGCATGCCTTCAAATTCCACCCAGCTGAAATGGCGCAGCGCCCGACCCTGTTCATCGGTGCCATGGCGAGGCACGGAAGCCGTATTTAGGTAGGCAGTGCCGGCCCGATCTGTGCAAAAAGTCAGACGGTGTCCCTGGCCCCGCCGCAGGACGTGATGCATGTGGCCAAAGACCACCAGGGGCAGGGGCCGCTGGCGTTGGATCTGCTGGACGGCCAGGGCCAGATCCTGATCACCCCAATCACAGGCTGGGGGCTTCCAATCCTTGCCGCAGGGGGATGTGGCATCACTGCCGAGGCCCGTGGGACCGCTATGGCCCAGGAGCACCAGGGGCCATTGGGGGCTGGCCCCCTGGGCGGCGGTGGTGATCCTGTTCACCGAATCCTGCAGAGTGACTGGGCCAAAGGCGGACAGGGCTGCCTGGGAAAGGTGATAGCCGCCGCCGGCCGTAGCTGGCCGCCCACCCACCACGGACAGGCCGGGCAATTCCCGCAGCCGCCAGCCGCAGTGGAGCTGGCCCAGGGCCGCAATTTGGCGCTGCAGGGTTAACCCCGAGGAGTCCTTGCCCGTGTCGTGGTTGCCCAGGATGCAAGCCACCGGCAGGGTCAGCTGGCGCAGCAGGGCAGGGATGCGCTGCTGACCATCGCTGAGGTCGCCGACCACCAGCAACGCATCTGGAGCGAGGGTCTCAAGCAGCGCCTGGTCGGTGTGGTCCCACGCGCCGTGAAGATCGCCCGCAATGGCGATGCGCAAATCAGCCAACCCCGGTGCCTAGGCTGTGATAATCCTGCATCAGCTGGGGATTTCGTTGGTTTTTGCGAGAGGTTCGAACACGGTTCCGGCTGACCTTCCAGGGGCAATAGCGGAGCTGCGAAAGCAACGCAAGGCCATCATCCTGGCCCATTACTACCAAGACGACTCGATCCAGGACATCGCCGACTTCATTGGCGATTCCCTAGAGCTCTCCCGTAAGGCCGCGGCCACCGACGCCGAGGTAATCGTGTTTTGCGGTGTGCACTTCATGGCCGAAACGGCCAAAATTCTCAGCCCCGATAAAACGGTGCTGATTCCTGATCTGGAGGCGGGTTGCAGCCTGGCCGATGCCTGCCCAGCCGATGGCTTCGCCAGCTTTAGGGCCCAGCATCCCGACCACTTTGTGGTCAGTTACATCAACTGCTCGGCGGCGGTGAAAGCCCAGAGCGATTTGATTTGCACCAGCAGCAATGCGGTGTCGCTGGTGCAGCAGCTACCTGCGGATCGGCCGATTCTTTTTGCCCCGGACCAAAACCTGGGGCGCTGGGTTCAACAGCAAAGCGGCCGGGAGCTCACCCTCTGGCCAGGCAGCTGCATCGTGCACGAAACCTTCAGCGAGGAGGCCCTGCTGCGCCTAAAACTGGCCCACCCGGAGGCGGAGGTGCTGGCCCATCCGGAATGCCAGGAGCATTTGCTTGATCAGGCCGATTTCATCGGTTCCACCAGCGCCCTGCTGCGCCGGGCCGCCAGCAGTGAGGCCAGCAGCTTTCTGGTGCTCACCGAGCCGGGGATCCTGCACCAAATGCGCCTGCAGGTGCCCGGCAAGGCCTTTTACGAGGTGCCCGGAGCCGATGGCTGCAGCTGCAATGCCTGCCCCTACATGCGGCTCAACACCCTGGAGAAGGTCTGGAGCTGTTTAGAGACCCTCAGCCCTGCCATCGAACTTGAGGAGGGCCTGCGCCAAAGGGCCCTGGCACCAATCGAGCGGATGCTCGCCATGAGCGCCTAGGAAGCCTTCTCCAATCTTTTGACAATCAGGGCCATCAAGGCCAGGGAGCCGCCAAGGGCCAACAGTAGGCCGATCGTCACGAAGGAAGAATCCATAAATAATTTAACTATCACCAATGGGGCAGCCTCGCAATCGGAGCCGGGCTTTGTCTAGCCGCTCTACACCCGGGACATGGGTAAAGCCGGCCACTTGACGCCGGGAGCCACCCGCTCCCAACGTGGGTGCTTCTGGCTAGCCGGCCGCAGGCTCCCCCGTTTTGGAAACCGCTGCGGCGAGAGCGCCCAAACCCCTTTTGAAGAGGAAAAGGGCCCTGGTGGTGGCCATTCCAGCGGGCCTACTCACCTTTTTGGTGGCCATTGCCCCGCCGATCGGCAATGGGCGCCCCGACGCCGGCGCACCCCTGATCACCGCCGCCGATGGCCAGCCCTTTCGGTACATTCCAAACGACCAGACCTACGCCCTCGATTTCGACCCCCGGGCGGTACAGCTGGATTTATTTGAGGGCTGGGACAGGGAACAGCAGGCCTACGACGACCGCTCAGCCCTGGCCTACATCTCCGGGCCGATGTACGAGCGCCATGTGGACCGCAGGGGCCAGGAAATCACCGTGCCGTTGGGCGACATCAAACTGGGGGATCGGGTCTGGCGGGGCCTAAACCGCACGGCAGCGCGGCAGCGCGCCTTCATTGGCATTCGCCATGACGGCAGCGTCGAATTCGGTTATGGCGAACTGACCCCCGCCAGGGCCCGGGAATTCGAAAGCTTTATTGGTGGCCTGCACAGCCTCTACAACGACTTGGGTAGGCCCCCCTCTGCCTACAAGGGGGCCTACAGCATCTCCATGGGCCAGCAGATTCGCTACTTTCTGCCGCGAATCAGAATGGTGATCGGCCTGCGGCCCGATGGCAGGGTGGAAGTGCTGATGAGCAGGGACGGCCTCACCCTGGAGCAAACCAGGGAGCTGGCCAGAAGCCGCGGCCTCAGAGCTGCCTACCTGCCCGACCACGCCTCAAAAAGCCGCTTCATCATCCCCGGGGTGAAGGGCTTCAGTGATGCTGACGCCAATTGGATCAGTGGCGGGGCCACCAGTTTTGTGCACGTGCCCTACATGCTGCGGCTCAGCCGCCGCCATCAAATCCTGCAGGGTTCGCTATTGGCGGGCATGGCCAGCCGCAGTGGTCCATCCGGTTGCGGCAACCCCTTCCAATGCGGCCAGACCCTCGGCGGCCAATTGGTGGATAGGGCCCTAGCCGGCTTCAACCGGTTGATGGAAAAGGGGGTTGATCCGATCGCCCGGCTGATCTGGGCACCCAAGGGCAAGGGTGGAAGCAACAGCGACAGGGCCCCCTTCCGGGAGACACCAATCAGCGCCGACCCCCTTGCCCTCCGTCAGCAGCAGCAAGAGGCGACCCAGGGAGCCGACTACCAGAAACCAAATAAAGAACTAAACCTGCCCGCGGATTTGCCACCACCACTGCTACTTCCAGATGGATATGGCCTAACTGAACCAGCGGAGCCGGCAGCAGCAACAGCTCCTGAGGAGAGTGGCGACCCCAATGGGGAAGGTGCAAGCCAGCCGCCGACGGCACCGCCACCACCAACCGTGGGCTCGGTTAAACCCGGGGCCCCTGCCGCACCGCCACTGCCACCGCCCTAGATCAGCCTGCAGCCATAGCTCAGCCGGCCGCCGCTAGGGCCCGAACCACATCGCCGCGGGTGAGCATGCCCACGGGATGTTTTTGGTCGTCAACCACGATCAGCCTCTGGGTACTGCGTTCGTGCAGGAGTTTGGCGGCGGCGGGCAAGCCCAAATCAGACAGACAGGTGTGGGGCGAATGGCCCATCACATCACCCACGTTGTTGCCAAGCACCTGGTGAACCTGCTTGTCCCACTGCAGGGGATTGCGCAGGTAGATCACGGAATCGAGCAGCAACACATAGGGGCCGGCGTCAAAACCGCTTTCACGGACCATTAGGTCCTGTTCGGTGAGTTCACCGACCAACTGGCCATTGGCATCCACCACCGGTAGGCCACTGATGTGGTGATCACTCATCAACTGCACAGCTTCCTGCAGGGGGCTCTCGGCCGTGACCGTCAGCACGGGGCTCGACATCACGGCAGATACGGGCTGTTGCACCACGGGCAAAATTGCTGAACTGCAAGCATTCTGGGGGCGAGCCTGAGGTTTCGAATGGGGCCATGCCGCCTACGCCAACTTGCCGATGGACTCACCATTGGCCGTGCCGTTGTGGGCTTGCCCCTGCTAGTGGCCCTGGCCATGGGCCAGCAATCCCTGGCCTGGTGGCTCCTGGCCCTCGGCGGACTCAGTGATGCGGCCGATGGCTGGCTGGCCCGCCAGGCGGGTGGTGGCTCGACCTGGGGTGCCCGACTCGATCCCCTCACCGACAAGATCCTGATCTCCGCCCCCCTGCTCTGGCTGGCGGCCAGTGGGGCACTGCCCCTCTGGGCGGTGTGGCTGTTGCTGGCGCGGGAACTGCTGATTTCAGGGTGGCGATCCGCCCAGAGCAGTGGCGGACCCGCCTCCCTGGCCGGTAAGGCCAAAACGATCCTGCAATTTGCGGCGCTGCTATTACTGCTCTGGCCGAACAGCTGGGGCATGGGCCTTGGTCTGGCTCCCCAGCTGGGCGTAGGTCTGCACGGCCTCGGCTGGTGGCTGTTTTGGCCCTCCCTAGGGCTGGCCCTCAGCTCGGCAATTAGTTACCTAAAAGCAGGGAATCGCCGCTGAAATCAGGGGTTGTGGCTGGGCGCTTGGCGTAGTCGTTTTGGTAGCTATCGGCCAGACCGCGCTCCAGGTCGTAGGCGGGCTGCCAGGCCAATTCCCTTTGCAGCCGATGGATATCGGTAAGGAAATGGGCAATCCGCAGGGGGAAGGCCTTACGGGCCTTTGGGTCCAGGGCAGATGGATCAAAACTGCGTATATCGACAGACTCGGGATCCTTGCCACAGGCCCTGGCTGCCGCAAAGACCAGGCCCCGGAAGGTCACGCCCTGGGCGCCACTGCAGTTGTAAATCCGGTTGCTGGCCGCATCCACATCGATGCAACGGGCCATCGCCACCGCCAGATCGGCCACATGGCCCAGCTGGGTGATGGTGCTGCCATCTCCGGGAAGGGGGATCGGCTGGCCATGGACGATCCGATCAAAAAACCAGGCCTCAACAGGGTTGTAATTGCCCGGGCCATAGATGTAAGTGGGCCGAAAGCTTGTGAAGGCAATGCCCTGGCTGCGCAACCAGGTTTCCGTTTCCTGCTTACCGGCGTGGCGGCTGGCCGGATCGGTGGGGCTGTCCTCGTCGAGGGGCCAGAGCTCACTGTCGGCATAGACCCCCGCCGAGCTGACATACACAAAGCGATGGCTGGGGGCACCGGTGCGCTCAATCACCGCCCGGGAATCCTCGAGGCTGCGGCCGGAGCTATCGGCGATCACATCAAACTGCCGGCCCTTGAGCTGGTCGAGCGACTCAGAGTCGGTGCGGTCCCCCACCAGGTGCTCCACCCCCTCTGGAGCGGCCTTCTTGCCCCGGGTAAACAGGGTTAGGGAATGGCCAGCCCGCAGCCAATGGGCCACCAGAGGCTTGCCCACAAAGCGGGTGCCACCCATCACGAGAATCTTCATCGGTTAATGGGGCGCCAGCGGCCGCGCAAACTGGGCGCCATTCAAGACCGCCGCCGCCCATGCAGATAATTCCCGCCATTGACCTGCTCGATGGCCAATGTGTACGCCTGCACCAGGGCGACTACGGCCAGGTGACCCGCTTCTCCGACGATCCGGTGGCCCAGGCCCTGAGTTGGCAGGAGCAGGGGGCCCAGCGGCTGCACCTGGTGGATCTCGATGGCGCCAGGAGCGGCCAAGCCAGCAATGACGCCAGCGTCAAGGCAATCACAGCAGCCCTCTCGATTCCGGTCCAACTGGGGGGTGGGGTCAGAACGGTGGCGCGGGCCCAGGAACTACTTGCCTACGGCCTCAGCAGCGTGATTTTGGGCACGGTGGCCCTGGAGCAACCGGAGCTGGTGGAACAGCTGGCCGCCGACCACCCCGGCCAAATAATTGTGGGCATCGACGCCAACAACGGCAAGGTCGCCACCCGCGGCTGGATCGAACAAAGCCATACGGATGCAACCGAGCTGGCGCAACGCTTTGCCAACTCAGGCATTGCCGCGATCATCAGCACCGACATTGCCACCGATGGCACCCTCGCCGGGCCAAACCTGGGGGCCCTCAGGGCCATGGCGCTTGCCAGTGCGGTGCCGGTAATTGCCTCCGGTGGGATCGGCAACCTGGAGCACCTGCTCTCCTTGCTGGCCCTTGAACCGCTCGGGGTAACCGGGGTGATCGTCGGCAGGGCCCTCTACGACGGCCGAGTCGACCTTGGCGAAGCCCTGCAGGCCATTGGCGATGGCCGTCTGCAGGATCCCCTCAGCCCATTGGAAGGGATGGCCTAGCAGGCCCCTGGCCGATTGGCATAGCAGGCCCTTGCCTGTTGACCTATAACTAAAAAAGTTAAGCAAGGCGGGTCGCGTGAGCACCGGCACCCCCCAAGATGTCCATGAGGTGTACCGGCGCTGCCGGGACCTGGGCATGCGCCTGAGCCGCCAGCGCAAGCTTGTGCTCGATTTGCTTTGGAGTGGCAAGAGCCACCTGAGTGCGAGGGATATTTTTGAGCAGCTCAATAGCATTGATCGCAATATTGGCCACACTTCCGTTTATCAAAACCTCGAGGCACTCCAATCCGCAGGGGTGATTGAGTGTCTTGACCGGGCCAATGGCCGCCTCTACGGCTACCGCAGCGACCCCCACAGCCATCTCACCTGCCTGCAAACAGGGGCGATCCAGGATCTGGATGTGCAGCTGCCTGCGGAACTGCTCGAACAAATCGAAGCCCAGACAGGCTTCGCCATCGAGGGCTACACCCTCAGCCTGAGCGGCAGGCCCCGCCAAAGCCCCTAAATCCCAGCCAGCCCCCCTGGAGAAAAGGGCTCGCCCTAGGTAGCTTTGGTCAATTGGAAGTTTCTACCAACGTGCCATCGCAGCTGTTGCTGTTCGCTGAGCCGCTCCTTCGAGAAGGCCTGGTGCGCCTGCTGGAGCGCTCGGCTGGCGATTTCAAGGTGGTTACGGCTGCAGACCAGCTAGAGGGTGCTCCAAAACTGGTGATCTGGCAGGCAGGGGCCAACCAGCACCTAGAGAACCTGGGCGAGGAGCTCGAAGCCCTCAGGCTGCGCTGGAAGCCCGCCCCCCTTCTCCTTTTGCTGGCCAGTGGCCACGGCCACCCCACCAACAACCTGCTGCAGCTGCCAGTGCAGGGCCTACTGGAGGCCCCTGAAACAACCACCCTGCTGGAGGCACTGACCACCCTGCTCCAGGGCGGCCGGGTGGTCAGCCTGGCCGATGGCCCCTTGCCAGAGTGCCTGCCAATTCCTGCGGGCGTGGGCCTGGGCCACCGTTTGCTGCTGGGAGGTCTGCAGCAAATAGACGCGGATCTGCTGGCCTGCCAGCGCCTGCTGAATCCACCACCTACGGGCTTGGTGAGCCTGTTGGTGCTCCAGGGCAGGCTGCGGGAATTGGCCAGCGCCCGCCAATTGTTGATCGTGCTCTGGGGGCCCATCAGTTCGCTTGTCAGCGCCTATCCGGCAGCCCTCGCTCCAATCCCCAGCCGCCCAACCCTGGGGACCCAGCTCACCCTGGCCCAGCCAAATGCCTCCGGCATCTGGCAAACCCTGCGCAGCCGGCTGGAGGCTGGGGTCCGCACTGAGCTGGCCAATGGCAGCGGCCAGTTGCTAGCAATCGAGGGCCTCACTCCCCAAAGGCGTAGGGATTTACTCCTGGCCCTGATTGAGCAGTGCGCCCTGTTGCGGGAGCGCCTGCTGGCTGAAAATCTCCATGGGCAGGAGCTTCAAGAACGCTGGAATGGCCTCCAGCTCGAACTGCGGCAGCAGGCCCTGCAAACCACCGTGAGCCCCTATGTGCAGCTGCCCTACGGGGGCGGCATGCAATCCGTGGCCGAAACCCTGATCAGCAGCACCGAACTGGCTGGCGCCGACCCGGAGCTGCCTGCCCCCCTGGCCATGCTCGGTGCCCTGGTTCATGGCAATCCCCTGCTAACAGAAGGCCAACTGGTGGCCATTGATGAACCGAGGGCAGTGCTGTTCCTTGAGCAGTTGCTCAGCAATTGGTTGGTGCGCAGCGCCGAATTGGTGAGCGCGGAATTGCTTTCCTGCTGCTCAAGCTGGCCCGAATTGCGCCGCTACCTGCTGCAGCCAAACCTGCTGGCGACCCGCCAGCTCGAGCGGCTCCGCAACCAGCTCAATGCCCAACAACGTTGGCTCAACTGGTATGGCCGGCCGGTGGCCCTCTACGAGAGTCGCCGCAACCTTTTCATCCTGCAGGCCAAGGCCATAGGTACCCTTTCGCTCACTGAGCCCAGGGATGGGGAGCTGCGCCAACTGGGCTGGCTCCAGCAGCTAGTAACCCTGGCCCTGGAGAGCCGCGACGCCCTTGCACCCCAGGTTCAGGGCCTGATCAAGGGATTGGGAGATTTGCTGGTGGTGCTGCTCACCCAGGTGATGGGGAGATCGATTGGCCTTGTGGGCAGGGGGATACGCCAGGGCCTGGCCAGAGGCCAAAATGGCGCCAACTGAAAGGCTGCTTTGAACCTGTTGCCCAACCTGGGTTGGTGGCTGCCAAGGGCCCTGCTGGCCCTAATCATTGCTTTTCAGGTTTGGGGTTCCCAGCCCGCCCTGGCTGCCCTCACCACCAACAGCTACGACGGCAACATTTACGCCCTTTATGCCGGCAACGGCTCCCTGGTGCCCCCCCGCAGCAGCCTGGCCCAGGCCATGGCCGACCAGCGGCCAGCGGTGGTGGTCTACTACCTCGACGACGATGCCGAGAGCAAGCAATTTTCCCCGGTTGTCTCGGAACTGCAGCGCCTATGGGGCAATAGCATCGAGTTGATACCCCTGGTCACCGACCCACTCCAGAACCGGCCCGAGCTGGGCCCCACTGATCCTGCCCACCACTGGAAAGGCCAAATACCCCAGGTGGTCGTATTCGATGGCCAGGGCAAGGTGCGCTTCGACGCCAGTGGCCAGGTGGATGTGGACAGCATCAATGGGGTAGTCAGCGAGATCACCGGCATTGCCCTGCCCGAGGGGGGCACAAACAGCAGCACCGTGAGCTTCAACGAACTCAACTCCGAAGTGGTGAGCAGATGATGGCTGGGTTGGGGCCCGATGGCGGCATGCGGCGCGAAACAGACAGCATGGGGGCCATTGAGGTGCCCTCAAAGCACTACTGGGGCGCCCAAACCCAACGCTCGATCCACTTTTTTCCCTTCGGCCAGCTGATGCCCCTGGAGGTGGTGCATGCCTTCGGCCAGCTAAAGGCGGCCTGCGCCGAGGTGAATCGCGATAAGGGCAAGCTCAGCGCGGAAATTTGTGCCCTGATTGTGGCCGCCTCAGAAGAGGTGGCGGGCGGAAAACTGGATCGGGAGTTTCCCCTGAAGGTGTGGCAGACGGGCTCTGGCACCCAAACAAACATGAACGCCAACGAGGTGATCGCCAACCGGGCGATCGAGGCCTCCGGGGGCGTGCTGGGCAGCAAGAGCCCCGTGCACCCCAACGACCATGTGAACCTGAGCCAATCGAGCAACGACACCTTTCCGGCCGCCCTGCATGTGGCCGTGGCGATCGAGCTGGAACGCAGCCTCATCCCGGCGGTGGAAGCCCTACGGGCTGTCCTGGCCGTCAAGGCGGAGGCCTTTGCTTCGATCATCAAGATCGGCCGCACCCACCTGCAGGATGCCGTGCCCCTGAGCCTGGGCCAGGAATTCGGCGGCTATGGGGCCCAACTGGATATGGGCCTTGGGACCCTGCGCCACTCCCTGCCGCAGCTCTACCAGCTGGCCATTGGGGGCACGGCCGTAGGCACCGGTCTCAATGCCCCAAGCGGCTTTGGAGAGGCGGTGGCGGCAAGGCTGGCCGAACGGATTGGACTGCCCTTCACCAGTGCACCAAATAAGTTTCAGGCCCTAGCCGGTCAAGAGGCCCTGGCCGCCACCCACGGGGCCCTGACGGTGCTGGCCGGCTCCTTGATGAAGATCGCCAACGATGTGCGCTGGCTCGGTAGCGGACCCCGCTGCGGCCTCGGCGAACTGGTAATCCCGGAGAACGAGCCGGGCTCCTCGATCATGCCGGGCAAGGTCAATCCCACCCAGTGCGAAAGCCTGACCATGGTGGCCGTGCAGGTGATTGGCAACAACAGTGCTGTTCAAACAGCAGCCAGCCAGGGCAATTTTGAGCTCAACGTTTTTAAACCCCTGATCGCCCACAACGTGCTGGAGAGCATCGAGCTGCTGACTGGCGCCTGCGAAGGCTTTAGGGCCTTTTGCCTAGAGGGATTGGAAGCGGATATTTCAAGAATCGAACGGCTGCTCAACCAGAGCTTGATGCTGGTGACTGCCCTAACCCCGGCCATTGGCTACGACCGGGCCTGCGGCATTGCCAAGCATGCCCATAAACACGGGCTGAGCCTCAAGGAGGCCGCCCTGGTGCTGGGCGAAATCAGTGCCGGGGAATTTGACCAGTGGGTAAAGCCTGAGCTGATGGTCTGAAGAAGGTGGGGCTGCCATTACGCTCCGGCGGTTAACGCCCCGCCGGCCTTGTTGCTGAACCCCCTGCTTTCGGTCCTCCTCCTGGCCGCCCTGGCCCTGGGCCTGACCCTGGTGTGGCTGGAGCTACGCCATCGGCTGCGGCCCGCCTCGCCACTGGAGCTGAAGGCCCACGATTTCAGCGTTCAATCCAGCCCCCAGGGGGTCACGGTGCAGGGCGAAATCACGATCAGCAACCCCCATCGACGGATGGAGGTGATGGTGCCTGAGATAGCAGTGGAGCCCGTGCTGCTTGGCCAGGGTGATCTGCGTGATGTGATTATCAAAAGCCGGGTTGTGGCCCTCCACCCCGACGAGGAAACACGGCCCGACAATTACTGGGCGGCCTACATCGTTAAGGGCCGCAAAAGCACCAGGGCCAGGATCGAGATCCAGCTCAGCACAGATCCAGGCCTATCCCTGGAGCGCCTCGTAGACAGCCTCTGGCTAGATCTCCACTGGATCAACTACGGACCATTCGGCCGACTGAATCGCCGGGATGGCTGGCTTGTGCCCCTGCGCCAGCCCGAAACCATCAATGCCGCCAGCGCCCAATGGCGCAAAGGCGATAACTGCCAGGTTCTGCCCCTGCGTACCCACCTGCTTGGCGTACTCGACAGCCCTGGGGAAGTTTTGAGCCGTTACGCCAGCGACCTGATCCAGCCAGGGGATGTCCTCACGATTGGTGAAACCCCCCTTGCCGTGATGCAGGGCCGCTACCACCACCCTGCCACCGTGGAGCCCTCGGCCCTGGCCCGCCTGCTTTGCCGGGTGTTCCACCCCACCAGCAGCCTGGCCACCGCCTGCGGACTGCAGAGCCTGATCGACGTGGAAGGGCCTGCCAGGGTGCTTGGGGCCTGGTTAATAGGCACAGCCCTGAAGGCCCTGGGATCCAAGGGCTGGTTCTACCGCTTGGCCGGAGACCAGGCCCGCCTGATCGACGACATCACCGGCACCACTCCCCCCTACGACCAGACGATTGTCCTTGGACCAGAACAGCCCGCCGCCTTCTGCGCTGAGATGGCCCGGGCCCTGGGCGTGGCCGTGGCCGTGGTTGACGTAAACGACCTGGGCCGGGTCAAGGTTCTGGCCGCCAGCCCCGGCTGCGATGAGGCCCTGCTGCAGCGGGCCCTGCGCCCAAATCCGGCCGGAAACGCCAACGAACGCACACCCCTGGTGCTGGTGCGCCCATAGCGCCGGTCTGGCCGCCCTAAAGTTGCAGCGAGAGCTACCACTGGACCCGCCATGGCAGCTGAGCCCCAACCCATACCAACCAGTTGGCGTCTGGAGCCCTTGGCGGGCTGGCACCTTCCCCTGCTGAGCGACCCGGCCTTTGTACCCCTGCAGCCGGTCCTGCAAAGGGCGGTGCTGCTGGGGCTGCCGGAGCGCCTGATCCACGCCCTGACCGCCCGCCAGGCAATAGCCCCGGTGGTGCTGGTGGCCTTCAGTCACAAGGACCCGCTCGGATTAATCATCACCAGACGTCTGAACCGCAGCGGCAGCTGCTGGCAGGTCCAGCACCTGCGCCTGGCCAGTCCGGCAGGGCAGCAGGACCTGGGCACAACCCTGCTGAGGGAGGCCATTCACCGGGCCAAAGATGCGGCTAGCTGGATTGCCTCCGCCTCCAGCCTCGATAGCCAGCGGCTGGCGATGCTGAGGGAGCAGGGATTCCAACCCCTGCGCACGGACCAGCTCTGGTGCTGGCAAGCCTCCGGCGCCACTGCCCCCGGCTCCACAACCAGCCCCGCAGCCCCCAGTTCCCTGGGGGAGCTGCAACTTCGGACCCTCAATCCCCGTAGCGGTGCCCTGCTTTGGCTCCTGGAGCAGGCCGCCAATCCAGCCCAACTGCGCCAACTACTGGATCGGCGGGTAGAGGATCTGCTCGATCAAAGCCATGGCAAGGGCTGGATGTGGGTGGATCCCAGCCGCAACCAGGCCGTAGCCGCCGTCCGCTGGATTGGGGAACACGCCGGAGGTGGCCATGACGTGGAGCTCACGGTCCATCCCGGCTGGGAACACCTGATTGGCGATGGCTGCGAGCAGCTGCTCCAGATCGCTAGCCAGCGCCTGGGCAGTGGCGAGCCCCTTTGGCTGCGCTCTGATGTGCGCGACCAGGGCCGTCAGCATTGGCTCGAGCAGCAAGGTGCCCAACAGCATGGTGAAAGGGTGTTGATGGCCCGCAGTGTCTGGCGCCGCCAGGAGCATCCAGCCCAGGCCAAGGTTGGGAAGGGACTGGAGGCGGTGCTGGGCCAACTGCAACCCCAGCGCAGGCCCATGCCCACACCGGTGGCCCCCCGCTAGGACTTCAGCCCGATGCCCAATAAATCCGAGCCCTGTTCCGCCCTTGCCCTCGACGTGGGCCGCAGGCGCATTGGCCTGGCTGGCTGCGATCCCCTCGGCCTGACCGTGACACCCCTGGCGCCCCTGGCCCGGGGAAAGTTTGCAGCCGACCTCCTGCGGCTAGAACGCCTGGTGCAGCAGCGGCGGGTCCGGGCCCTGGTGGTTGGCCTACCCCTCGACAGCGCCGGCCAGCTGACGGAGCAGGCCCTCCACTGCCACCGCTATGGACAGCGCCTTGCCAGCCATTTCGCCCTGCCACTGGCCTGGGTGAATGAGCACTCCAGCAGTTGGGCTGCGGCCGAGCGCCATGGTCTCCATGGCGACAGAAGCGGGGCCCTAGACAGTGCGGCGGCTGCTTTGTTACTTGAACAGTGGCTGGCCGACGGTCCGGCAGCGATGCTGGTTGCGGACATTCGCGGCACAACGCCCGCCCCTGATCCATCCTGAGTAGACAGACTGCCCCGATTGGCACCTTTAATGACAAACGACAGTTCGGCGAACGACGCTTCATCCATGGACAATTCCGGTGATGTGCCAACTCTTTTAGTGAGCGATACCAGGGGGCGCCAACTGCTCTGCTTCCTGGAGCAATTGATCCCCCTCGATGGCCACGACTACGTACTGCTAACGCCGGTAGACACCCCGGTTTGCCTGTTTCGCCTCGAAGACGATGCGGATCCCGAGTTGATTGACACGATTGATGCCACCGAACCGATCCTGTCGGTGGCCGATGTGGTGCTGCAGGAGCACGACCTGACCCTGGTGCGTTCAGCCGTGACCCTCACCGTCAGCGGTGAACTGGACGAACCCGAGCCCGACGAACTCAGCGACGAAGAAGACGATGAGGACGACACCGAAAGCTACGAACTACTCGTGAGCTTCCTGGTCGACGAGGAGGAATACGGCCTCTACATCCCCCTGGATCCCTTCTTCGTGGTCGCCCGGATTGATGGCAATGGTGCCCTGCTGGTCGAAGGCGAGGAATTTGATCGGGTGCAACCCCGCATCGAAGCCGAATTAGCTGAGCGGGAGGGGGAGGGGGATTTCTGATGCTGCGGGAGCTGCTGCGGCCCAACTGGTTGATGGAGTGCACCCTGGCGGAATTGCCGATTGAGGCCCTCCAGGAGCGGGGCATCAAAGCCCTGGTGCTGGATGTCGATCGCACCCTCCTGCCCAGGCACCACGGTGTGGTGCCAGCCAGCGCCCAGCGCTGGCTGGCAGAGGCCAAGCAGCATTTCCCGATCCACCTGCTCAGCAACAACCCATCGCGTCAGCGAATTGGTTCAGTGGCCCAGCTGCTGGATCTGCCCTTCACCACCAGTGCCGGCAAGCCACGGCGCACCGCCCTACGCAGGGTGCTCGCCCAGCTGCAAATACCGGCCAGCCAGGTGGCGCTTGTGGGTGACCGGCTATTCACCGATGTGATCGCCGGCAACCGACTGGGCCTGTTCACCGTGCTGGTGAAGCCCATCGATCCGGAGGGGCGCCCCTGCCAGCGGGATCGACTGCAAAGATTCGAACTGCGCATGGCCGCCCTGATCGGCACTGGCCTGGGCTGATGCGGACGGGCTCCAGGGGCCGGCGCCGGGTAATCAAAGTGGGCACCAGCCTGCTGCGGGGCCAGAGCAAACGCAGCACCGCCGAGGTGGTCGCTGAACTGGCGGCCACGATGGCCCAGCAACAGGCCCAGGGAGACAGCCTGGCCCTGGTGACCAGTGGGGCCGTGGGCCTCGGTTGCATTGCCCTGCAGATGGCCAAGCGCCCCACGGAGTTGGTAGCGCTCCAGGCGGCGGCGGCCGTGGGCCAGGGCCGCCTGATGGCCATGTATCAGGAAGCCTTTGGCCGCGATGGCCTGGCCGTGGCCCAAGTGCTGCTCACCAGGGGCGATCTGGCCTCCCGCCGGCGCTACCAAAACGCCTGTCGAACGCTTGAGCAGCTGCTCAGCTGGGGGGTGCTGCCGGTAATCAATGAAAACGACACCCTGGCCAGCGACGAATTGCGCTTCGGCGACAACGACACCCTCTCTGCCCTGGTGGCTGTCGCCATCGGCGCCGATGAATTGATCCTGCTCACCGACGTTGACGGGCTCTACTCCGGCGATCCCCGTAGCGATGCCAATGCAAAACCAATCCATGAGGTGCTCAACCTCAGGGAGCTTGAGCAATACGGCCAAGGGGCCACCGGTGGGGGCCAATGGGGCACGGGGGGCATGACCACCAAAATTGCCGCCGCCCGCATCGCCACCTCCAGCGGCATCCGGGTGCACCTGGTCGATGGTCGCGATCCAGCCGTTCTCAAGGCCCTCTTTGCCGGCGAACGGCTAGGCACCGTCTTCCAGCCATCGGCGACGCCCCTGCCAGATCGCAAGGGCTGGCTGGCCCACGCCCTGATGCCCCAGGGGACCCTCCAGCTGGATCCGGGCGCGGAAACTGCGGTTTTAAAGAAAGGGGCCTCCTTGTTGGCGGTGGGAGTGATTGGGGTAGAGGGCCAATTCGGCAGAAGTGATGCCGTGCGCCTGATCAGCGCCGACGGACGGGAATTGGGTCGGGGGCTCAGCGCCCTAGACAGCGAAGAGCTGCGCCAATGCATGGGCAGGGCAGGCATTGAGGTGGTTCACCGCGACCAGTTGGTGATCAGCCCCCGGTAGGGACACCTACGATCCGGCCCAGCTCCGTATCGCCCTTCGCCCGCCATGCGCTTCAGCGACCTGCTCGCTCACCTCGGCGAGGTGGGTGATGCCAGCCCCAGGGATTTGGGGAGCGATCCCGAGCTGGTGGGAGCCCAGGCCCTAGATCAGGCGGTTGCCGGTCAACTCGGTTTTCTGGAGCGGGGCAATGCCCTAGCGGCAGCCCTGGAGGGCACCAAGGCTGGGGCCGTGCTGCTGCCCCTAGACCCAGAGCTTCAAAGCCAGGCCAGCGCCCAGGGCCTGGCCTGGGTGGCCCTCAAGGATCCCCGCCTGGGCTTTGCAGAAGCACTTGATGCCCTATATCCGCGCCAGCCCAAGGCCCCTGGGATCGATGCCACCGCTGTCGTGGCGGCCAGCGCCCTGGTTTCCCCCACGGCCCACATCGGTGCCCGGGTGGTAATCGGCGAGCACTGCCAGATCGCTGAGGGCTGCATCCTCCACCCCGGCGCGATCCTTTACGAAGACGTGCAGCTGGGCCCAGCCTGCGAGATCCACTCCGGCGCCGTACTCCATCCCGGCAGCCGCCTGGCGGCCCAGTGCGTGGTGCATTCCAATGCAGTAATTGGCAGCGAGGGATTTGGTTTTGTGCCCACGGCCCAGGGTTGGCGAAAAATGCCCCAGACCGGCCTGGTGGTTCTAGAAGAGGCCGTTGAGGTGGGCTGCGGCACCACGATCGACAGACCTTCAGTGGGGGAAACCCGAATCGGCGCCGGCAGCAAGATCGACAACCTGGTGCAAATCGGCCATGGGGTGGTCACTGGCAGGGGCTGCGCCCTGGCCTCCCAGGTGGGGATTGCCGGGGGCGCCAAGTTGGGAAATGGCGTGATCCTGGCCGGCCAGGTGGGTGTGGCCAACCGGGCCGTGATCGGCGATCGGGCGATCGCCTCCTCAAAATCCGGCATCCACGGCGAAGTCGCCCCCGGCGAAGTGGTCAGCGGTTACCCCGCCATCCCCAACCGCCTCTGGCTGCGCTGTTCAGCCACCTTCAACAAACTCCCCGAGATGGCCAAGAGCCTGCGCCAGCTCCAGGCACGCCAGGGCTGATCCCCTAGCCTCGCCAGCTGCATCAAACCCCTGAGCCAGGCCACTCCGCCATGACCAGCCGCTTCCGGATCACCCTGCTCCCCGGCGATGGGATCGGCCCAGAAATCACGGCCGTAACCCGCCAGCTCCTCGATGCGGTGAGCAGCAGCCATGGCTTTGAGCTCGTCTACAACGAGCAACCGATGGGGGGCGCCGCAATCGATGCCACCGGCGAGCCCCTACCCGAAAGCACCCTCGCGGCCTGCAGCGAATCCGATGCGGTGCTTTTGGCCGCCATTGGCAGCCCCCAATACGACAGCCTGCCCCGCGAGAAGCGCCCCGAAACTGGCCTTTTGGCCCTCCGCTCTGGGCTGGGGCTGTTTGCCAACCTCAGGCCCGTAAAAATCATTCCCTCCCTGGTCGATGCCAGCACCCTCAAACGGGAGGTGATTGAGGGGGTCGACTTGATGGTGGTGCGCGAGCTCACCGGCGGTGTCTACTTCGGCACCCCAAAGGGTCGAATCGAGGCCGATGGCCACGTGCGGGCGTTTAACACGATGGCCTACTCCGACTACGAAATCGACCGGATTGCCAAGGTGGCCTTCGAGCTGGCCGTGGTACGCAGCGGCAGGCTCTGTTCCGTCGACAAGGCCAACGTGCTGGATGTGAGCCAGCTCTGGCGCGACCAGGTGGAGGCCCTCCACAGCAACTCCTACCCCGCCGTGGAGCTCAGCCACATGTATGTCGACAACGCAGCCATGCAGCTGGTGCGGGCCCCCAAGCAGTTCGACGTGCTGCTCACTAGCAACCTCTTCGGCGACATCCTCAGCGACGAGGCCGCCATGCTCACCGGCTCGATCGGCATGCTGCCATCGGCCTCCCTGGGCAGCGGCGGGCCTGGCCTGTTTGAACCGATCCATGGCTCCGCCCCCGACATTGCCGGCCAGGACAAGGCCAACCCGATGGCGATGGTGCTCAGCGCCGCCATGATGCTGCGGGTCGGCCTGCAGCAAGAGGCCGCTGCCACGGCCCTAGAAACAGCAGTCGAACGGGTGCTGGCCGCTGGCTATCGCACGGGCGATTTGATGGCAGCGGGCTGCACCCAGCTGGGCTGCACGGCCATGGGCGAGCAGTTGCTGGCGGCCCTGGCGGGGTAGGCGCCGGCGACCTGCCAAACTCGCGAACAGTTTCGTTGATCTCTGCGCATGTCGAAGCGTCATCCGGTTGTTTCTGTCACCGGTTCCTCTGGCGCAGGGACCAGCACCGTCAAACGCGCTTTTGAGCAGATTTTTAAACGCGAAGGCATCACCCCTGCGGTGGTGGAGGGCGACAGCTACCACCGCTACGAAAGGGGCCCGATGAAGGAGGCCATGGCCTCAGCCCTTGCTAAGGGTGAAAACTTCTCCCACTTCGGCCCAGAAGCAAACCTGTTCGACAAGCTCGGAGAACTCTTCCGGGTCTACGGCGAAACCGGCAGCGGCCAAAAGCGCTACTACCTCCACTCCCTAGAGGAGGCCGCTGAGCACAATGCCCGCCTCAGCACCAACCTGGAGCCCGGCCAGTTCACCCCCTGGGAGGAAATCCCCTCCGGCTCCGACCTGCTCTTCTACGAAGGTCTCCACGGCGGCGTGAGGGGAGATGGCTACGACGTGGCCGCCATGGCCGACCTGCTGGTCGGTGTGGTGCCCGTGGTCAACCTCGAATGGATCCAGAAGATCGCCCGCGACAACCAGGAGCGCGGCTACTCCGCCGAGGCCACGGTCGATACGATCCTGCGCCGCATGCCGGATTACATCAACCACATCTGCCCGCAGTTCAGTCTCACCGACATCAACTTCCAGCGGGTGTCAACGGTGGACACCTCCAACCCCTTCATGATCAGGAACATTCCGAGCCCGGATGAATCCTTCGTGATCGTGCATTTCCGCAAAGGGGCCAGGGAAAAGTGGGGTATCGACTTCACCTACCTGCTCGACATGATCCACGATTCCTTCATGTCTAGCCCCACATCGATCGTGGTAGATGGCGGCAAGATGGGCTTTGCCATGGAACTGATCCTCACTCCCGTCATTCACAGGATGATTGAAGAGAAGAAGAAACTTTCCTAGGAAGCCCTAATCTGGGCAAACGCCTACATGGGTGAGGTCTATTTCCTTCCCCACTTCCACCCCTTCCTTCCGCATTGCGGGCACGGTGCCTACAGCCGTTCCCACTTTGCGATGGGATCAAATAAATAGTCAGCTGGTATTGCAGGCTTGCCGCAGGGTACTCATTGAGTACAAGCTGAATTGTCCGGGGGGCCCAGAGCCCACGGGTGTGGTTCTCAACCCTCCGGGCTTGGCAGGGCGTGTTGTGTTTGCAACGCCGGTGCTTCTGCCGGAAGAGCAGTTTGTGGCCATTGATTGGCTACGGGCCCGCCCCCAGCGCCCCATCCGAAACCGATGAATGATCCGGCCCTAAACACCCCACTGCTGCCATTGGTGGCCGCCGTTTTAGGGGCCTGCTTTGGCAGCTTTCTGAACGTGGTGGCCTGGCGCCTACCCCGCCAGGAATCAATCGTGCTGCCCCCCAGCCATTGCCCCCATTGCGGCACCAGGTTGCGCTGGTGGCAAAACATTCCCCTGCTGGGCTGGCTGCTACTGCGGGGCCACTGCGGCTATTGCGCCGCCCCCATTTCCCTGCGCTATCCCCTGGTCGAGCTGCTGAGCGCCGGCCTCTGGGTGGCCATCAGCCAATCCCAGCCGGTGGTTATGGGGCCCCAAGCACCAGCCCTGGCCCTGATGCTGGCCGGATGGCTACTGGTGAGCTGGCTGATTCCCCTGGTCTTGATCGACCTCGATCACCTGTGGCTGCCGGAACCCCTCTGCCGTTTTGGCCTACTGCTGGGACTGCTGACCACGGCGGGCCTGGGCTGGAGCCAGGGCGGTGCAGTGGGCGCTCGGTTACTGAGCCATCACCTCTTGGCGGCGGGCCTCGGCCTGGTGGGTTTTGAGCTGGTGAGTCGGGGGGCTCAGCGCCTTCTGGGCAAACCAGCCCTGGGTCTGGGTGATGCCAAATTGGCCGCCCTTCTGGGGGCCTGGCTGGGCCTGGCTGGCCTTGGGGCCACAGTGCTCCTGGCGGTTTTTGGCGGTGCCTTGGTGGGGGGTCTGGCCCGAATCAGCGGCAAACTCGGCCCCAAGGAACCCTTTCCCTTTGGCCCTTTCCTGGCCGCAGGGGGAATAGTTGTCTGGATAGGCGGCCCGCAGTTTTGGCTCGGCCTATGGGGGATGGTGGGCTAGGGGCGCCTAAATTGAATTGATCCCGAGGCCTCCATACCCTTGTCGCTATTCGACTGGTTTGCCGATCGCCAAAAGAATGCCCCCCTGGTGCGCATCAACCAGGAGGTTGAAGAGGGCGATGGTCTCTGGAGTAAGTGCCCCGATTGCGGCACGGTTGTCTACCGCAAGGACCTGCTGGCTAACGCCAGTGTCTGCAAAAACTGCGGCTATCACCACCGCATCAACAGCGAAGAGCGCATCCGCCTGATCGCTGATCCAGGCAGCTTTGAGCCCCTTGATACCGAGTTGTCACCCACCGATCCCCTGGCCTTCAAGGATCGCCGTAGCTACGCCGATCGCATCCGCGACAGCCAGCAGACCACGGGCCTCAAGGATGCGGTAACCACGGGCCTGTGCCTGAGCAGCGGCCATCCCCTCGCCCTTGGCGTAATGGATTTCCGCTTCATGGGCGGATCAATGGGCTCGGTGGTGGGTGAAAAACTGACTCGCCTTATTGAAAAGGCAACCTCCCGCCGCTATCCCGTTTTGATCGTCTGTGCCTCCGGTGGGGCGCGAATGCAGGAGGGCATGCTGAGCCTGATGCAGATGGCCAAGATTTCCGGTGCACTTCAGCGGCACCAGGCAGCCGAATTGCTCTATTTGCCGCTGCTCACCCACCCCACCACCGGCGGGGTAACGGCCAGTTTCGCCATGCTCGGCGACCTAATCCTGGCCGAACCCAAGGCCCTAATTGGCTTCGCTGGCAGGCGGGTAATTGAACAAACTTTGCGCGAGAAGCTGCCGGAGGGCTTCCAAACCGCCGAATATCTCCAGGACCACGGCTTTGTCGACGCAATCGTGGCCCGCACCAGCTTCAAGGCCACCCTGGCCTCCCTGCTGAAAATGCACGGCAGTCGCCAACTGGTACCCGCCTGATGGCCAAATTGCTTGCTAGCGCCCTTTTAGCCCTACTGCTGCTACTGGGATCCGGCAGGCCCGCCTGGGCCGGACCAGTTAATTGGCAGGAGCTTCCCGCCAGCGATCAAGGCCAGCAGTGGTGGGATAGCGGCAGCCTGCGCAACACAAAAGACGGCTACATATCGGTGTTGAGCCGCTTCCTGCCAGCCACTAAGGAGGGGGAAAAACCCCGCATGGGTGATCTCTATGTGATGGAGATCGACTGCGGCCAGCAGCTCTACCGCGACACATCCGTCAATGGCCTGCCCCAATTCGGAGCCCAATGGCTGCCGGCGGCAGGGGACAGCCTGATCAACGGCGTAATCGAAGCCTCCTGCGCTGCCCTGCCGGCATGAGCGCCCCCTTGAAAGTTGCCGTTGCCGGCCTCGGCTTTGGCGAAAAAGTGCACCTGGCTGCCCTTAGGGCCTGCCCCGACACCGAACCCGTGGCCCTATGGCACCCCAGGCCAGAGCGGCTGGAATCCGCTTGCCGGCAGCAGGAACTACCTGGCCACAATGATTTCGATGGCCTGCTGGCCGATCCGGCCGTGGAAGCGATCGTGATTGCCACGCCACCGGCCCCGCGCTTTGGGCTCGCCCGCCGGGCCCTGGAGGCCGGCAAGCACCTGCTACTGGAAAAACCCGTTGGCCTAAACAGCCAGGAAGTGGCAGAACTGCAGCGGCTGGCCATCGGGCTAGGGCTCACGGTGGCGGTGGATTTCGAATATCGGGCGGTACCGCTGTTTCAGCAGCTTGCGGCCCTGGTCAAATCCGGTGCCCTCGGGGAGCTTTACCTCGTCAAACTCGATTGGTTGATGGGCAGCCGAGCCGACGCCAGTCGACCCTGGAACTGGTATTCCCAGGTCAGTGAGGGGGGAGGCGTACTGGGGTCCCTGGGCACCCATGCCTTCGACACCCTGCACTGGTTGGTGGGCCCCACCAGCAGCCTGCGCAGCCAGCTCCACACGGCCATCCGCCAGCGACCGATTCCAGATGCCCAGCCATCCGGCCCTGGCGGCCAGATGGCCACGGTGGACGCGGAAGATATTGCCCTGGTGCAAATGGAGCTGGAAACCTGCCAGGGCCATATGGTTCCGGCCCAACTGAACCTCGGGGCCGTCACCCGCCAGGGCCGGGGCTACTGGATTGAGCTCTATGGCAGCGAGGCGACGGCCGTGCTCGGATCGAGTAACCAGGCCGATTACGTGCATGGATTCGGCCTCTGGCTAGCCCAAAACGGAGAGCCCCTTCGCCCCCTGGAAGCCGATCCCGCCCTGCGCTTTGGTCGCGCCTGGGAGGACGGGCGCATCGCCCCAGTGGAGCGCCTCCAGGGCTGGTGGAGTGCCGCCATTAGGGAAGGGCGACCGATGGTGCCAGGGCTGGGGGAAGCATTCCTGAGTCAGAGGTGTTGCGACTGGTCCCGCAAGGGCTTTGGCGACACCCAGACCCTTTAGGGGCATCCCGTAGAGTCGCCGCCAGTTCCCTCCTGCTCCCAGAGGATTTCCTATGGCGCTCGTACCGCTTCGGCTGCTGCTCGACCATGCCGCAGAAAACGGCTATGGCATTCCTGCCTTCAACGTAAACAACCTGGAGCAGGTCCAGTCGATCATGGAGGCTGCCCAGGAGACCGACAGCCCGGTCATCCTCCAGGCTTCCCGCGGTGCCCGCCAGTACGCAGGTGAAAACTTCCTGCGCCACCTGATCCTGGCCGCAGTTGAGACCTATCCCGACATCCCGGTGGTGATGCACCAGGACCACGGCAACAGCCCCGCCACCTGCTTTGGCGCCGCTGCCAACGGCTTCACCTCGGTGATGATGGACGGCTCATTGATGGCCGATGCCAAGAGCCCCGCCAGCTACGAGTACAACGTGGCCGTCACCAAGGAAGTGGTGGACGTGGCCCACGCCATCGGCGTCAGTGTGGAGGGCGAACTGGGTTGCCTCGGTTCCCTGGAAACCGGCATGGGTGAGGCCGAAGACGGCCACGGCTTCGAGGGCAAGCTCGACCACAGCCAGCTGCTCACCGACCCCGCCGAAGCGGCTGACTTCGTCGCCAAGACCAAGGTAGATGCCCTGGCTATTGCCATCGGCACCAGCCACGGCGCCTACAAGTTCACCCGCAAACCCACCGGCGAAGTGCTGGCCATCAGCCGCATCGCCGAAATCCACAAGGCCATCCCCAACACCCACCTGGTGATGCACGGCTCCAGCTCCGTTCCCCAGGAATGGCTGGACATGATCAACAAGTTCGGAGGCGCCATCCCAGAGACCTACGGCGTGCCCGTAGAAGAAATCCAGGAAGGCATCCGCAACGGTGTGCGCAAGGTCAACATCGACACCGACAACCGTCTGGCCTTCACCGCCGCTGTCCGGGAAGCTGCCGCCAAGGATCCCGCGAACTTCGATCCCCGCCACTTCAACAAGCCTGCCCGCCAGTACATGAAGCAGGTGTGCCTGGATCGCTACCAGCAGTTCTGGTGTGCCGGCAACGCCAGCAAGATCAAGCAGCGCGACATCAACTACTACGCCGGTCTCTACGAGAAAGGCGCTCTTTGATCAGACGCAGGCGGGCAGTTCGCAAACGGGCAGTTCGCAAATTTGAGTTTCGGGGGCCTAAGGGCCCCCTTTTTTATGTCCCCACTGGTGGGGGAGCACCCGGGCTAAAGCCTGCTGGCCAAGCGCTTAAGGGCATCCTGCAAATTGCGCTCCATCACAAAATTGACCCCATCGGTCACCACCACCCGCACCAGGGTGGGCAACTCATTGTTTTTAGATTGCAAATAGATCGGCTCCACATACAAGAGCCCCTTACCCACGGGCAAAACCAGCAGATTGCCGTGGATCAGCTTCGAACCCACCCGGTTCCAGAGCCCAAATTGATAGCTAATGGCCGGATCCTGCTCGATCAGGGCTGAAATCTGTTGGGGCCCGAGCAAAAGGCGCTGTTGGGGGAAACGCACCAGGCGGGTCTGGCCGTAGTGGGGCAGGTCGTTGCGGGCGGCCAACCAACCCACCATGTTGGCGCGCTTGAGGGGTGAGAAGGGCAGCAGCAGCACAAATTCAGGGTTGCTCTGGCCCGGCAACTGGATCGTTACGTGATAGGGACGCACCGGGGTATTGCTGGATCCATAGATCTCCAGGGGCACCGACCAGACGTCGTCACCGTTGTAGAAGGTGCGCACGTCGGTGACGTGATAACGAAGTAGGCGCTCGGCCTGGATATTGAATTGGCTCTGGGGCACCTGGATATGGGCCAGGAGCGGTTTGGGCATGGCCGTTAAGGGCTGAAACAGCTCCGGGAAGGCGCGGCGCCAGGTGCGCAGGATCGGATCGGCAGGATCACTCACATAGAGCCAAACCCTGCCGTTAAAGGCATCCACCACCGCCTTTACGGGGTTGCGGAAGTAGCGAATTCCCGCCGGGTTCGGATCGGAATAGGGATAGCTGCGGCTAGTCGTAAAGCCATCGAGCATCCAGTACTGGTGCTGACCCGCCACGTATCCCGCCCCCTGCTCCACCCGGGCAGTTACGAGATAGGGCTGGCTTTCAAAGCGCAAAAATGGAAATAGGGCAGCAAGCCGCTGGTTCACCTGGCGGCGAATCAATAGCTTGGATTGGGGATTGAGCGAACCACTAGCCAACAGGCGCGGTTCCCCCAGGTAGCTCGCCACCAGCAGGCGCCGCAGGGGCGTTCCAATCGGCACACCCGCTTCGCCGTCGTAGCGGGTGTAGACATTCAGATCCCCATCCGGGTAGTCGAACTCCCGCACCTGGGAGGGGGCGATCACATAGGGGGCCTTGGCCGAGGCGAAATAGAGCTGGGGGCGGCCCACCGGCAAGACCTCCCGGGCACGGCCATTGCTGACCCCAAGCTGGGGGATGCCTTGAACCTTGCCCCCCCGGCCCAGGTCCCTTACGAAATAAAGGGGCAGACCATCGGGCCCGGCTGCATTTACGGCCGAGACCGTAAAGCCATAGCCATGGGTAAAGACCAGGTGGCGGTTCAGCCAGGTATCTGAGCCACTCGGCAGGGCAGCCGTATCGAGCTCCCGGGCAGAAATCAACACCTGCTGGGAGCCATTGCGCTGGGGGTCGCCGAGCAGGGGATAGCGGTCGACCGCCGCAGAGGGAAAGCTGTAATAGAGGCGAAGCTGCTGCAGCTGCCGATTGGTGGCAAGTAGGGGTTGGCTATCCCAGAGGCGGATATTGGCAATGGTGCCGGAGGCCTGCTTCAAATCCCCAGGCGTAAGCCTTTGGCGGGGCTCAAACACGCTGCTGTGCATGGTCGAGAGGCCAAATGCCTCCCGGGTGGCCCTGATGCTGCGCTTGAGGTATGGCGTCTCCAGCAACAATTCCCGCGGCTGCACCACCAGGCGCTGTACCAGGGGGGCCACCACCCCTTCGGTGATCGGCACCAGGGCTGCCGCGGTGGCCAAGGGCACCAAAATTCCTCGCCGCAACCAGCCCCCAGGCAGGGGCACCATCAGGCCACCGGCGGTGAGGGCCAGGAGCAGGGCCAACAGCAGGCGCAGGGGCAGGCGCACGTGCAGATCGACAAAACCAGCCCCACTGGCCACCCCACTGCCCTCCACCATCAGGGCGAAGGGGGCAAGCGCCGTGCCCAGGGCGGCGGCCAGGGCCAGAAGGGCCAGCTGGGGCTGCAGGACCTTTTTCTGGGCCCTACTCAGCCCCACAAATGCCAGTTCGGAGAGGGTTTTGCCCTCTGTGAAGGTGAGCCAGAGGCAAGCAGCAAAACCCACCAGTCCCTGGGCCAGCAGCACGCTCAAAAACAGGCGAAAGGCGGGCAATTGCAGCACCGTGAAGCTGATATCCAGACCCGTAATCGGATCGGCCTGGCCAAAGGGCACAGCCAAAAGGGCAGGCAGCCAGAGGCTCCAACCCCGGGCCAGGGCCGTCGCTGAACCGGCCAGGGCCGCCGCCAGGGCAATCCGCAGGGTCGTTAGCGGCCACCGCAACAGGGGCAGCACCAGGCCGGCCGCCAAACCCACCAGCAGCAGTGGGGGCAGGTCGGCGAGCACCGGGATGCCAGTGATCACCTGGCCGCTAAAGGGTGCCGCAATCAAATCCTGGGCCTGCACCATCAAATAGGTGAGGCCACCGGCCAGAAGGGCAAGCAGCAGCAGAAGCAGCCCGATCAAGCCCAGGCGCGCCAGGGGGAAAAGGGGTGAGTTGGGAAGTTGCTTACGAGATGCCTCGAGCCGTAATCGCCAGCAGCGCTGCAGCTGCCGCAGCTGCAGGGGAACCCCTAGGCCCATCACCAGGACAAAGGCGCTCAGCTGCAGCAGCCAGCGGCGCAAAAGCATGCCCTGGGCCTGGAATTCACTAAACCACTGCCACTCAATACTGAGGCGTCCTGCCAGCACAAACAGGCCCAAGGCCAGCGCCAAACCAAGGCAAAGCCAGGCAAGAGGCGCAATGCCAGCAAGCGCAGTGCCGGCCCCGGAGCGGACGCCTAATCGGGGGGACTGCCGAGGAGCCAAGGAAATGCCTGCAGCGCTTCTGTAGCCGACCCTAAGCAGGAGCTGCGTCTGCGCAAGGGGCAGCCGCAGCGCCCTAGCAAAACCATCCAAATAAATCCCGATGTCGAAGGTCGGCTTTTAGCAGGCGGATCAAAAGTCGCTGTTAAGGTCTGGTATCGCTAGGCGTGACCGTGACAGCCACCCTTTCTCGCTCCACCTTCACTGGCTTGCGCTGCAAGGAATGCGGCCATCCCTACGAGGCAACGGCCCGCCACGTCTGTGAAGACGTCTGCTTTGGCCCCCTGGAGGTCGTCTACGACTACGAGGCGATCAAAAATCGAGTCAGCCGCGCCACGATCGAAGCCGGCCCCGCATCGATCTGGCGCTACAGGGATTTCCTGCCCATAGAGGGCGATCCGATCGATGTGGGCACTGGTTTTACCCCCCTGCTGAAGGCCAACAACCTGGCCAAGCGCCTTGGCCTCAAAAGCCTTTACATCAAAAACGACGGCGTAAACATGCCCACCCTCTCCTTCAAGGACAGGGTGGTTTCGGTGGCCCTCACCCGCGCCAAGGAGCTGGGCTTCACCACGGTGAGCTGTGCATCCACGGGCAACCTGGCCAATTCCACGGCTGCCATCGCCGCCCACGCCGGCCTCGAGTGCTGTGTGTTTATCCCCAGCGACCTGGAGCTGGGCAAGGTGCTGGGCACCCTGGTTTACAACCCGACTCTGATGGCGGTGCATGGCAACTACGACCAGGTAAATCGCCTCTGTTCAGAGGTGGCCAACACCTTTGGCTGGGGCTTTGTAAATATCAACCTGCGTCCCTACTACTCCGAAGGTTCCAAAACCCTTGGCTATGAGGTGATCGAGCAGCTGGGCTGGCAATTGCCTGACCACATCGTGGCCCCCCTGGCTTCTGGCTCCCTGTTCACCAAAATCCGCAAGGGCTTTGATGAATTCATCAAGGTGGGCCTGGTGGAAGAGAAGTCCGTGCGCTTCAGCGGCGCCCAGGCCGAGGGCTGCAGCCCCATCGCCCAAGCCTTTGCCGAGGGCCGCGATTTCATCACTCCGGTGAAGCCCAACACCATCGCCAAGTCGATTGCGATTGGCAACCCCGCCGACGGCCCCTACGCCATCGACATCGCCAATAAAACCAAGGGCACGATTGCCGCCGTCAACGACGACGAAATCATCGAAGGAATCAAGTTGCTGGCCGAAACCGAGGGTGTGTTCACCGAAACAGCCGGTGGCACAACTATTGCCGTGCTGAAAAAGCTGGTGGAACAGGGCAAGATCAATCCCGATGAAACCACCGTGGCCTACATCACCGGCAACGGCCTCAAAACCACTGAAGCGATTGCCGGCTCCATTGGTGAGCCCTACCTAATCGAAGCCCAGCTCGACAGCTTTAAGGCCGCCTGGCAGAAGGCCCAGGCAAGCCATTAGGACCAAGCTGCTGATTGACCCCACCTGCCTCCAATTACGCCCTAACTAAAACCAATGGCCGTTCAGGTTCTGATCCCCACCCCCCTCCAGAAGTTCACCAACGACGAGGCCAGCGCCGAACTCGAGGCCACCAGCGTGGACGCCCTGCTGGATGCCCTGGAGGCCCGATACCCCGGCATCAAGGGCAGGCTCTGTGACGAGGCGGGCAAGCTGCGCCGCTTCCTGAATGTCTATGTAAACAGCGAAGACATCCGCTTCCTCGATAACCAGGCCACCCCCCTGGCCGATGGTGATGAGGTGAGCATTGTGCCCGCCGTAGCTGGGGGTTGAGGAAGCCAATTCCTATGGCAGATCCTGGTCCCCATCCGATGGTGTGTTCGGCAGCGATCCACCCCAACAATGACAGCAAGGCGCTGCTGTTCGATTACCGCCAGGCCGCCAATCCGGTGCGCCGGGGCCTGAGCGATCCAATCCCCTACCACTCCTGGGGGCCCGAGCTCCATGCTTCAGGCTCCAGCGCCATCCTGCCCCTCGATCTCAGTGCCGAGCTTGGTGCGGCTGGACCGGCCACCAGTCCAGGGTTAGCGGCCCACTTCATCCGTCTAGATGCCGGCGAGGCGGTAAAAGCCGCCGCCAATGCCACCAGCTCACTGTTCTTTGTGCTCTCCGGCAGTGGTCGGTGCGGACGCCCCGGTGAGGCCAAAAGCGAACCTGTGTGCCTGAATTGGAACCAGGGTGATCTGTTCGTGCTGCCGGCGGGGGCGGCGCCCCTACTGGAAGCAGACAGCACCAGCGTTTTGTACTGGGTGCACGACGCTCCCCTACTCAACTACCTCGGCGTGGTGCCGAGCCTGCCCAGGTTTGAGACCACCTATTACCCCGGTACCTGGCTTAAGGAAGAGCTCCTCAAGCTGGCGGCCGATCTCAGCAGCGCCCGCAGTAATCGCCTCAGCCTGCTGCTTGCCAACAGCGACCTGCCCAACACCCGCACGGTCACGCACGTGCTCTGGGCGATGTTTGGCATGGTGCCTGCCGGCGCCAGCCAGGCCCCCCACCGGCACCAATCGGTGGCCCTAGATCTGATTACCGAGTGCGAGCCAGGCTGCTACACCCTGGTGGGCACGGAGCTGGAGGCCGACGGCTCCATCCGGGATCCAAAGCGGATCGATTGGCAGGCCGGAGGAGCCTTCATCACTCCCCCTGGCCACTGGCATGCCCATGTGAATGAAAGCGGCAGTACTGCCTATCTCCTCCCCATCCAGGATGCGGGCCTGATGACCTACCTGCGCAGCCTCGATATCCGCTTCGCCTGAGCCCTCAAACTCCAACCACCACCTGGGCCAAGGCCTCGTGCTGCCCTAGCAAGGCGCGAAATGAATCACCCTCAATTGTTTCCTCCTCGATCAAGCGCTCAACCAGGGCGTCCATTAGGGCGCGGCGCGGGGTGAGCACGGCCAGGGCCTGCTCGAGGGCACCTACTGCTAGTTGACGCACCTGGCCATCTATTCGGTTGCCGGTTTCCCTGGAGTAGCCAGGCTCACTCCTCAGCCAGTCGCGGCCCAGGAAAACCTCAGCCCCATCCCCCTCCAGGGCCACCGGACCCAGGCTTGAAAAGCCGTAGCGAGTAACCATCTCCCGGGCGATGCGCGCCACCATCTCCAAATCGCTGGAGGCCCCCTGGGTCACCTCAGCAGGTCCAAAAACCATGATTTCCGCAGCCCTGCCCCCGAGGGCCACCACCATGCGGGCCCGCAGGTAGGCCTTACTGATCAGTCCCGAATCGAGGATCTCCTCATCCGGCATCGTGCGGGCAAAACCACCGACCCCGCCGGCGCGGGGCAACAGGGTCACCTTGTCGAGCTTGTCGGCGTGGGGCACCAGGCTGGTGAGCAGGGCATGGCCCACTTCGTGGTAAGCGATAAGCCGCTT
This sequence comes from Cyanobium sp. WAJ14-Wanaka, assembly GCF_024345375.1. Lineage (NCBI taxonomy): Bacteria > Bacillati > Cyanobacteriota > Cyanophyceae > Synechococcales > Prochlorococcaceae > Cyanobium > Cyanobium sp. WAJ14-Wanaka. The sequence continues at coordinate 401,234 of NZ_JAGQAZ010000001.1, read as the reverse complement.
TTTGGCACTGTCCTGGAGCGGTGAAGCCGCCAGACCCATGGTGATCCGCTCCAGGGCGCCATTGAGGGCTTCGGCGTCGATCGACTGCCTGTGCCAACGGGCCGTGAGAATCGCCGCCTCATTGAGCAGGTTGGCCAGATCTGCCCCGGAAAAGCCCGGGGTGCGGCTGGCCCAATCGGCCAGGGAAATCTCCTCAGCCAAGGGTCTGGTGCGGGCATGAACCGCCAGGATTGCTTCCCTACCCCTGCGATCTGGCAGGTCGACATGGATCCGGCGGTCAAATCGACCCGGCCGCATCAGGGCCGTATCGAGCACGTCTGCCCGGTTGGTGGCCGCCAGCAGGATCACACCGGAATTGTCTGCAAAACCGTCCATTTCGGTGAGCAGCTGGTTGAGGGTCTGCTCCCTTTCATCGTTGCCACCGCCAATACCGGCGCCCCGCTGGCGGCCCACCGCATCAATTTCGTCAATAAAGACGATGCAGGGTGCCTTGGCCTTGGCCTTGCGGAACAGATCCCGCACCCTTGAGGCGCCGACCCCCACGAACATCTCGACAAATTCCGAGCCGGAAATCGAGAAAAAGGGAACGCCCGCCTCACCGGCAATCGCCTTGGCGAGCAGGGTTTTACCCGTACCTGGCGGGCCCACCAAAAGCACGCCCTTGGGGATCTTTGCGCCCACGGAGGTGAACCGTTCAGGCGACTTCAAGAAGGTGACCACCTCGGCCAGCTCCTCCTTGGCCTCCGAGATACCTGCCACATCTTCAAAGCGAACCGGCACCCCGCCCTCTGGCTGCACGCGGGCCTTACTGGTGCCAAAGCCCATGGCCCGGTTGGCCACCTGGGCGGAACGGCGGATCAGCAGGGTGAGGCCACCAAGCAGCAGCAAAACAAGCAGGCCGTTTCCCACCAGACCTGCCACGGCCGCATCCTGGCGGTCGTCGCGGACGGTGAGGGGCACTTTTGCCTGCTGGGCCGTGCGCAACAGCACCTGGTCGTTGCTGAAGACGGGCACGCTGGCCCTAAGGCCATCGCTGAAGCGCACCTGCACCTCCCGTTGCTTCAGGGACAGCTCCAGATCCTTTACCTGGCCCTGGCCAATCGCCTTAATCAGGCTGCTGTAGGAGACCTCAGCGGGGTTAGCCGGCCGTTGAAGGGGGCCCTTCGTTGCGGGAGGGGAGCCATTCGATACAGGAGAAAGGCTGCCGCTCACTGGAAAGAAACTTTGAGCGGAGCTTAGCGATTTGACGGATGGCCATGCTGCAGCGGAAGATCATTGCTTGGTTGCTGAATAACTGGGATGGCTGTACCCAAGAAGAAAACGTCGAAGGGCAAGCGCAACCAGCGCCATGCCACCTGGAAAGGCAAGGCCGCAGTGGCAGCCCAAAAGGCCCTTTCGATCGGCAAGGCCGTGCTTAGCGGCAGAGCCCAAGGCTTTATTTATCCGATGAAGGACGGGGACGACGACGGCGAAGGCTGAAGCACTTATTTCTGAAATTCAGTTAGGGAACTAGCTGATCGCAGTGCAACGCCTCCGTCCATCCAATTGGGCGGAGGCTTTTGCTATGGCAACTAGCGGATCCTGGTAAAGAATCGGCGGCAGCGAGGCCAGGCTGGAGCGCACCAGGGCATCCAGTTCGGCTGGAGCTAGCCAAGCACCCCCGCGGCGGCGCTGCCTTGCCTCGGCTTGAAAGCGCCAACGGCGCACCGAGCTCCAGCTTTCGGGGCGCAGCAACCAGAGTCCATCACAACTATCGAAGAGGGGCCCATAGGCCCCCAGCTGCCTGTCCCAGTGGGGTATCCAGGCCGCCTCCTGCTCGCCTATGGGCTCCAGGCCTGGGGCTGGAGCGAGCCCCACCAACGCACCAAGATCCGCCAGTCCCCCGGGGCCGAGGGGGCGGCAGCCCATCAGCCAACCCTCCAGGATCAGGGCTTGGGGTCTCTGGCACCCGGGTCGCCCAGGCAAGGGTTCCTGAGAAAAGGGCAGCCGGTCACCGGCTCCGACCCGCAGGGTTTTATCAAAGCGGGGGAGTTGCAGGGGGCCGCCCCTGCGCCACACCGATAGGCGCTCCAGCAACAGGCCCACATCGTGGCTGCCGGGGGGCACCCGATTTACCCCAAAGGGATTGCCGGCCATGGCCTCCAGCCGCTGCTGCCAAGGCAGGTAGAGGTCGTCGATCGAGGCCACGGCCAACTCCAGGCCCATGCCGCTGGCCAGCTGGATCAGTTCGGCGCAAAAACTACTTTTGCCTGCCCCCACCGGACCATTTAGGGCCAGCAGGGGGCTTCTGCCAGCGGCCACCGCCTGCTGCAACGACAACAGCATGGGCCTGGCGAATTGCTCAAGCAGCAGGGGATCAATCACCGACGGAGCTCAAGAGCCGAGTTTGAAGGCCTCCAACACCACCGAATAGACAAAACCGATCCGGAAGTTGTCGCAAAGAATCCAGCCGACCGCTGGTGATCGCCCCACAAGTCGGCCCCGCAACCTGACGATCAGCTCAATCGCCAGCACCAGAGCCAAGACCAGGAAAGGCCTGCCACCGGGGAAATAGGGCAGCAACCAGGCCGTCAGGTTGTTGCCCAGGTATGAACCCAGCAGCAGGGCCAACAGCACACCACTGCGGAAGCGCCAGCTGCCCTGCAAATTGCCCAGTAGCCTCTCCCCCAGCAGGGTGGTGAGCTGCTGAAAGCGGGTGGGCTGCAGGCGGGGTGCCTTGCTGGGTTCGGGGGTTTGGGCCAGCGCTATCACCTCAACGACTGCAGATAGGAGAGCGTGATCCGGCCCTCCTGACAAGCCGGGCCCCGCAACACCCTGGCACCGGAACCAAGTTGGTCCACCACGGCCACCGCCATAGCAAAGCTATCTAGGGGTTCGAGGCGGCCGTAGTGGCTCAAGCTCACCAGGCAGGGAACCCCAGCTGCCTGGGCCGCCATCAATCCCGCCCGGGAATCCTCCAGGGCCAGGGCCTGGCCCGGCTCCAGATCCAACCTCGCCAGGGCCTGGGCATAGGCCTCCGGATCCGGCTTTTTGCGGCTGACGTCTTCGCCGCAGATCCAAAAATCGAGCCATTGCTGGTCTTGGTGCAGCAACTGGGTAGGCAGCAACTGGGCCACAAGTGCCCGCACCGCCACCCGCCCACTGGTGGTCACGAGCACCTGGCGCAGCCCCGCCCCATGGGCCTCCTCCATCAGGGCCCTAACCCCTGGCCTCAGCTCCAGGCAACCCCCGGCCACCAGGTCGGCGTAGTGGGTTTGCTTGCTGGCCTGGAGGGCCCTGACCCGATCCGCCGCCGGCGGCTGGCCCTCCAATTCCGCCAGGGCTGCCGCGATCCTCTCGGCCCCACCCGTGGTCGCCAAATGCCTGCCATAGGCCCCGGGATCCCAATGCAAGGGCAGCCCGGCATCGGCAAAGGCCCGGTTAAAGGCAAGGCGATGGCCGTCCCGCTCGGTCTCGGCGAGGGTGCCATCCACATCCCAAAGCAATGCCCCCAGGGCCATGGCAGCAGCACCCCAGACGCCAAACTAGGGGGAAGGTCGCCCGTTCCCGTTGCTCCCTGCCCTCGCTGAGCAACGCTGGCACCTCCCCGAGGCCCTGCCCCAACAGGAGGGCTGGGAGGCGGAGCTCAATTCCCAGGAGCAGCCCCTACCCGAATCCCTAGTTGCCCTGCTCTGGCGGAGGGGGTTTCGCCAGGCCAAAGCGATTGCTGAGCTGCTGGATCCGCCGGCCGCCCCCGCCGCCAAGCGGCACTTTCCCGACCTTGCCGTGGCGATCCAACGGCTGCAACTGGCCTGCTCCAGCGGCGAACGGCTGGCCATTTGCGGCGACTACGACGCCGATGGCATGACCAGCACCGCCCTGCTGGTGGGGGTTTTGCAGCGATTGGGCGCCCAGCCAGTGGCTGCCATCCCCAGCCGCATGGAGGAGGGCTATGGGCTCAATGCGGCGATGGTCGAGCGGCTGGCCGGCGAAGGGATCAGGCTGCTGGTAACGGTGGATAACGGCGTCTCGGCCCTCGAGGCCCTGGAGCGGGCCCAGGCCCTTGGGGTGGAGGTGATCCTCACCGACCACCACACCCTGCCCGATCCCCTGCCCCCCCACCTGGCCCTGCTCCATCCGGAGTGCACCCCCGCAAAATCCCCCTATCGGGGCCTGGCAGGGGTGGGCCTGGCCTACGTGCTGGCCGCCAGCCTTTGCCAAAGCCTTAAACGCAAGGACGGCCTCCAGGTGGCCAGTCACTTGTATTGCATCGGCACCATTGCCGACATGGCGCCCCTGGTGGGGGTCAACCGGCGCTGGCTGATGGATGGCCTGCCCCAACTGGCCCAGAGCCCCCTGGCCGGTCTCCAGGCCCTCCAACAGGTGGCAGGCCTGGAGGAAAAACAACTTGATGCCCAGGCCGTGGGCTTCCAAATCGCCCCAAGGATCAATGCGGTGGGGCGCCTGGGCGATCCCCAGCTGGTGGTGGAGTTACTCACCACTGAAGATCCCAACCAGGCCCTGGCCCTGGCCCGGGAGTGTGAAGCCCTCAACCGGCAGCGCCGGGATCTGTGCAGCGCCATCGAAGCGGAGGCCATGGCCCTGCTTGAAGCCGATGGACCGGCCCGCACTCCCTTCCTGCTACTTGCCCAAAACCATTGGCACCACGGCGTAATTGGCATCGTTGCCGCCCGCCTTAGCGAACGCTTTGGTCGGCCGGCGGCCCTGCTGGCCGGGGAAGGCAACGGTCGCATGAGGGCCTCCGTGCGGGCCCCCAGGGGATTTGCCGTGGATAGGGCTCTGCAGGCCTGTGCGCCCCTGCTGGAGCGCTTCGGCGGCCACCCCGCCGCCGGCGGCTTCACGGTGAAGGCGGAATCGGTGGCGGCCCTCCACGAACAGCTCAACGGCCTTGCGGGCCTATGGCTGCAGGAGAGCGGCGCAGGGCTGCCCATCGAACCGGAGGCCCTGCTCGACTTCGAGGCAATTGATCGGGATTTCTATCGACAACTCCAGAGGCTTGAACCATTTGGCATTGGCCATCCCCAACCCCTGTTTTGGAGCGCCGGCTGCCGCCTGGTATCGCAACGGCTGCTGCGGGGCGGACACCTGCAACTGGAGCTAGCCCAGGGTGAGCGCACCATCCGGGCCATGGGCTGGGGCTGGCAGGGCCAGGCGGATTTGCCGGCGCTCCTGGATGTGGCCTTCCGGCTCCGGCTAGACAACTGGCAGGGCCAGGAGCGCTTCCAACTGGAGCTTGCTGGCGTGAAGGCCAGCAGCGGTTGGGAGGGAACCCCCGAGTTGGTTTTACGGCGGGGGGCTCACACCTATTGGTGCAGTCGCCAGGGGCAGGGCTGGGTGGTGCGCAATGCCTCCGGCCAGGAAATCAGCCCCGAATCCGCTGGCGATCAGCCCCACCCCTACGTAAGCTCGCTGCTACAAGAAGCTGCCATGGCCTTGGGTTTGGTGGCCTAGACCTCCAAGAAATAGCAATGCCCCCTAGCCCAGCCTTTCCTGGCGGATCCGCCAGCCCGGGCAGTCCAGCTAGCAAAGGGCCCCTAATCACCCTGTTGCAGCTGCTGGCATTGGGGGCCCTTGTGGGCCTGGCCTGCCTGCCCCTGAATCTGGTGGATGGCTGGCAAGCCGCGATGCTGCACCGCCTGCCGGGCTTCACCAATCAGTCCTGGGAACTGCCAACCCTGCTGATGGCTGTCGCACCGGTCGTGGTGATGCCAGCCCTGCTCTGGCTCCAGGCCGGCCCGATGCGTCGAGGGGCGGGATCGGGGATCCCCCAAACAATTGAGTGCCTGGAGAACCCCAGCTCCACCGACGAGCTGATGGGCAGCAAACCGCTGATTCAGCGCCTGAGCCTCTGGACTGCCGCCAGCCTGGCCCTGATGCCCATGGGTCGGGAGGGGCCCGTGGTGCAGGTTGGGGCGGCGGTAGCCGTGGCCCTACGCAAGCGCTTCCCGAGGCTTCTGGCTGGATTGCCGGATGGCTCCCTTCTGGCCATTGGCGCTGGGGCTGGCCTGGCGGGGGGATTCAACAGCCCCCTGATGGGAGCGGTGTTTGTGTTTGAGGAACTCACCGGCCGCTTCCAGGCCAAGGTGCTTTGTGCCTCAGCCCTGGTATGCGCTGTGGCGGCCTTGATCAGCAACCTCACCGGGATTCCGATCTTCATCCTCAGCACCATCCAAACCCCCGAACCTGAGGTCCTGCAGTTACTTTTTGCCCTGCCGGTGGGGTTAGTGGCCGGTGGCTTGGGGGGCCTTTTTGCCAAGTTGTTGTTGAAGAGCACAGCTTGGTTGCGGCCCCAAGTACTGCGCCAACCCCTGCGCTGGGGCTTAATTCTCGGCGCTGCCCTGGCCCTGATTGCCGTGGTCAGTGGCGGCAGGAGCGGTGGGGATGGGGAGGCCCTAATGGGGCTCCTACTCAGCGACAGCGGACCGATCCCGGTGCCGGGTTCTCCCCTGGACATCTTTGGCTGGCTGCTGCTTTTAGCGGCACGCATCGTGGCCCCAATCCTGGCCCTGGCAGCTGGCATCCCCGGGGGCCTAATCGATCCGGCCTTTGCCATTGGCTCGGTATTTGGCAGTGGCAGCTTCGAGTTGCTTGGGGGCAATGCCCAGTTGGGCCTAGCCCTTGGCATGGCAGGGGCCCTGGCTGGAGCCACCCAACTGCCCCTAATGACAATCCTGTTCTCCCTGCGAATGCTGGGTGATCAGCAGTGGTTGTTTGGCCTGCTGATCAGTGCCTTCGTGGGGGCAAGCGTGGGCCGAAAACTGCAACCAGAGGCCATCTACCACGCCCTATGGGGCCTGGGCAGAAGCCCCCTAGCCGAAAAGAAGCCATGAAAAAGCCCCAATCCGCAGGGGGATCTGGGGCAACAGCTAAAAGAAAATCGGGCTCAGAGGGCGCCGCGGCGGAAGAAGAGCACAAAGATCACCGCCGGGCCAGCCAATGTGATCAGGGCAAGGGATGCAAAGTTGGCGATCAGGTGAATGTCGATGCCCATGGCAATACCCAAGAAAAGCTCTTGGGCACATCCTAGGGGCCAAAGTGGCAGTACCACCGGGCCCTCAGCCCCCCTGTGATGGCTTGTTACAGCGAAAGATGGCAGTGCATTAGCCAGTGCGGGGCCTGTTGCCGCCTGGATCCAAGCCAACGGCCAGAGGCCCTGGATGCCCTGGAACCGGGCCAACGGGAGCTCTACCTTTCGATGGTTGGCGCCGATGGCTGGTGCATCCACTACAACAGCGGTGCCCGCAGCTGCGGCATCTACGAGCAAAGGCCCGATTTCTGCCGAGTCAGCAACCTGGTGAACCTGTTTGGAGCACCTGATCAAACAAGCAACGGCAATGACCTGGCAATCGCCTGCTGCAAGCAGCAAATTCGCAGTGAATACGGTGGCCGTGGCAGGGTGATGAAGCGTTTTTTGCAGGCAATTCGCCGCCACCCATGAGCAGCGATACCTCAACCAACGCCGGCAGCTGGGGAGCGGCCTTTTTAACCACTTTCACGACGGTGTTTCTGGCCGAGTTGGGCGACAAGACCCAATTGGCGGCCCTACTGCTTTCGGCCCAATCGGGCAAACCTGTGGTGGTCTTTGTCGGGGCCTCCCTGGCCCTGATCTGCTCCAGCCTGGTGGGGGTGCTGCTGGGCCGCTGGCTGGCCAAGGTGATGCAGCCCCAGCAACTTGAGCGCCTGGCCGGAATCCTGATGGTGGCCCTGGGCCTCTGGCTAGGTCGACAGGCCGTAGTGGCCCTGGCCCCCGACCTCAGCATCCACCTCACCTAACCCGCACCCCCCCTCGGAGGCAAAGCCCCATTCCCATGGATATCGCCCTGCTGGCCTCCACATTTGTGACCGTGTTCCTGGCGGAATTGGGCGACAAGACCCAGCTTGCCATCGTCACGATCAGTGGCACCTCGAGCCGTCCTGGTGCCGTTTTTGCCGGCAGCTCTGCCGCCCTTGTCTTCGCAAGCTTGCTGGGGGCTGCCGCCGGTGGCTCCCTCTCCGCCGTGATCCCCACCAATGCCCTTCAGTTGGCCGCCGCCTTGGGCTTCCTGATCATTGGCATCCGCCTAATTCAGCGCTCTACTGCTGAGGAAACTACCCAAGAAGAAATCAAGCCCTAGGGCCTTCTTTCCAGGGCCGCCATGCTCTTAAGATGACCAGTAATGGCCAGGTGGCCGTGGGCATCGCTCCGAGCCCAGACCACCAGCCCGATCCGCCCCTGGATCCGCCGCCCGCCAAGTAGTCAAAACCGATGAAGTTCACGGTCGCCGACCTGCTCGACCAGCTTCCTAGCGAAGAAGCCCTTTCCCTAACCAAGCTTGAAAAGGCCCTGGGCCTTAGCCAAAAGGCCGAAAAAAACCAGCTGCGCATTGGCCTTGATGGCCTAATCAAGCTTGGCCTGATAGAGGAGGGTGAAGCCGGCATCAAGCGCCTTGAAGCCCCTGACTTCGTTACGGCCCGGCTGCGCTGCTCCAGCAAGGGCTTCTGCTTTGCCCTGCGTGAAGACGGCGGCGAAGACATCTACATCCGCGATCACCAGCTCAACCACGCCTGGAATGGCGATCGGGTGCTGGTCAAGGTGACCCGCGAGGGCGGCCGCCGCCGTTCCCCTGAGGGGGGCGTGCAGTGCATTCTTGAGCGCCGCACCGTCTCCCTGTTGGCCCAGGTGGGTCAGCAGGAAAACCGCCTGGTGGCCACCCCCCTCGATGACCACCTGCTCACCAGCATTGAGCTGCCTGAGGCTGACGCAAAGCACCTGGACCCCGAACTAAAAAGTGTGGTGGAGGTCCATTTGGACCGTTACCCGGTGGGCCAGTTCTCCCCCCTGGGCCATGTTTCGCGCAGCCTGCCGGTGAATGGCGGCGAAGCGGCAGACCTCGATCTGCTGCTCACCAAGCATCACCTCCATGGGCGACCAACCGCCCCCCGGGCCACCCTCAAGACCCTCGCTGCCAGTGAGCGCACTGACCTGACGGCCCAGCCCACCCTGCTACTGGAGGCCTGGTCGGGCAAGGAGTGCCCCTCCCTGGCGGCAATTCATCTGGAGGCCCGCGATGCCGGCTGGACCCTCTGGGTCCACAGTCCTGCGGTGGCAGAAAGGCTGGGCATGGGGTCGCCCCTCGATCTCTTTCTCCGTGACCAGGGAGAGGCCCTCTGCGTGGGACGCCAATGGCTGCCCCTATTGACCAGCGCCCTCGCCAAGGCCTCCGCCTTCAAGGCAGGTGAGAAGCAAGAGGCCCTATCGGTGGCACTGGAGCTCAGCCCTGAAGGCGAGCTTGAGCACTACCGCTTCTGCCGCAGCCTGGTCAAGCCCGTGGCCCAAGTTGACCTGGCGGCCCTCGATGCCATGGCGGAGCGCAAGGCCAAATCCCGCACCGTGCCGGCTGCCCTCAAGGCCATCAAGGACCAACTGCCCCAGCTAGAGAACCTGGTGGCCCTGGCCGCTCTGCTGCGCAACAGGCGCATCGCCCAGGGCTCCCTCGACCTGGACTTGGCCCTGCCCGCCATTGAAAGCCTGGGGGATTTGGCGATTCCCGGCCCAGATAGCCAGCAAAGGGGCTGGTTTGTGCAACTGCCTGAGCACCACCCAGCTGCCCTGCTGCGCGAATACGTCTTGGTGGCGGAGCGGGCCCTCGGCCAGCACCTACTGGGACTCGAACTGCCGGCCCTTTTTGCTACCAATGCCGCCGCGGACCCCGCCGATCTCAACGACGTGGCTAAGGCTGCCTTGGCCCTTGAGATAGCCCTGGAGCTAAGTGAGGAAGGAAATGCCAGTGCCAGCGAACTCGCCCAGGCCTTCCGTCAAACCGACCGCAGCCGGGGCCTCCAACAGCAATTGCAGGCGGCCTTAAAGCCCGTAGAAATCGGCGACACCCCTGGCCCCCACGCCCTCGCTGGCCTAACTGGAGAGGAAGCGGCCCTAGCGCCTTGGTGCTCCCCAGCCCTCCACTACCTGGACCTGTGGAACCAACACGTGCTGGTGTTGCTGCTTACTGAAGGCAAGGACCGCCCCAGCGTGCGCCACAAGACTTCCGTCGACCTGGCAGCCGATGGCTGCCTGGGCGCCATTGATTGGCCCCTGCTCGCCCCCAGTGCCCTGGTGCCCTTCAAGGACGCTCTCCAACAGGGCTTGGTGCAGCGGCTCAACACCCGCCGCCGCTTCATGGCCGAATTGCACCGCGACCTGCTGGCAATGGTGCAGGCCCGCCAAGCCGAACCGCTGGTGGGCCAAGTGCTACCTGGGGTGATCAGCGGCGTGCAGAGCTACGGCTTCTTTGTGGAGGTGCCCCCTTCCCAGGTGGAGGGGCTGGTCCATGTGAGCTCCCTCAAGGACGACTGGTACGAGTACCGCTCGCGTCAAAACCGCCTGGTGGGACGCAAAAACCGCCGCACCTTCATGCTCGGCGATGCCGTGGAGGTGGAAATCCAGAAGGTTGATGCCCTTCGCCACCAGATCGACCTGGCCGTACTGCTGCCCGAGGGCGAGGACGAAGATCAGGATCAGGACCAGGAGTTCACTCCGATTGCCGTGCTGAGCGAGGCCTAGGTCCATGGCCAGCGCGGACCCCATCGTCCTGGCGATTTCTGGGGCATCAGCCCAACCGCTGGCCCAGCGTGCCCTGCAGCTGCTGCTCCAGGCTGGAGAAACCGTGGAACTGGTCACCTCGAAGGGGGCGATGGTGGTCTGGCAGGCCGAAATGGGGGTAAGGGTTCCCAGTGATCCCGTGGCCCAGGAATCCTTCTGGCGCGAGCGCACCGGCACAACCACGGGCACCCTGCACTGTCATCGCTGGAGTGACCAATCGGTCGGCATTGCCAGCGGCAGCTTCCGCACCAAGGGGATGGTGATTTTGCCGGCCTCGATGGGGAGCGTCGGCCGAATTGCCTCCGGAGTCGCCCTCGACCTGCTCGAGAGGGCCGCCGATGTGCACCTCAAGGAGGGCAGGCCCCTGGTGATCTGCCCCCGGGAAACCCCCTGGAACCTGATCCACCTGCGCAACCTCACTGCTCTTGCCGAGGCGGGGGCCCGGATCGCCCCGCCAGTACCAGCCTGGTATCACCAGCCCCAATCAATCGATGACATGGTCGATTTCCTGGTAATCCGCGTGTTTGATGTGCTGGGTTACGACCTGGGTGAACTGAAGCGTTGGCAGGGTCCCATCGCCCACCCAGACTCCACCACACAAGCCCCCTAGCCCTAGGCACCACCACCCCGCCTTGTTTCTGCTGCAACGCCTGCTGCTGATCCCCCTGCTCACCCCCCTATTGGTGGTGCTGCTGGTGGGCGCCATCAACCCCAGGCCCATGGTGTCGTTGCGCCTGCTGATATGGAGCTCACCGGCCCTGCCAATTGGCATCTGGATGGGCCTGGCGGCCGCAGGCGGAGCCGGTCTTAGCGCCCTGGCCTCAGCCCTGGCCCTGCAAACCGCCCCAGCCCAGATCCGTCGATCTGAAGACGGGCCTCGCCCCCCTCGGGAAGCCCCACCCTGGCCTGATATCACAACCGGACCGGTCAGGCCCCCAGGTGATCCTGCCCCCACGGTCGCCGTGCCATTTCGGGTGATCCGCAGGGGGACCGCGGCCGCAACGGCGTCAACCAAAGCCGCAACGGCGTCAGCCCCTGTTGGTTCAGCACCGGCCAGGGCAGAAAGTGGTGAAGACAGCTGGGGCCAAAACCTCAGCGACGACTGGTAAGCCAGCGTAAAATTCTGAAACGATGTACGAGGTATGACCAGGTGAGCGATTCAGCCAGTCCAGCCCCGGCAAGCCCCGCCCCAGCAAGCCCAGCCGTAAAGGTCAAGCCACCTGCTCCGGAGGACGAACCCTTCGCCACCTTCGTGCCCGAGCTACTGCTGCCGGCCCTGGCCAAGGAAATCCAGAGCTACGGCGGACCCGCCGCCGAACTCAGTTTTGAGCAGGGCCCGATGCCAGTGGTGGGGTCGGATTGCTGGATGTTGAAGGGCAGCCTCCCAGGAGAGCGCCGTTTCTGGCTCTGCTTCACCAGCGACAACATCAACTCGGCCAAAACCGTTGCCATTGCCGAATCTGGAAGCGAACCCAGCCTGCTGGAGTCGTTCTTGATCGACGAGAAAAAAATGAGCTTGGCCCTGCTGGTCTCCCGGTTGGTGCAAAGGCTCAATGGCCAGAAGTGGCTGGGCCCCAACTAGCTGGCCCCAACTAGCTGGCCCCAACTAGCTGGGCCCGCACCAACAGGCGCTCCCACTACCATGGATCAACTGCCTGAACTCGCAAAGCGCGATGGTGCCTCCTTCCGCCACAGCTGAAGCCGTAACCCCTGGGGTCACCCAGCTAGCCGACGGACCGGCGGTAAAGGATCCCGCCAAGGACACGATCCTTACCCCCCGCTTCTACACCACGGATTTCGACGCCATGGCGGCGATGGATCTGCGGCCAAATGAGGTGGAACTGGAGGCCATCTGCGAGGAATTTCGCAAGGACTACAACCGTCACCACTTCGTGCGCAACGAAGAATTCGACGGAGCCGCTGACCAACTCGACCCCCAGACCCGCCAGGTCTTCGTCGAGTTTTTGGAGCAGAGCTGCACCTCAGAGTTTTCTGGCTTCCTGCTCTACAAGGAGCTCAGCCGCCGCATCAAGGACAAAAACCCCCTGCTGGCTGAATGCTTCGCCCACATGGCCCGCGATGAGGCGCGCCATGCCGGCTTCCTAAATAAGTCGATGGGTGATTTCGGGCTCCAGCTCGACCTCGGCTTTCTTACCGCCAACAAGGCCTACACCTTCTTCAAGCCCAAGTTCATCTTCTACGCCACCTATCTCTCTGAGAAAATTGGCTACTGGCGCTACATCGCCATCTATCGCCACCTCGAACAGCACCCCGAAAGCAAGATCTTCCCTATCTTCAACTTCTTCGAAAACTGGTGCCAAGACGAGAACCGTCACGGCGACTTTTTTGATGCCCTGATGAAGGCCCAGCCCGACACCGTGCGGGGCCTGCGCGCCCGCCTTTGGTGCCGCTTCTTCCTGCTGGCAGTTTTTGCCACCATGTACGTGCGTGACGTGGCCCGCAAGGATTTTTACGGTGCGCTCGGTCTAGATGCCAGGGAATACGACAAGCTCGTTATTGCCAAAACCAACGAGACCTCAGCCCGGGTATTTCCTGTGGTGCTGAATGTGGAGCATCCGAAGTTCTATACCCGGCTTGAGCGCCTGGTGAACAACAACGAGGCCTTGGCAGCAGCCGACGCCTCCGGCGCCGCAGCTCCGATCAAGTTGCTTCGCAAATTGCCCTTCTGGGCAGCCAACGGTGTTGAGATGGCCAAGCTGTTCCTGATGGCACCCATCCGCAGCGACCGCTTCCAGCCCGCCATTCGCTGATTAGTAGTGTCTACAACCAATCCCGCCACTTGCTTCGACCCCAGCTGGCGCCTAAGGCTGGAAAGCCTGCTCTCCGCCGGTAGTGGCGCCGGGGCTGATTTAGTGGAGGTGTTCATGGAACGCACCGACCACCTCGGCATGCTTGCCGAACAGGACGCGATCACCAGTGTCAGTCCGGCCTTTGGCATGGGCGCAGGCATCCGCGTATTCCGCGGCGAGCGGGATGGCTTTGTCAGCACCAACGACCTCTCGGAAGCTGGCCTGCTCAGCGCCCTTGACCAGGCCCTTGGCATGCTCGGCCTATTGCGCAGCAGCCATGCCAGTTCAGGCTTTGACGGCCTGCAGGACCTGCGCGATTTCGGGCTCAGCAAGGCCGACTGGCTGGAGCGTTGTCCGCCCCTGCTGGATGCCACAGCCAAGTTGCTTGAGGGCACGGCCCGCCTTGAAAAACACGGCGACCATCTACAGGCCCGCCGAGGCAGCTACGCCCGCGATTGGCAGGAGGTGCTGGTGGCCGCCAGCGATGGCACCTTTGCCCGTGACATCCGCCTGCACCAATCCCTTGGCCTAAATGTGCTCGCCGCCGATGGTGACCACCGGGCCGGCATGGGTCGCCGCTACGGCAGCTCAGGCCGTCCGGATGAATTGCGCCAGTGGGATGCGGATGCTTCGGCCCAGGAGGTCTGCTCAAGCGCCGCATCGATGCTCTACGCCGACTACGTGGAAGCGGGCCAAATGCCCGCGGTACTTGCCAACCGCTTCGGCGGAGTGATCTTCCACGAGGCCTGCGGCCACCTGCTGGAGACCACCCAGGTGGAGCGGGGCACCACCCCATTTGCCGACAAGGTAGGCGAACAAATCGCCCATGAAGCCGTGACCGCCATCGATGAGGGCCTCAGCGATGGTTCCTTTGGCTCCCTCTCGATGGACGACGAGGGCATGGAACCCCAGCGCACCGTACTGATTGAAAACGGTGTGCTCAAGCGCTTCTTGAGTGATCGCGCCGGCGAATTACGCACCGGCCATAGCCGCACCGGCAGCGGCAGGCGCCAGGGCCATTCATTTGCAGCCGCCAGTCGGATGCGAAACACCTTCATTGCCGCCGGCCCCCATAGCCCCGAGCAGTTGCTCGCTTCGGTGGAGCGGGGTCTCTACTGCAAATCAATGGGTGGCGGCAGCGTCGGACCGACGGGCCAGTTCAACTTTGCGGTGGAGGAGGGCTACCTCATTGAAGGTGGTCAATTGACCAAACCCGTTAAGGGAGCCACCTTGATCGGCGAAGCCAAGGAGGTGATGCCCCGCATCTCGATGTGCGCCAACGACCTGGAGCTGGCCGCGGGCTTCTGCGGTTCGGTGAGCGGCAGCATCTTTGTGACCGTGGGCCAACCCCACATCAAGGTCGATTCGATCACCGTGGGGGGCCGCTAAACATGAACGAATCAGAATCAATTCAAGCCCCATCCCTACGGGGCCGCCTCGAAGCCCTGGCCCAAAGCAATGGGATCAGCCGCTGGGATCTGGGGGCCTCCTGCAGCACCGACACCTCGGTGCAGGTGGATCGGGGCGAAGCCAAGCAAATGAAGGGGGCCCAGCGCAGTGCCATCACGGTGCGGGTTTGGAATGGCGATGGCCTGGTGGGAATCACCAGCACCTCCGACCTCTCCGAGCCTGGCCTGGCCAAGGCGCTTGCCGGGGCCCGCGATGCCAGTGCCTTTGGCAACCCGGACGACATACCCGCCTTCTCCCCCCTGGCGACGGCCCCCTTAGCTCCCCTCGAGCAACCGATTCAGGAACCGATCTCGATCCTGACCATGCTCGAGACCCTCAAAGGAGCTGAGGCCAAGTTGCTCGACTCCCATGCCGCCATTGGCACGGTGCCCTACAACGGCCTAGCCCAGCGCAGTAGTGAGCGGATCTACCTCAATAGCGATGGGGCCTGCCGCCAGCAAAAACTGACAACGGCCAGCCTCTATCTCTATGCCAGGGCAGAGGAAACTGGCCGCAAACCACGAAGTGCTGGGGCAGTGCGCCTGGCCTATGGCGCCGGCAGCCTCGACATCGAGGGCTGTATCCAGGAGGCGGCCGAGCGCACCATCTCCCACCTCAACTACCGGCCAATTGAAACTGGCCACTACACCTGTGTGTTCAGCCCGGAAGCATTCCTGGATTTGATCGGGGCGTTTAGCAGCCTGTTCAATGCCAGGGCGATCATTGATGGCGTGAGCCTGAGCAACCAAGAATCGGTTGGTGAGCAGCTGGCTGTGCCCTTTCTCTCGATCACGGACAACGGCCTCAACCCGGGCAATGTGGGCGCATCGGCCTTTGATGGCGAAGGCACCCCCACCGCCGCCTTGGCCCTGCTCGAGGCTGGGGTGATCCGCAACTTCCTCCACTCCGAGGCCACGGCCCGCCACTTTGGGGTGAACCCCACGGGCCATGCAGGCATGGGCGCCAAGGTGTCCGTGGGGGCTGATTGGTTTGAGATTGGACCCACCCCGGGCAGCGGTGGTGGCCAGCAGGGCCTCAACCAAAACCAACATCAATCTCCCCTGGTGGTAATCGATTCGCTCTCGGCCCTCCATGCCGGGGTCAAGGCGAGCCAGGGTTCCTTTTCCCTGCCCTTTGATGGCTGGCTGATCAAGGATGGCGAGAAGCACTCGATCGAAGCGGCCACCGTCGCCGGTGACATTCGCACCCTGTTGAAGAGCCTGGTCGGTTTTGAGGGGGCGGCCAAGGTGACCCCCGATGGCCTGTGCCCCCAGGTGTGGGCAGAGGGTCTTTCGATCACCGGCGAGGCCTAGGGCCAGCCCTGCAGCGGCCCATGGACGTTCTCTTCTGGGGCACCCCCGCCTATGCCGTAGCCAGCCTGGATGCCCTGGCAGCAGCCGGTCACCGCATCTGCGGTGTAGTGAGCCAGCCCGATCGCCGGCGCGGCCGGGGCAAGGATTTGGTGGCTTCTCCGGTTAAGGCCCGGGCCCTCAGCCTGGGCATTCCTGTGTTCACCCCAGAGCGCATCCGCACCGATCTCGACTGCCAAAGGCAGCTGGCGGAGCTGGGGGCAGCCATCTCTGTGGTGGTGGCCTTTGGCCAGATTTTGCCCCCCGAGGTTTTGGCCCAACCGCCCCTGGGCTGCTGGAACGGCCATGGCTCGCTTTTGCCCCGCTGGCGGGGAGCGGCCCCGATCCAGTGGTCGCTGCTGGAGGGGGATCAACAAACCGGGGTCGGAATCATGGCCATGGAGGCCGGGCTCGACACCGGGCCGGTATTGCTGGAGAGGGCCATCCCGATTGGCCTGCTCCAAAACGCCCAGGAATTGGCCGCCCAACTGGCGGAGCTCACGGGGCAATTATTTGTGGAAGCCCTGCCATCGATAGAAGCGGCGGGAGCTGGCCCGGAGGCCGAAAGGCTGGGGCGCCTTGGGGTGGTGCCCCAGGAGCAGGCCACCATGACCTATGCCCGCATGTTGGCCAAGGCTGATTTCATGGTTGATTGGGGTCGGCAGGCCCTGGCCATCCACCGCCAGGTGATGGGCCTCTATCCAGGAGCCACCACCAGCTGGCAAAACAAGCGCTTCAAGGTCCAGAGCAGCGAACCCATGATCCCACGCCTAATCGAGCAACTGAGCCCCGAGGTCCAACCGCTGCTGGGGCGCTACGGCAGCAACAGCAGCAACAGCGACCAAGATCAAGCCGGAACGGTGATCGCAGTGGAGGAGGGGCTCGGCTTAGTGGTGGCCACGGGTGGCTGTCCGATCCTGGTGCGCTCAGGCCAACTGGAGGGCAAGGCCGCCTCTAGCGGCCAGAGCATGGTCCAGCAGCTGGGTGCCAAAGCCGGCGATCGTTTCGACTAGCCAGAGATCGCTTCTATTAGGTGGGATCTTTGCGCTGCAGGGCATGGAGACCCTCAAGTTGGTTGTGGACGGATTTGAGCTGGTCGCGGATGTGCTCACTATTGGAAATCCGCTCAAGGGAAAGCAGCATCGATTCAATCTGGGATTTGCAATCGATCAGCACGCGGCACTCAGGAGATCCGGGCTCGTAAAGCATCTAGAAGGGGCTGCAATCGTTTCCATTCTGGGGCGCTCGGGCGGTGGCCCCATGTACGGATTGCTACCAATTGGGCCGAGCTGGCCGGGCGCTACCCCGGGCCTTGGTCGGCGGGCGGCGGGAACCGGCCCCCGCACCAGAGCCCCCAGGGCGCCTGCCCTTGCCCCGGCCACCGCTGAGGTCGAGGGGAGCGGCCCTGAGCACCTTCGGTTCAAAACCGGGCACTTCCTGACGGGGCAGGGCCGTACCAATCAGCCGCTCGATCGCCCGCAGCAACTCACATTCCTCTGCCGCCACCAGGGAGATGGCATGGCCGTTGTGGCCGGCCCGGCCAGTGCGGCCGATGCGGTGCACATAGTCCTCGGCCTGGTTCGGCAGGTCAAGGTTGACCACATGGGGAAGCTGGTGAATATCAATCCCCCGGGCAGCCAAATCGGTAGCCACCAGCACCCGCAACTGGCCGCCCTTGAAGTCGGCAAGGGCGCGGGTACGGGCACCCTGGCTCTTGTTGCCATGGATGGCCGCAGCCCCAATTCCCTCCCTCACCAGGCGCTCGGCCATGCGGTTGGCGCCGTGCTTGGTGCGCGAAAACACCAGCACCTGCTGCCAGTCGTTGCTGCGAATCAAATGGCTGAGCAGATCCCCCTTGCGATCCATGTCGCAGGGATGGAGCAAATGCTCAACAGTGGCTGCCGTGCGGTTTTCGGGGCTGGCCTGGAGCTGCACTGGCTGGTGCAGGAGCCCGGTGGCCAGCTTGCGAATTTCGCCGGAAAAGGTGGCTGAGAAAAGCAAGTTTTGGCGCTTGGGCGGCACCAGGGCCAGGATCTTTTGGATATCCCGGATGAAGCCCATGTCGAGCATCCGATCCGCCTCATCCAGCACCAGAATCTCCACCCGGTCCAGGCGCAGGGCCCGCTGCTGATGGAGGTCCATCAGCCGGCCAGGGGTGGCCACCAGGATGTCGGTTCCCTTCTGGAGGCGCGAGATCTGGGGATTCACCTTCACCCCACCGAACACCACATCACTGCGGAGGTCGAGATAGCGGCCGTAGGCCCGCACGCTTTCGGCCACCTGGGCCGCCAGTTCACGGGTGGGGGTGAGCACTAGGGCCCGCACGATGCCGGCCTTGGCATGGGGGCCGTGGCGGAGCCGCTCCAGCATCGGCAGGGTGAAGCCGGCGGTCTTGCCGGTACCTGTTTGGGCGGCAGCCATCACATCCCGGCCAGCCATCACAGCGGGGATGCACTGGGCCTGGATCGGTGAAGGCTGGGTGTAGCCCTTCTCCGCTACGGCTTTAAGAATTGGGGCACCCAGGCCAAAGGCATCAAAGGAGGAAGCCTGGCCCTCGCCAAAAGCAGTTGAAGCAGATATGGATTGGGTAATCGCCGCAGAAGCGTTGTCTGTTAAGCCTAGGGGCCATCAGGCCGGGGCCTGTAGTGGCCGCAGCTGGTGCAGGGCCCGTCGGGAAAGACGGCACAGCGCAACAGGGGGCTGCGGGCGTTGAAGTGGCAGTCCGGATTGCCAATCACCCACTGGTTTTGCCACCAGAGGGCATCCCTTGGCTGGACCTGGGCCTTCACCTGGAGAGCCACCGTTGCCAGCTCATAACTACCGTTGCACAGCTGGTAGCGATGGCTGCGCTGTAGCACCAAAAAACTGCGCTGATCTATCACCAGCCAACGGCCAGGATGGGGCACCTCCGCCAGCGATTCAACCTCGATCGATTCCAGCAAACGGTCACTGCCGATTTGGCGCAGTTCGATCTGCAAAGGGATCTAGGCCTCCTCCAGGCTGGGGTTGCGTTGGGAAAACCCCCAGGCAAATAGGGCGGCCACCACGGCCAGCAACGCCCATTCCGGCGGATCGAGGTCCGGCAGGATCAGGCGAGCCAAGAGGCGCAGCCCCACAAAACCCACCGCCAAATAACCCGCCGTTTCCAGGTGCCTATAAACCTCGAGCCAGCGGATAAACAGCTCCGCCGTCAGGCGTAGGGCCACCACCCCAATCACCCCACCGGCCATCACCAACACGATTCGATCGGTGACCGCCACCGCTGCGGCCACACTGTCGAGCGAAAAGGCCAAATCGGTGACAGCCAAGGTGACCACCACCGATCCCAGACCCGAGCGCAAGCCCTGGGCTGGAACCGGATCGGCCCCCTCAGCCCCCTCGGCCCCTTCCTCCTGGTTGCCTCGCCAGACCTTGAGCAGATGGCTGCCACACAGCCAAAACAGATAGCCGGAGGCCAGCAGCTGCAGGGGCCAAAACTTCAGGACCCATTGGGCCGCCACGATCAGGGCCAAACGAAACACCAGGGCCAGGGCCAGACCGAGGTTGAGGGCCTGGCGCTGGGTCTTCGGCTCCTTGAGGGAGCGGGCAATGGCAGCAAGGGCTATGGCGTTGTCGGCGGAGAGCACCGCCTCCAGGGCCACCAACAGGGGGAGCAGCAACAGCACTTCGCTCCAGCGATCTGCCTGCTCAATTAGGGGGCTTATGGACTGGATCGACTCCGCTTCCAAATTGCTGCAGAGCGTCCAATAAGGCGCCACTCTAGGAAGCCTGTATGCCAAGACACGGGCCCATGCATCTGGAGGCCGAATTGGTCCACGCCGAGCCCGGCCAGCGGATTGTGCGGGTGAGCGCCTACCAGGGCAGCACGGTGCTGGGCCGCAGCCTGGGGGAAGGGGTCACGGCAGAAGAGGCTGAGGATCGGGCCCGGCAGAGAATCCTCGGCCTATTGGGGCCCCAAAAAGAACCGATCCCAGAGCCGATCCAGATCCCAGAGCCGGTCTTGAAGCCGGAGCCTGTCACAAAACAGGAGCCCATTGCAAAGCCGGTAAAAGAGTTGTTGAAGGCGCCAGTGGCTACGGCACCCAACGACGAATCCGCCAGCAGCGAGCCTGAGGATTGGAGCAGTGAATTGGCCCGGCTCGATCTCCAGCTCCAACGCCTCGGCTGGGGCCGAGACGAGGAGGCGATTTACCTGGAGCGGGCCTTTGGCCATCCAAGCCGCAACCGCCTGACCAACTTCGGCGACCTCATGGCCTACCTACAGGCCCTAGAGCCGATGGAGCCGGGCCAAGATCCGGCATCCGTGCCCGTGCCATTGCGGCGGAAAGATCTGCTTGACCAGTGCGACCAGCTGCTGCAGCAATTGCAATGGGATGCGGGCCAAGGCCGGGCATTTCTGGAGCAACACTTCTCCCTGACCAGCCGCCAGCAACTCAATGACAGCCAGCTGCTGCAATTCAACATGCTGCTGGAAAGTGAACTAATTGAATCCAGCAATCAACCTGGGGGAAACTCCTAATCCCGGCCTCCCTGAGCTTCGTTGCACCATCTGATTGTCATCCAATATTGAAATGCTTCATTGACCACTTGCCTGGTCCACCGCTCACATTTAGTGCTGTCATTGGCATAGCGACTCCAAAGAAAATCCGCCTGCCCATCCAACCGTCCAGTTTTGACAAGGCCCCCTAGGAGAACGGAATTAATAACATCTGCGGGCCTTTCGGCTGGCTTCTCCCTAAGTGAGGTCGCCATTAGTTCTGCAACTTCCTGTTCAAAACTTTCTATGATCTCGACCAAAATCAATCTATCTTTTTCATCGATTCCCTTTAATCGGGATTTCAAGGTCGAGAGGAGTTCGTTCTTTACTGCTTGATCCATATCAGGGAGGTGGGCCTAGAAAGTCTTGGGAGCGCCCTGCCCTGGGCGATGCCATTGGCCCGTGCTGCCCCAATGCAGGCCAGCCTATTGCCAAGATCAAGGGCGATTGAGCCCCCTCCCATGCCCCTCTCCCCCCTGGTGCGCCAGCTGCAGCAGGTGCCCCTCACGGCGGAGGTGCTGGAACGCTGTAAACGCCCTGAAAGACTGCGACTTAGCGGCGCTGGACGGTTGGCGAGGGCCCTGATCAGCAGTGCCCTGGCCGGCAGTGCGGAGGCTCCCTTGCTGGTGATCGTGCCCACCCTGGAGGAGGCCGGCCGCTGGGCGGCCCTGCTGGAGCTGATGGGCTGGGGCAGCAGCCAGCTGTATCCCACCAGCGAAGGATCCCCCTACGAACCCCTTGATCCCACCAGCGAAATCACCTGGGGGCAGCTGCAGGTGCTCAGCGAACTAATGGATGGGGAGGGCGGCAAGGCAGCCAGTGCAAAACGCTTTGCAATCGTGGCCACCGAAAGGGCCCTACAGCCCCACCTACCCCCACCGGCGGCCCTCTCCTCCCAATGCCTGAGCCTGCGCAAGGGCGATCTAATCGATCTCGACCAGCTCGCCGCCAGCCTCACCCGCCTGGGCTACGAGCGCGTACCGACGATTGAACAGGAGGGCAGCTGGAGCCGCAGGGGCGACATCGTCGACCTGTTTCCGGTGAGCGCCGAATTGCCGGTGCGATTGGAGCTGTTTGGCGATGAGCTGGAGAAGTTGCGGGAATTTGATCCGGCCAGCCAGCGCTCCCTTGATGCCATTGAGGTGGTGAGGCTTACCCCCACCGGCTACGGCCCCCTGGTTGCCGATGTGTTGAGGGAATCACTGCCCAGCAATCTGGAGGCCCTGCTGGGGGTCCAGGCCACCGAACAGCTGCTGGAGGGGGGCACCCCGGAGGGATTACGGCGGCTTATGGGCCTGGCCTGGAGCCAGCCAGCCTCCTTGCTGGATTACCTGCCCGCCCAAACCCTTATTGCGGTTGATGGTCGCCGCCATTGCCTCGCCCACGGCCAGCAGTGGTTTGAGCACGCCGCTGAGCAAGCGGATGAATTGGCCCAGGAGCATCCCGGCCTGCCCACCTGCCTGCACCTGGAACCAGGCCAGGCCCTAGCCCAGCTGGATGCCTACGGCGGCTTTGACCTGGCCGAACTGCATGAAACCGACAACCACGCCAACAGCTTCGATTTAGCCAGTCGCTCGGTGCCCTCCTACCCCAATGCCTTTGGCAAGTTGGCCGGCCTGGTGAAGGGCTTCGTGGCGGAAAGGGCCCGGGTGTGGCTGCTGTCCGCCCAACCCTCGCGGGCGGTGGCCCTGCTGGAGGAGCACGACTGCGTAACCAGGTTTGTGCCCAACCCGGACGATCGGCCAGCCATTGAGCGGCTGATGGAGCAAAACACCCCGGTGGCCTTGAAGAGCAAGGGCACCGCCGAACTGGAGGGGCTGCAGCTGCCGGCCTGGAAGCTGGTGCTGATCACGGATCGGGAATTCTTCGGCCAGCACTCCCTGGCCGCCAGCGGCTATGTGCGCAGGCGCAGCAAGGCGGCGAGTCGCACGGTCGATCCCAACAAGATGCAGCCCGGCGATTTCGTGGTGCACCGCAACCACGGCATCGGCAAATTCCTCAAGCTCGAAAAACTGGCGATCAGTGGGGAATCCCGCGACTACCTAGTGGTGCAATACAGCGATGGCCTGCTGCGGGTCGCCGCCGACCAACTCGGCAGCCTCGGCCGCTATCGGGCCACCAGCGATGCGCCCCCAGACCTGAACAGGATGGGCGGCACCGCCTGGACCAAGGCCAAGGAGCGCGCCCAGAAGACGATCCGCCGGGTGGCGATGGATCTGGTGAAGCTCTATGCGGAGCGTCACCAGGTGGCTGGTTTTGCCTTCCCCCCCGATGGCCCCTGGCAAAACGAGCTCGAAGACTCCTTCCCCTACGAGCCCACCACCGACCAGGTGAAGGCGATCAGCGATGTCAAGCGCGACATGGAAAAGGCCCAGCCGATGGACCGGTTGGTCTGCGGCGATGTGGGCTTCGGCAAAACCGAGGTGGCGATTAGGGCGATCTTTAAGGCCGTCACCGCCGGCAAACAGGTGGCCATGTTGGCGCCCACCACGGTGCTGGCCCAACAGCACTGGCGCACCCTCTCGGAGCGGTTTGCCCCCTATCCCCTCAAGGTGGCCCTACTCAATCGCTTCCGCACCACCAGCGAGCGCAAGGCAATTCTCGAGGGCCTGGAGGCCGGCAAGGTGGACGTGGTGGTGGGCACCCACCAGCTGCTGGGCAAGGGCACCAACTTCCAGGAACTGGGGCTGTTGGTGGTGGATGAGGAGCAGCGCTTTGGCGTGAATCAAAAGGAAAAGATCAAGGCCCTCAGAAAAGACGTGGACGTGCTGACGCTCTCGGCCACACCGATTCCCCGCACCCTTTACATGAGCCTCTCGGGTGTGCGGGAGATGAGCCTGATCACCACGCCGCCACCCCTAAGACGGCCGATCAAAACCCACCTCTCCGCCCTCGATGAGGAGGCGGTGCGCAGCGCCCTGCGCCAGGAATTGGACCGCGGCGGCCAGGTGTTTTATGTGGTGCCGCGGGTGGAGGGCATTGAGGATGTGGCCGCCCAGCTGCGCAGCATGATCCCCGGCCTGAAGCTGCTGGTGGCCCATGGCCAGATGGCAGAGGGGGAGCTGGAATCGGCCATGGTGGCCTTCAACGCCGGTGAAGCGGACGTGATGCTCTGCACCACGATCGTGGAGAGCGGGCTGGATATCCCCAGGGTGAACACGATCCTGATCGAGGACGCCCACAAATTCGGCCTCTCCCAGCTCTATCAATTGCGCGGTCGGGTGGGGCGCAGCGGCATCCAGGCCCACGCCTGGCTGTTCTATCCGGGCGATGCCTCCCTAAGCGAAGCGGCCCGGCAACGGCTCAGGGCAATTCAGGAATTTGCCCAACTGGGTTCTGGATATCAGCTGGCCATGCGCGACATGGAAATCCGTGGGGTCGGCAATTTGCTCGGGGTGGAGCAGAGCGGCCAGATGGAAACCATCGGCTTTGACCTCTACATGGAGATGCTGCAGGAATCCCTTGCCGAGATCCAGGGTCAGGACATCCCTTCCGTAGACGACACCCAGATCGATCTGCCGATTACGGCCTTCATCCCGGGCGATTGGATCACCGAAAACGACGAAAAGATCGCCGCCTACCGGGCCGCCGCCGATTGCAGCAGCAAGGAGGCCCTGGTCGAACTGGCCGCCGCCTGGGTGGATCGCTATGGCGCCATTCCGGCACCTGTGGCCTCCCTGCTGATGCTGATGGAGCTGAAGCTGGTGGCCAAGCGCTGTGGCTTTGCCCGCATCAAACCCGACAAGCCCAACATTGCCCTGGAAACACCGATGGAGGAGCCCGCCTTCCGGCTGCTGCGCCAGGGCCTGCCCCAGCACCTGCATGGCCGCCTGGTCTACCAGCCCAGCTCTGGCACCACCGCCAAGGTGCTGGCCAGGGGCCTGGGCATGTTGCCGATGGAAAAACAACTCGAACAGCTAATGGAATGGCTCAATGCCATGGCCGCCCAAATTCCAGGGGCCGATGGGCTCAACGAAAGTCAGCGACTGGAGGCGATCAAGGCCAAGAACGAAGCTGTCCTGGCGGTGTAAGGGGGCCGATATCCACCACTTTGCGCAAACTACCGTTACATTTGTGAGAAGTTCTGTAACGGGCCGCCATGGGTGAGGTGATCGACTTGGGTTCAGGCCTTGCAAGTGGATTCAGCGGTCTCAGCCTGGTTTCGGCCCTGGTCAGCCTCGGGGCGATCGGTTGGTTTGCCCTCACCCAGGAAGGGCCCGGCAACGACGACGACGACTCTTCCCCCGGTGGCGGGCTGATGCAGCCGGTCGCCTAGGGCTCCTCCCGGGCTCCAAAATCAATCCCCCCCATTCTGTTGGCGGTAGGTGGCTGGCACCAGCACCAGAAACAGCCACCACCACACCAAAATTGCCGCGGCCACCGGAGCCGTAACCCACCAACGCTGCCAAAACAGCCAGCTGGCCGATCCCACCCCCAGACCGGTCAGGACAATGGTCCAGGGCTGACACCACCAGGGTTTCTCGGCCCACATAGAACCATTTTCAGCCATTTAGCCCCTGTGATCCAGGACCCATCTTCCAGGCGCCAGACCCTTCTTGCCCACAACTCAGGCATTTGGCAGGGCAGCTTCATCCGCCTTGATGGCCGTTGCCAGGAGCGGGAGCGCTTCACCAGCCACCTGCTGGTGACGGAACAGGCTGGCCAAATTGAAGCAGCCCTGACCAACCGGCTCACCGGTTCGGTGCGCTCGATGCGCTTTGCAGAGCCGCCGGTCGAAATGCAGATCAGCCCAGGGGGCCATTGGAGCCTGGGGCCGGATCGGATTGGAGCCTGGCCCTGGGTGAGTGAGCTATGCCTGGTGTGGGGCCAGCAGCGCCGCCGCATCGTGCTGCGCTGCGCTGCGGAAAAACTTGAGTCGGTGGTACTGGTGTTGGAGGGCAGGCCAGGAGAGATGCTGCCAATTCCAGCTTCACCGCTGAATTTGACCCCAACTCAGCTGGATGGTCAGTTGGTTATCCAGGCAGATCAAAGCGAACACTTCAAGATCAGCTTTCCTGCCCATCGACGGTTTGGCGAGGCCCAACACGTGGCCCTGCTCTGGGAGCCCGAGCCCGGCGTGGCCCTAGGGCTGGCCAGGCACTACGGCGCCAGCGGCCAACTACTTAGCTATGGGCTTGGCTAGGGCCTTTGGATTAGGTAGGGCAGCTGGCACATTGGCGCTGGCGGGGTTGTAGCTGGCCCCAGGGGCTAGGCCAGCGCTAGTTGCGGTGGCGCTGGCGGCCCGTAATTGCTTGACCAGGGTGTTCTCTGCGACCCGATATTGGGGATCCTTGCGGGTGCCCAGGTCCTCCAGCTTCATCCGCTGGGCTTCCTGATCGGTGAGCTTGGCATTCACATCTGGGGCGATGCCGTGTTTGTGGATGTCACGCCCACTGGGGGTTAGGTATTTGGCGATGGTCACGGTCATGCCGGAGCCGTCGGAGAGCCCCCGCACCGATTGCACCAAACCCTTGCCGAAGGTTTTCTGGCCCACCAGCAGGGCCCGGTGGTTGTCCTGAAGGGCTCCAGAGAGAATTTCACTGGCGCTGGCCGATCCCTCATTCACCAGGATCACCATCGGCTTGGTGGTGAGGGCCCGGCCCGTGGCCCGCTTCACATCCTGGATGCCATCGCGGGTTTTAGTGGAAACGATCGTGCCCTCGTTGAGCCACTGGCGGGCGATCTCCACGCTTGCCACCAGCAGGCCACCGGGGTTACTGCGCAGATCGAGCACATAGCCCTGGGCCCCTTTTGCCTCCAGGTCTTGGAGGGCCAGGCGCATGTCCTTGGCGGCAGTTGCCGTGAACTGCTTAAGCCGGATATAGCCCACCTTGCTCCCTTCGGTGCCGGTGTTGATCTGGTGCTCCACCGCGTGCAACTCGATGCGCTGGCGGGTGAGGGGCACCTCAAGCAATTGACCCTTGCGCCTGAGGGTGAGGGTCACGGTGGTGCCGGCCTGGCCGCGAATCAACTTGACCGCGTCCTCGGTGCCCATGCCCTTGGTGCTCTTGCCATCAATGGCTGTGATCACATCCTTGGGCTGGACCCCCGCCTTAGAAGCTGGCGATCCATCTATCGGGGAGATCACCACCAGGTTTTTAGTCTCCTTATCCAGGCTCAACTGGATGCCCACCCCGGAAAGCTCCCCGGAGGTGTCGATCTGCATCTCCTTGAATTCCCTGGGATCTAGGAAACGGGTGTAGGGGTCATCGAGGCTGGCCAGCATGCCCCGGATTGCCTCGTAGGCCTCCTTGGGGGTGCCGTAGTTCTTGGTGAGCACATCGCGGCGCAATTTGCGCCACTGTTCCGGCGTGTACTTGCCGTTGATATCCAGGTAATCGCGGAAAACTATCTGCCAGGTCTGGTCGATTACCTCCTTGGGGCTATCGCTAATCAGGGCAGCTCCGCTGGGGGCCAGCAGGGGAGGTATCGCCACCGCAGCCATGGCACTAACCGTGCCCACACCCACCAAAACCAGCAGCCTGCTGCGTCCACTGGCCATGCGGTGAGCCCCCAAGCTCTTTTACTCAACTCAAGCTAGCGACCTAGGGATCAAACCAACGGCCGTCTTCCTTAATCAGGGCAATTAGGGCCTCAACGCCCTCGGCCTCGGGCACCCGCCGGATCTCATCACGACCGCGATATAGGGAAATGGTGCCGGGAGTTTTGCCCACATAGCCGTAATCGGCATCAGCCATCTCACCTGGTCCATTGACAATGCAGCCCATCACGGCGATGTCTAGGCCCGTTAGGTGGGCAGTGGCGTTGCGCACCACATGCAGCACCTCCTCGAGGTTGAAGAGGGTGCGCCCGCAGCTGGGGCAGGCCACGTATTCCACCATCGTCTTGCGCAGCCCTAGGGCCTGCAGAATCGAGTAGCAGACGGGGATTTCCTTCTCTGGGGCCTCGGTGAGGGATACCCGGATCGTGTCGCCCAGGCCATCGGCCAGCAGGGTGGCAATGCCCGCCGTGCTTTTGATGCGGCCGTAATCGCCATCGCCGGCTTCCGTAACCCCCAGGTGGAGGGGGTAATTGAAACCCTCGGCATCCATGCGATAGGCCATCAGGCGATAGGCCGAAAGCATCACTGGCGCCCGGGAAGCCTTCATCGAAACCACGATGTTGTGGAAGTCGAGCCGATCGCAGATGCGAATGAATTCCAAGGCCGACTCCACCATCCCTGCCGGGGTGTCGCCGTAGGCAAACAACATCCGCTCCGCCAGGGAGCCATGGTTCACGCCAATGCGCAGGGCCTTGTCCTGGGCCTTGAGCAGGCTGACCAGGGGTTCGAAGGTGGCGGCGATCCGCTCGCCAATCTCAGCGATTTCCTCCTCGGAGAAGGAAGTGCGGTTTGGATCTGGCTTATCGAAGACAAAAAGCCCCGGATTGATCCGCACCTTGTCGACGTGCTGGGCCACCTCCAGGGCAATCTTCATGCCGTTGTGGTGCACGTCGGCCACCAGGGGCACCGGCTGGTAGGTGTCTTCCAGCTTTTGGCGAATCTCCTTTACCGCCTTGGCATGGGCCAGGCTCGGCACGGTGAGGCGCACGATCTCGCAGCCAGCCTCATGCAGGCGGCGGATTCCGGCCGTTGCACCCTCGATGTCAAGGGTGTCCTCGTTGATCATCGACTGCACAACCACCGGGTGGTCGCTGCCAATCCAGACACTTCCCACCCGCACATTGCGGGTTTGGCGGCGATGGATGACCGTGTCGAAGCGGGGATCGTTCTCCCAATCCATGCTGCCGCCCATCACTAAGACACCAGTTGCTGGATCAAGCCTGTCACAAAGGGGCTGGCTACTGACTAATTCGCCTGGCAAGCCTGGCCAGATCGCCAACCGTTAGCGAACGGGGTTTTCCCTCGAGCCTTGAGGGATTGCGCAATAGATAGGAGGGATGGAAAAGGGGCATAAGGGCCCTACCGCCCAGCAGCGGGCCCTCACCTGCCAGCCATTGGCCCCGCAACTGGCTAATCCCCGCCTTGATGCCCATCACTGCAGCAAGGGCGGTGGCACCAACCAGGCCA
Organism: Cyanobium sp. WAJ14-Wanaka; assembly: GCF_024345375.1. NCBI lineage: Bacteria > Bacillati > Cyanobacteriota > Cyanophyceae > Synechococcales > Prochlorococcaceae > Cyanobium > Cyanobium sp. WAJ14-Wanaka. The sequence continues at coordinate 372,481 of NZ_JAGQAZ010000001.1, read as the reverse complement.
ATTACGGCAGGATTCACCAGGCTGATCTGCTGCTCGAGCCAGGGCCTGCAGGCCTCCAGCTCGGCGGGTTTCGGTTTACGGTTTGCGGGCGGGCGGCACTTGAGCCCATTGCAGATGTAGAGGTCGTGGTCGCGATCAAGGCCCACTTCGGCCAGCAACTGATCCAGCAGCAGACCCGAACGCCCCACGAACGGCAGGCCCGTGGCATCCTCCTCGGCCCCGGGGGCCTCGCCAATCAACATCAGCCGGGCCTCGGGATTACCCCGGCCCACCACCACCTGCTGGCGGCTGGCCGCAAGGGAGCATTGCTGACATTCGCCACAGGCCAGGGTCAGCGCCCCAAGATCGGGCAGCCCATGGTTTGGCAGCAGATGGGAGTTGCTGGTCATGCCTTCAGGATGGGGCAGGATGGGGGTATTACAGCTGCCGCGCCGGCCGTAGCCGGGCCTTGGAATCGCCGATGCAGGATCGGGCACTGCTTTCCCCAAGGGCCCAGGCGCTGCAGCCCTCGCTGACGCTGGCCATCGCCGCCAAGGCCAAGCAGCTGCGCGCGGATGGCCGCGACATCTGCAGCCTGAGCGCAGGCGAGCCGGATTTCGAAACCCCCGCCTTTATCCGTGCCGCAGCGGCCCAGGCCCTGGAAGAGGGCCAAACCCGATACGGACCAGCCGCTGGGGAGCCGGCCCTGCGCGAAGCAATTGCCGCCAAGCTCAGCCAGGAGAACCAGGTGGCCACCAAGGCCGCCGAGGTGCTGGTCACCAATGGGGGCAAGCAGGCCCTGTTCAACCTTTTCCAGGTGATCCTGGCCCCGGGCGATGAGGTGTTGCTGCCCTCCCCCTATTGGCTGAGCTACCCGGAAATTGCCCAGCTGGCCGGAGCCTCGGTCAAATTGCTGCCCAGCGATGCCGACCAGGGCTTCCGACTTAGGCCCGAGCAGTTGGAAGCGGCGATCACCCCGGCCAGTCGGCTGCTGGTGCTCAACAGCCCCTCCAACCCCACCGGCATGGTCTTGGGCCGGCCGGAATTGGAGGCCCTAGCTGCGGTATTGCGCCGCCACCCCCAGGTGTTGGTGGTGTGCGACGAGATCTACGAATTCCTGCTGGCCCCTGGCCACAGCCACCACAGCTTTGCGGCGGTGGCCCCGGACCTGGCGGATCGGATTTTCACGGTGAATGGTTTTGCCAAGGGCTGGGCGATGACCGGCTGGCGCATCGGTTGGCTGGCCGGCAACAGGGAGGTGATCGCTGCGGCCACGGCCCTACAGAGCCAAAGCACCAGCAATGTCTGCACCTTTGCCCAATACGGAGCCCTGGCCGCCATCACCGGCTCCAGGGATTGCGTGCAGCAGATGGCCGCCGAATTCAACGGTCGCCGGGCCCTGCTCTCCGAGCGATTGATGGCGATTAGGGGCCTGAAGCTGCTGGCGCCGGAGGGGGCCTTTTATGCCTTCCCAGATGTGGGCGAATACGGGCTCGATTCGATGACCCTCTGCAATCGCCTGCTCGATGAGGTGGGCTTGGCGGTGGTGCCAGGGGTGGCATTTGGCGACGACCGCTGCATTCGTCTTTCCTGTGCCGTTTCACCTGCGACGATCAACGACGGCCTAGATCGCCTCGAGCGCTTTCTGGTCGGCCTCTGACCCCCAGCTTTTTAGAACCGCCCCGATGAATCGCCTACCACTGCCCGTCTGGCGCCTGGGCCGCGCCATCCTCAGCGCCACCGCAGCAGGTGTTGCCCTGGCAACGGCCCCGGCCCTGCTGCCCCTTTCCCCCCAAGCCCTGGGGATCAGCCCCGCGGCGGCAGAGGTGCAGAAACCGGTGTTGCGCATTGGCGCAATTCCGGATCAAAACCCAGAAAAGCTGAACCGGCTCTACGGGCTTGTGGCAAATGAATTGGGCCAACAACTCGGCGTGGCTGTGCAATACGTGCCCGTGACTGACTACGCCGCTGCCGTGAGTGCCTTCCGCACCGGCCAGCTTGATCTGGTGTGGTTTGGCGGCCTGACCGGCGTGCAGGCAAAACTGCAAAAACCCGGGGCCAAGATGGTCGCCCAGCGGGATATTGATGCCCAGTTTTATTCGGTCTTTATCGCCAATAGCGGCAGTGGCCTAAAGCCGATTAATTCGGTGAAAGGGCTGGTTGAACTGAAGGGAAAACGCTTCACCTTTGGCTCGGAAAGTTCGACCTCAGGGCGGCTGATGCCCCAATACTTTCTGATGCAGGCGGGGGTCAAATTGACTGATTTCGCCGGCGGTGCCCCCGGTTTCAGTGGCAGCCACGACGCCACCATTGCCCTGGTGCAAAGCGGGGCCTATGAGGCCGGGGCAGTCAACGAACAGGTGTGGAAGTCCAGCCTGCGCAGCGGCAAGGTAAATCGCAAAAAGGTGTCGGTGATCTGGCGCACCGCCCCCTACGCCGACTACCTCTGGTTGGCCCAACCCAACCTCGATAAAAGCTTCGGCAAGGGCTTCACCAACAAGCTCGCCAAGGCGATCATTAGCTGGCGATCCAGCGATCCAGAACAGAAGCAGATCCTGAATCTCTTTGGCGCCCAACAGTTCACCAGCGTGAATGCGGCCGAATACAGGCAAATTGAGGCGGTGGGCAGGCAGATCGGCAAGATCCGCTGAAACAACATCCGCTGAAACAAGAGCCCCTGAAAACAGTGAAGGCCCTGCTGGAGCTCGATCAGATCGTGGTTAGGGGCCGCCAAAGGCCCCGCCTCGACCACATTTCCCTGGTACTCCAGCCGGGGGAACGGGTTGCCCTGATCGGCCCCAGTGGCGCTGGTAAAAGCAGCCTGCTGGCGGTGGCCAATGGCCTGCTGGCCGCCCAGGGCGGTCGGGTGGTGTGGCTCGGTGAGGAGCGCTCCAAAAGCCCCCACAGAAGAAGGCGCCAACAGGCCCGGATCGGCACCCTCTGGCAAGACCTGCGCCTGATAGAGGAGCTGAGCGTCCAACAAAACATCAATGCCGGGCGCCTGGGCCAATGGGGCTGGCCCCAGGCCCTACTAAATCTGCTGCTACCCATCGAAACCGAGGCCTGCGCCGCCGTATTGGGACGGCTCGAGCTCGACCCTGCCCTGCTATGCCAGCCGGTATCTGCCCTCTCCGGGGGCCAACGCCAACGGGTTGCCCTGGCCCGGCTACTGCGCCAGGACCCCATGCTGTTGCTGGCCGATGAACCGCTGGCCAGCCTCGATCCCCGCCTGGCCGACGAACTGCTCCAGCTGCTTTTGGAGCAGGCCCAAGCCCCAAGGGGCCTGCTGATGAGCCTGCACCGGCCTGACTTACTGCACCACTTTGATCGGGTGGTTGGGCTGCGCGATGGCCAGCTAGTGGTGGATCAAAGCGTGGCCAGCCTGGGCAGCCACCAGCTCGATGGGCTCTATGCCGGTGCCTCCAATTAGGTACCTGAAGACCGGGGCGGCGCCCCTGTGGGTACTGGCACCGGCCCTGGTGCTCATTCCCCTGGCGTTGTTGCTGCCCCAGCTGGTCCACGGCGGCGGCTGGGAGCTGGTGGGCCAATTTGCCTGGGCGGCCCTGCATCCATGCCTGGATCCCCAGGTGCTCCTGGCCCAACTGCAGGGGCTAGGTACCACCGCGGGCATGGCCCTATTGGGCTGGGCCGCCAGCCTGGTGATCGGGCTGATCTTGGGGATCGCCAGTTCCCGCCGGGTATGGCTGAGCTGGTTTGGCAGTGCCTACCCGGCGGAGCTACTGCGCAAGCTGGGGGCCCTGCCGCGCTCGATCCATGAGTTGTTGTGGGGTTTGCTGCTGCTGCAACTGCTGGGGCTCCATCCGGTGGTGGCGGTGGCGGCAATTGCCATTCCCTTTGGGGCCCTGGTGGCCCGGGTAATCAGCGACCAACTCGATGCCCTGCCGATCGCCAGCCTGGAGGCGCTCAGCAGTGGTGGGGCCTGTGCCCCAGCAGCCCTGCTCACCGCCCTGGGACCTCCCCTGCTGCCCCAATTGCTCAGCTATGGGGGCTACCGGCTGGAATGCGCCCTGCGCAGCGCCACCTTGCTGGGGGTCTTTGGCCTGGGGGGCCTGGGCACCGACCTACGGCTGACCTTGCAGTCGCTCAACTTCCCCGAACTGTGGAGCGGCCTGTGGCTGCTGCTGCTGGCGATGGTGGCCCTAGAAGCACTGGTGGGATTACTGCGGCGACGCTGGGCCATGCCCCAACGGCTAGCCCTCAAGCCAGCCCGGATCGGTCGCCAGGGCCTGGAAATTATTGGCGCCGGCCTGGTGCTGGTGCCCGTGCTGATCGCCGCCGCCTGGGCCCTGCAGGTTTCCCCCCAGGATTTGGGGAAATGGCAGCAGCTGCCGCCCATGGCTCCGGCCGACTGGCCCGCCCTGCTGGCCCTGCCCTGGCCCCAACTGATTGGCAACACCCTGCTGCTGACCCTGCTGGCCTCGGCATTGGCCGTGGGGGTGGCACCCCTGCTGCTGTTGCTAGTGGCCCCCTGGCCCTGGGCCCAGCTGGCGCTGCGGGCGCTCTGGCTAATGGGACGGCTCTGGCCACCCCCGCTGACGGCCCTGCTGCTGTTGTTTTTGCTCAAGCCGGGGGTGATTACCGCGGCCCTGGCCCTGGGCTTCCACAACCTGGGCATCCTGGGCCGGCTGCTGCTGGAGGCCAGTGAAACCAACCTCTCCGGCCAGGAAGCATTGCTGGCGGCAGGCACTCCACCCCGAATGGCGCTGCTCTATGGCTCCTTCAGCGCCCTGGCCCGGCCCTACCTGGCCTATGGGGCCTACCGCAGCGATGTAATCCTGCGGGAATCGGTGGTGGTGGGCCTGGTGGGGGCAACCGGTTTGGGCAGCCAGCTGCTGGAGGCCCTGAGCTCCTTTGCCTGGGACCAACTCCTGGCCCTGATGGCGGTCTATGCCGTTTTGACCCTGCTGGGGGAAGATCTCAGCGACCGCGCCCGCCGCCAGTTGCATGCAAATTCCCAAGAAGCTGGTGGTGCTTGGCGATAGCGGCGTCCATGGCTGGGGGGATCCGCTGGAGGGGGGTTGGTGTGAACGGCTAAGGCGCCACTGGATGGAGCTGCCCGCCGCACCGGTGATCTACAACCTGGGGGTTCGGGGTGATGGCCTGGAGCGCCTGGCCGCCAGGCTCATTGATGAGGTGGGCCGCAGGGGGGAATTGCGCCGCCAAACTCCCCAGGGAATCCTGCTGGGCATCGGCCTCAACGATACCGCCCGAATCGGCCGCATTGACGGGCGCCCCCAACTGGATCCCGAGGCCTTTTTATTTGGCATGGGCCAACTGCTGAACCAGGCCAAGGCCCTGGCGCCAGTGCATGTGATCGGCCTGACACCTGTGCTGGATCAGGCGATGCCCTACGCCGGGGTGCTCTGGTACGGGCTCGACTCGATTCGCCGCTACGAAGGCCTGCTCGAGGAGGCCTGCCTCGAGGCAAATGTGCCGTTTCTGCCAATGCTCGATGGCCTGTTGGCCGATCCGGACTGGCCCCAGTGGCTTTGCAGTGATGGCCTCCATCTCAACAGCGATGGCCACGGCCAGGTCTATGGGCGACTGCAGCGCTGGCCGGCCCTTTTGGAGTGGGCCGAGCTGAAACCCCTAAACCTGCCAACCTCCACCCGGGGTTGGTAGATCCCCAAGGCTGGTAGATCCCCCAATCCGGTGAGAGCGATTCCACGGGCTGGGTGAGGGGGGAGGAGGGGGTTTCTGGGGAAGGTGAAAGCAGCGATGCCCAACCCATGGCCCAATCCAACCTCCTGCAAGCCAACCCCGAGCAAGCCAACCTCGAGCAATCCACTCTGCATTCATCAAACCGCCAATGGCTGAAGGCCATGGCCACAGCCTCTGAAGATCACCTCCGCCTGCATTGGCGCAATGCCTTGGTGACGAACAACCTCGCCCTGGTCAAGCAGGTAGCCCATCGCCAAAGCAAGCTCACCGGCAGGCCCTTTGAAGACCTGGTTTCAGCGGGCAACCTGGGCCTAATTCGGGCCGTGGAAACCTTCTCCCTTGGGCGCGACGGTGCCCTGAGCTCCTTTGCCGTGCCCTTTATCCGCGGCGCAATCCTGCACGACATCCGCGATCGGGAGCAGCCGATCCACACCCCCCGCCGGATGCGGGAACTGCACCAGAGGGCCTGCCGGATGCTGCGGCAAAAGGGCCAGACCAGCCCAAGCCCTACTAGCGAAAGCCTGACCAGCCCAGACCTGGCCGAGGCCCTGGGCTGCCGGGTGGAGCAATTGCAGGAGGCCCAGGCGGTGCAGCTGGCCCTCCAGGTGCGCAGCCTCGATGCCCCCTTGCCGGGCTGCGGGGAGGATCCAGCTGAGGGCAGCTGCTTGCTGGATCAAATTGCCGCCACGGTGCCCCTCGAGCCCGACGGCGAAACCGCAGCCCAACAGGCCTGGCTCAAGCAAAAGTTGGCGGAGTTGGAGCCCCTCGATCGCCACCTGCTCGAGGGCCACTGGCTCGATGGCCAGACCTGGAGCGAACTGGCCCAGCTGCACGGCCTGGAAAGGAAACAGGCCCAGAAGCGGGGTGAGGCTGCCCTGATGCGCCTACGCAGCAGCCTGGAGGGGGAGCTGGAACAGCAGGGCCAAGCCGATGGCCAGCAGCGCGGCGATGGCCGTTTGCATCCCATTGACCAGCTCATTACTGAGCCAGGCGAAGCGGCGCTGGAGGCTCGCCCCAATCAAGCTTTCGATCAGGGTTGCCAGCAGACCCACAGCCGTAACGAGCGCCCAGGCCCTGCCGCCGGGCACCAGAGCCAGGGCGGCCATAACCAGGGCCATCAGGGCCGATCCCACCAGGCTGGCGGCCGTGCCCTCCAGGCTGATTGCCCCCTCGGTGCCGGGGGAAACAGGCCTCCAGGTGGTGATCAAGATGGTGTGGCGACCCCAGCGTTTTCCAATTTCACTGCCAAAGGTGTCGGCCAATTTGGCCGCAAAACTGGCCGCAAATCCCAGCAAAAGCAGGGGGCGCGCCGGGGCCGGCAGCAGGGCATATGCAATGGCCAGAATCGCCCCGGTGGCAGCCGATCCCCAGACGTTCTCCGGACCGCGCTTACCGCCCCTGGCCTCGGCCAGGCCCAGGGCGGCCTTGGTGCGAAATCCCAGCTTAGTTACGGCTGAACCAAGGGCCAGGTAAACCACCACCGCCAACCAACCACGGGGACCCAGGCCCGTCCAGAGCAGGGTCCCGAGGATGCCGGCATGCACCCAGCCGGAGCGGGTTAGGAGCGGCAGGCGCTGGGCCCAGGCAATTAGGCCGCCATTGACCAGCAGGGCGATCAGGAGCGGATGGGATAGGACCATTCAGGGCAGTTGTGTTGCACAGGTCTAAGCCCGATGGAGAAAGGGGCCTTGGGCAGCAGATAATCGCCCCATGACGCTGCTGCCCTGATGGTGTTTAACAGTAAGGAAACATTCTTCCTGGACCTGGGCAGCGAAGGGGCCCAACCGGCCAAGGTCGCCATCAAGGAAGAGGTGGCGATCCAGGAAGAGGCAGCGATCGATGGAGCTGCTGCTAAAGCAGCTGCGCCCAGCCCTGCGCCAAGCGCAAGCCCTGCGGGCAGCTCCAGCTCCAGCCAAACAACTGCCGAGGCCATTGCCGCAGAGTTGCGCGCTAGCCAGGAGGCCCTACCTCCCCCCAGCAACATCACCTTTGCCCCGGATTGCCTCAATCCAGCCAATGCCGTGCCCACCCGGCGGCGCAAAGCAGGGGCCAATCTCAATGGCTTCCGGGACATGGGCAAAGGCCTGTTCAAGCCCTAGAGAGCGGCTCTCCAGGCAGATAGCTGGGCCGCCGCTGCCACGGCGGCTGTAGATGTGCGCAAAATCGTTGGCCCCAGGCTGACGGGCTGCCAGCCATGGCTGATGGCGCATTCCTGCTCCAGGGGGCTCCAGCCCCCCTCCGGCCCCACCGCCACGGTGATCTCCTGGCCCATTTGGCACTCCTGATTGGCCAGGTGGCCAAGGGCTGCGGCCAACAAGGGCAAGCCCTCGGTTCTGGTGGTGGGCAGCAGCCTCAAGCCGGGCCTGGGAGCGGCAAAAAGCGCCACTGCCCGCTGCTGGCAGCCCAGCTGCGGCAGCCAAAGCCGCTCACATTGCTCGGCCGCTTCCCGCAGGATTGTCTGGTGGCGTTCGTGGCTACGCAGCTCCGGCGCCGTGCTGCGCTCGGCAATCACCGGGGTGATGCAATCAATCCCCAATTCGCAGGCCATCCGTAGCAGCAGCTCCCCATCCCGTTTGGGCCAGGCCACCACCAGCTCCAGTGGCCAGCTGGGGGCATCCAGCTGCTGCAGGGGTGCATCGAGGGGCTGCTCGAGCTGGGCCAGGCCCTCGGCCGTAAGGGCGGCATGCCAGAGGCGGCCAGCACCATCCACCAGGGCAAAGCCATCCCCCTGGCGCAGGCGCAAAACCCGACGCAGGTAGTGGAGCTCGCTCTCCAGCAGGGGCAGCTGATTAAGGGCTAGGGAGCTGCCAGCCAGGGCCCCCAGCCGGGCCGGAGGAACCAGCAGCCGCCGCCGTTCCTTGGCCACTAGCTATCAAATACGGATTCGGGCTGCTCCTCAATCGGCCAGTCGTCGTTGAGGCCGCCCACCAACAGCTCCTCGATCTCCACCATGTCGCGGTTCAGCTGGCGGAGGGCGTTGATCAACACGTCGAGGCCAAAGCCGTCGCTGGTGCCCAGGTCTACCCAGCAACGGGCCCAGGCGTCCTGATATTCCATCGGACCCATGTTGTGCATCAGGGCCGGCATGGCCGCCTCGGCGTCTTCCTGGTCGTAGGCCATCCAGCTGAGGTCGGCCCCCTCCTCATGGACCTGCAGGGCTTCGGCGTTGAAGGCGCCGCACTTACCCAGGAAAAACCAGCTGTCGAAAGCGGTCTCCACATAGCCCCGCTCACCGCCCCCGGGGGGGTTGGCAAAGCGCAACCAAAACCAGCAATTGAAGGGATCGAAATCGCGGAAGCGCACCTCCATGGTCGATCGGTCTGCAGTGGGGATCGCCCTATCAAACCAGGCATGCTGGGTGAATGATTGAGCTGCGTGGCATCACCTACCAACCAGCCACCTGCAGCACCCCGGTGCTTCAGGGGCTCAACCTGGCCCTGAAGGAGGGCCAGCTGGGCCTGGTGGCGGGTGCCAGTGGCTGTGGCAAAACCACCATGCTGGAGGTGATCTGCGGCCTGGCCGAGGCCGATCAGGGTGAGGTCTGCTGGCAGGGGCAGGCGCTTAACGGCCGCCAACGGCGCTGGCTCTGCGGCCTGGTTTTTCAATTTCCAGAGCGCCACTTCCTGGGGCTGAGCGTGGGCCAGGAGCTGAAGGTGGGTCACCGCCGGCTCAGCGCCGATGACGCCAATGCGGTGCTGGAGTTGGTGGGGCTGGCGGGGTTGTCGCTGCAGCAGCCCCCCGAACAGCTCAGCGGCGGCCAACAGCGGCGGCTGGCCCTGGCGGTGCAGCTGCTGCGTAACCCCAAGGTGCTGCTGCTGGATGAACCGACAGCAGGCCTCGACTGGGAAGTGCGGGGCGAAATCCTGGCCATGCTGCAGGCCCTAGCCAAGGAGCGGGCCGTGTTGGTGGTCAGCCACGAGCCGGATTTATTTAGGGGCCGCATTGATGCCTGCTGGCGCCTGGAGACGGGCCAGCTCAATCCTTACGATGCCCTGGTCAGGGATAAATAGCGTTGAGCGACCAGCTGTTGCGGGCCACCGCCGCCGGGGGCGGGATCCGATTGGTGGCAGTTACCACCACTGAAGCCAGCCGGCAGGCCCGGGAGCGCCATGGCCTTTCATTTTTGGCTACGGCCCTGTTGGGTAGGGCGATGACCGCCGGCCTGCTGCTGGCCAGCTCGATGAAGGTGGCCCACGGCAGGGTGAATCTGCGGATCCAATCCGACGGCCCCCTGCGGGGCTTGATGGTGGATGCCGGCCGCAACGGCACGGTGCGGGGCTACGTGGGCACCCCAGCCCTGGAGCTTGATTTGGTCGATGGCCCGGGGGGCCTGGCCCAGTTCGACTTCAAAACTGCCACCGGCACCGGCTATCTGCATGTGGTGCGGGATCTGGGGGAAGGGGAGCCCTTCAGCTCAACGGTGGAGCTGGTCAGTGGCGGCATCGGCGAAGACCTCGCCTCCTACCTACTCCATTCCGAACAGACCCCATCTGCGGTGTTTGTCGGGGAGCAAATCGACAGCCAGGGGGTGCGCTGCAGCGGCGGCGTGCTGGTGCAGGTGCTGCCAAAGGCCGCCCGTGAACCGGCCCTGGTGGCCCTGCTAGATGCCCGTTGCCAGGAGGTAAGTGGCTTCAGCCAAAGGCTTGCCAACAACGCAGACAATCTGCAGGCATTGCTGGAAGACATCTTTCCCGACCTGGATCCCCAGCCCCTGGAAACCGCCGCCACCCGCCAGCAGGTGCGCTTTGAGTGTCCGTGCAGCCGCGACCGCAGCGTCGCGGCCCTAATGCTGTTGGGCCGCAGCGAGCTCAGCGCCATGCTCGCCGAAGACGGCCAGGCGGAGATCATCTGCCATTTCTGCAACGAGCATTATCTAGTTGGGCCAGAGGAACTGCAGGAGTTGATTGATGGGCTAACCACAGATGTGGATTAACTACCGATTTGGCTTAACAGCCGATTTGACCTAGCTAAATCCCCATCAGGGGAGGGTGAAACCGGACTGGAGGTTCTTCAAATCCAACATCACCCAGGTCACCCAAACCAGCAGTGCCACACCCCCCGAAACCGCAGCTGCACCACCGGCAAAGCGCAACAACACCTGCATTCCACTCACCTCCTTCACAGACCCACTCCACGTTTCGCTCCATTTTGACCTGCAACGGACCCAGCTGAGGGCTGCAGGGGCCCTAGTCAGTAGCTGTAGTTAGCCACGAACAGGCTGGCGTCACTGGAGGGCTGGGAGCCGGGCTGGTAGGTGCCAAGGCTGGCCTCACCGTTGGCCCTAGCCCTGGCCAGCAGTGCCTGCTGACCCGCCACCAGATCGCTTCCTGCCCAGCCCTGCAGACAGGAGTGCTGCAGCGCCCGGCCGAAGGAGAAGCCCAGGTGCCAGGGGGCACCCGCCTGATGGGCGGCCCGGTTTATCTCGTTCAGGCAAATGCTGGCGTCCTCCTCCGCCAGGCCACCAGAAAGGAAAAGGATTGCCGGCACCGCCGCTGGCACCGTGCGAGCCAACGTCCGCAGGGTGAATTCACCCACCTGCCCAGGCGGAGGACTCTCCGGGCAATCGGCACCGGCCGTGGTCATCGAGGGTTTGAGCAAGCTGCCCTCCAGGAACACCCCATTGACCGCCAGGGCCCGATAGACGGTGCGCAGCACCCACTCCTGCACCGCCGCCGTAGTGGCGATGTCGTGGTCGCCATCCATCAGGATTTCCGGCTCCACAATTGGCACCAAACCCTGCTCCTGGCAGGTGCGGGCGTAGCGGGCCAGGCCCCAGGCGTTTTCACGCACCGACAGTTCCGATGGACAACCGTCGGAACTAATCCGTAAAACTGCGCGCCATTTGGCAAATCGGGCACCACGGGCGTAATAACGCTCGGCCCGTTCCGCCAGGCCCCTTAGCCCCGTGCACCAGGTTTCACCGGGCAGGGCTCCGGCCAAGGCCTCAACCCCCAGATCAACCTTGATGCCAACGCGGATTCCCTGGTCCCGGAACAGATCCACCAGGGGGCTAGGGCCAGCTCCTGCGGTCACCGTCGAGTCTTGGAAGAGGGTTTCCTCGTAGAGAATCACCCCAGAAATGTGTTCCGCCAGACCCGGTGTGGTGGCCAAAAGGGTCCGGAAAGCGCGGCGATTTTCTTCGCTGTTTTCAACGCCAATCGCCTCAAAGCGTTTGCCAATGGTGCCGGTCGATTCATCGGCGGCCAACAGTCCTGTGCCTGGAGCAGCAAGGGCAGCGGCCGTCTCGGCCAGCTCCTCGCGATAACGGTCAAGGCTCATGGGAAATCCAAGCCATATCCAATTGAAGTATCAACCTAGGCGCGTTCCGCTCAGCCAACGGCATGAACATAGAAGAAAACATTCGTCAAAACAAAAACAAGGGGCAGACCAATCTCAAATCCCGTCTCAACACGGTTCACTAGCAGCTTGCTTTCACCACCAAAGCGATTCACCAGGGATATGAAATAGCCAATGAATAGCTCGGCCATCATGAAGAAGAACAGAAACAGGGTGTATTGATCGCCAATTGTGAAATAGGGAACCCGAGGTATTGAAGTGGCAATGATCAGCTGGTAGGCAAGGGTGGTGAACAGCAGGCTGCTGACAAAGGCAATTCGATCGCCAATGGCGTCGATCGGAATAGCCAGAAAGAAGATACTGGTAAAACTAAGAACGGCCAAGGGAATAAATATCTTATACAGATAAAAATCACTCTTTCTGCTGACGTCGACCTCCAGCCTGAGCATGGAGAAAATATCGTCTCCATGGTCAGGTTCGTCATAGTCGAACACCCGACTTTCAAAACGCGTCACATCCCATTCAGTGATATCAAAACCCTTACTTACACTGAGATTTTTACCATCATCAATAAAACTTATGATATCTCGGTCCCAGGCAAAAGAGGAAATCTCTGCCACCAGCTTTTGCTTATCAAAGGGGAAGCGGTGCAGGTCGAAATTTGAGGCAAGCTTCACCTGCAATCTGCGGGTCAGCTCAGCTCGACCATTGCTGAAGATGGCCAAATTAAAATCATCCCCCTCGGTCGCACCCAGCTCATTGATGAAGGTGATTTGGGGGTCCCAGTGGGTTTTCAGAAAATCATGGGCCTCATCGTTGGCATAAACTCGCTCTGCCTCGCCAGGGAGGAGCTCCTTAGCAAGCCTGGGGTCACACCAATTGGCATCCAAAAAAGCATCCAAAATGAAATAATTTTCATTTGGCTCAATTTTGGGAATTTGATCAACGTGTAAATCCACATCCACCTTGAGGGGTTGCCCAGGTACTGCTATTGGTGGGGCGAGCGGATCCACACCAATCGCAGCAATGGGAAAGCAATTAATTAGGGAATCTATCTTTTTAGCAGATTTAAACTTTTCAGCCTGGTTGGCAGCAGGCAAGGCTGTAGCTGGCTTTTTCGCGTTAACAGCCGAATTGGCAGCCAGGGCTGAAACGCCTAGGCCCGCACATAGGCTCAAGCTAAAAACAAATATCAGAAACCTTCGAATTTGCGCACTTACCTTGAACCAAAGCCGTGAACGTAACGCCAAAGGGCCCAAGCAACATTGGCCCCAACCTAGGCGCAGTTCAAATGACTATCAACAATGCGCCAAGAAGGAGCATCACCAAAGCCGGCAAACTCTGCAGCTGCAAAGGTCCAATTGCTAGGCCCTGGGGCGAGGCCGTATTGGCAATTAATGGATCCGGCAGGGCGGCAACCACCAGGGCATTGAGCAGGCCCCCCAGCAGCAAGCCCACGGCCAAAAGGCCAAATCCCCAGAGCACGGCGGGCAAGAAACGCCGATTGCGGCGCTGCAGGCTTACCACCGTGGTACCCGTGGCCACGGCCAACAGCAATTCGGCCGGGGCCCCAGGCACAAAAAGGATTAGGGAGAAGAGCACGGCAAAAACAGCCACCGGCAACCAGAGCTCCAGGGGCTCGGTGGGCAGGGCCAGGCTTGGCAGCGAAGGCATACCAGGCATCGCTGGCAAACCTGGCATCGATGCCTTAAACGCCGGCACCTTAAAAGCGGGAACCTTCAGGCCACCCCCCTTTAAACCAGGCACCTTCAGGGCAGGCCCTTTGGCGGTCACGGTTGCCTGCTCCCGCTGGGAAGCTGTCTTGGCCGCACTGCTCACCTTGCCCTGTTGGCGCTCCTTGAGCCGATCCATCAGCACGCTGTCGTAGGCCGCCTCTATCCGGGAACGGGCCATGGTGTCGTCGCCCACCTCGGCCAGGCGGGCCTGCTTGGCCTCCTGCACCACATCAAAGCTGGCATCTGCAGCTACGCCCAGCCGCTCGTAGGGGCCCAAATCGGAGCGTTGATTCATTAGCTAAGAGCCTAGAGGTGGCTTAGAAGAGCGGCTCGCTGCTTTGGAAGCCGGCATCCTGCTGGAGCGCCCGGCGGCGCAACTCAGCCTCGGCGGCTGGCAGGCAGTGGCGACGCTTGAGCAGGGGCATTTGGGGGGGCAGGTGGCTGCCCTCACGCATTTCGATGGTGCCTGGGTTTGCACCCTCCAACTTGGCCTGGAAATTGACGTAATCGCAGCCCCCGTCAGGGCGGGGACGCACCAGCCAGATAGGCTTCGGCATCGCTGTGATGATTTATTAAAGTCAGTCTGGCGCGGCGAGAGCAACACCGCGATTAGGCCTACAGGGCGATGGGCTAGAGGGCGATGGGCTCGACGCCACTGACCACCGGGGCCACTGCGCTCAAGCTGAACTCAGGATGGTCCTCGGCCAGCTGGTTGAGGTTCCAGTCGTTCTTAAACAGCAGCACCGGCCGATCCCAGGCATCGCGCACGGTCTTGCAATTGAAAATGCGACCGACCTGCTCCAGGGCCGGCCAACCGCCGGTTACCCAGCGGGCCACGCTGAAACCCAGGGGTTCGAGGCGGGTTTCCACTCCATATTCGTTTTCCAGCCGGTACTGGACCACCTCCAACTGCAATTGGCCCACCGCCGCCAGGATCGGGTCGCGCTTGCTTTGGTCGGTGTCATAGAGCACCTGCACCGCCCCCTCCTCGCGCAGCTCATTCACCCCTTTTCGGAAGCTTTTAAAGGCCGAGGGGTTGGGATTGCGCAACCAGGAAAAAATCTCCGGACTGAAGCAGGGGATCCCCTCGTATTCCACCTTGGGCCCCACATAGAGGGTGTCGCCAATGGCAAACATGCCCGGATTATTTAGGCCGATCACATCGCCCGGATAGGCGTCTTCCACCACCTCCCGATCCTGGCCAAACAGCTTCTGGGGCCTCGATAGGCGAATGGTCTTACCGCTCCGGGCATGGCGCACGCTCATGTCCTTTTCAAACTTGCCGCTGCACACCCGCACAAAGGCGACCCGGTCGCGGTGGCGGGGGTCCATGTTGGCCTGCAATTTGAAGACAAAGCCACTGAAATCTGGGCTGAGTGGGTCCACATCGCCGCTGGCCGATGGCCTGCTGCAGGGCCGTTGGGCCAGTTCCAGGAAGGCATCCAAAAACGGCCTCACGCCGAAGTTGGTCATGGCCGAACCAAAGAAAACCGGGCTTAGCTCGCCCCCATGCACCAGCTCCAGGTCGAGGTCGGCACCGGCTCCATCTAGCAACTCCAGTTCCTCAAGGGCCGTAGCCAGCAGTTCCGGTTCCACCAGTTGGGCCAGTTCCGGATCCCTGGCATCCAGGCGCCGCTCTTCACTCTGCTTGCCCCGCTCGGCCCGCTCAAACAGCACCACCTCCTTGCTGCGCCGATCAATCACGCCGCGGAAGCGGTCACCGCTGCCGATCGGCCAATTCACCGGCCAGCAGGCCAGGCCCAGCTCCTGCTCAATCTCATCGAGCAGCTCCAGGGGTTCGCGCCCGGGCCGGTCCATCTTGTTGATGAAGGTGAAGATCGGGATCTGGCGCATGCGGCAGACCTCAAACAACTTGCGGGTCTGGGGCTCCAGGCCCTTGGCCGCGTCCTCGAGCATCACCGCGTTGTCGGCGGCGGCCAGGGTGCGGTAGGTGTCCTCCGAAAAGTCCTGGTGGCCTGGGGTGTCGAGCAGGTTGATCGTGGTGCCGGCGTAGTCGAACTGCAGCACCGTGGAGGTAATCGAGATGCCCCGCTGCTTCTCGATCTCCATCCAGTCGGAGGTCACCTTGCGCTGTTCGCCCTTGGCCTTTACGGCGCCAGCCTGCTGAATCGCCCCCCCGTAAAGCAGCAGCTTTTCCGTAAGGGTGGTCTTACCCGCGTCGGGGTGGGAAATGATCGCAAAGTTGCGCCGCCGGGCTACCGCTGCGGCCAGCTCGGCTGATTCAGGGCTGGACAGGCTGGTCATCGGACCAGCCTGCCAGGCGCCCCCACACCTCCAGGTAGCGATCCCCCAACTCGGCCACCTGCAAACCCACCAGGCCCGCCTCCCGCAACTGGGTCCGCACCTCTTCGGCCGTGAAGGCCGCATGCAGGGAGGCCAGGTAGTCGCGCCGCAAAAGCGCCGCACCCGTGCCATCCAGCTGGCCCAGGTGCAGCTCCTGGAGGGCCAGGGCCGCCTCGGGGCTGGCCGGCCTACGCAAATCCTTGACGTAGACCGCCGCCCCCGGACAACCCAGCTGGCCCAAGGCCCGCCAGAGCACCTGGGGGTCGTGCAGATGGTGCAAAAGGCTGTTGCTCAGTAGGCCGCTGAAGCCCCCAGGCAGGGCTGGATCGGGCAAAACGGCCTGCACAAACTGAATCCGGCCCGCCCGCTCCGCCGGAATGGCCGCCAGCGCCTGCCGGCCCAGCTCGAGCATCGCCCCGGCACCATCCACCGCCAGCACCGAAGCCGAAGCAAAGCGTTCCGCCAGGCGAAAACTGATATTTCCGGGCCCGCAGCCCAGGTCCACCAGCCGATCACCCAGGCCCCCGGGAAAGAAATCGGCCAGCCGATCCACAAAGGCCTGGTCGCTGCTGGCGAAATCGGCGGCGCCGTAGGCCAGGGCCTGCTGGCGGTCGTCCATCAATTCAGGCTCGCAGGTCCGTTGCACCGAGGCCGCGCTGGGGTTGCGCTGTGGATAGTGGCAACGAATGGTTGCACACCCCATCAGTGGCGTTATGGTTCGGCACACTGATCCGCCATACCCCCTATGACCATCTCCACCACCCCCGCAGCGGCCCTAGCAGCAGAAGCCGCCTACGCGGCTCCGGCGGGCACCCCGGTGGGCGGAGATTTTCCGGCGACGGCGCCAGCTGCCAACCCGGTTTTTTACCGCACCTACAGCCGCAAAACCCCCAGCGGCAGGGAGAGCTGGCACCAGGTGGCCGAGCGCAACCTCGAGGGCCTGCGGGTGCTCGGCCACCTCAACGAAGCGGAAGTGACCCTGCTGCGGCGCATGCAGCAGCAGCAAAAGGCCCTGCCCTCGGGCCGCTGGCTCTGGATTGGTGGCACCGAGTGGATTGAGCGCCACTACAACTTCTCCGGCGCCTACAACTGCACCTCCACCAACCTGGTGGATTGGGAAGCCTTCGGTCTGATGATGGACCTGGCGATGATGGGTTGCGGCACCGGCGCAATCATTGAGCCCCACCTGATCAGTCGCCTGCCGGCCGTGCGCAACCGGCTGGTGATCGATGCAGTCACCGACATCGGCGCCACCCCCCCTGGCCAGCGCCAGGAGCACACCAGCACCAACATCACCACCAACGGTGGCGTCAACCTGGTGACGGTCAAGGTCGGTGACACCCGCCGCGGCTGGGTCGACAGCTACCAGCTACTGCTTGAGCTGTGCAGTGATGAGCGCTTTGGCGAAAATGGCCAGGGCGATGAGGTGCACATCAGCATCGACCTCTCCGATGTGCGGCCCGTGGGCGAAACCCTCAAGGGCTTTGGCGGCATGGCAAACCCCGTCAAGCTGAAGGATCTCTACGGCCGGGTGGCCCAGCTGCTCAACAGGGCCATCGGCCGCCAGCTCACCTCGGTGGAGTGCTGCCTGTTGATTGATGAGG
The DNA here is from genome assembly GCF_024345375.1 of Cyanobium sp. WAJ14-Wanaka. Lineage (NCBI taxonomy): Bacteria > Bacillati > Cyanobacteriota > Cyanophyceae > Synechococcales > Prochlorococcaceae > Cyanobium > Cyanobium sp. WAJ14-Wanaka. The sequence continues at coordinate 354,879 of NZ_JAGQAZ010000001.1, read as the reverse complement.
CCGCAGTCACGATCGTGGCGGGCAACATTCGCCGCAGCGCCGGCATGCGCCAGTTCAGCGCCGAAGACAACAGCGCCGCCGGCGCCAAGGAAAACCTTTGGCAGCAGGACAGCGAGGGCAATTGGCGCATCGATCCCGAGCGCGATGCCCTGCGCATGGCCAACCACACCCGGGTGTTCCACACCCGCCCCTCAAAAGAGGTGGTGCATGAGGCCGTGGTCAAGCAGTTCCAGAGCGGTGAAGGGGCAATCCAATTCGCACCCGAGGCCATCGCCCGCTCCAATGCCGACCTGCTCAGCACCCCCGAGCTGCGCACCGAGTTCATCGACATCTACTGCGACCAGGGCCGGGAACAGGCCGGCCGTTGGCTGACCACCCACCACCCTGAAATCAGCCCCGCCGAACTGGAGCACCGCCTGGGCCGCTATGGCCTCAACCCCTGCGGTGAAATCCTCGGCGCCGACTTCCACTGCAACCTCGCCGAGATCCATCTCAACCAGATCGATCCCGCCGACCACCAGGCCCAGGCCGATGCCTTCAAGGCCGCAGGCCTGGCCGTGGCCTGCCTGCTCAACCACCGCTTCGATGTGGAGCGCTACCGCCAGAGCCGTGCCTGGGATCCGATCGTGGGCGTGAGCTTCACCGGCCTGTTCGACTTCTTCGTGCATGCCTTTGGCACCCCCTGGTTGAAGTGGTGGGAGGCCGGCCGCCCCGAAACCGAAGAGGGGATGGCCTTTAAGCAGCAGGAGGCTACCTACCTGGGCCGCTGGAAGGAGATCGTCAACGAAGCGGTCTGGGAATACTGCGACCGCCAGGGCCTGCGCCGCCCGAACCGCTGCACCACGGTGCAACCAGCCGGCACCAAGAGCCTGCTCACCGGTGCTTCACCCGGCTGGCACCCCCCCAAGGCCCAACGCTTTATTCGCCGCATCACCTTCCGCAAGAACGATCCGGTGGCCCTGGCCTGCCTCGATTACGGCTACTCGATCGTGCCCTCCCAATCCGACAAGGACGAACAGGGGCGTCTGCTCAACGATCCATTTGATCCCCGCTGCACCGAGTGGCTGGTGGAGATCCCCACCGAAGTGAGCTGGGCCAATATTCCCGGCGCCGATGCGGTGGAGATCAACAACTTCTCCGCCATGGCCCAGTTCGATTTCTACATGCAGGTGCAAAAGCACTACACGGCCCACAACACCTCTGCCACCGTTGAGTTCCGCGAAAACGAAATTGAACCCCTGGCAGAGGCCATCCACCAGGCCATCGACAAAGGAGAGGGCTACATCTCGGCGGCCCTGCTGGCCCGCTTTGATGCCAATGCCACCTTCCCCCGGCTGCCCTTCGAGCCGATCGATCACGCCACCTACCTCAGCCTCAATGCCGAGGTGGCTGGGCGCCGTAGCTGCCCAGACTTCTTTGAAGCCCTGCAGCGCTACGACCGCGGTGAACTGGTGGAAGCGGGTCCGGCCGGCTGCGACTCCGATAAGTGCCTGCTGCCCCTGGCTAAACCCAGCGGCAACTAGGCATTAGTGGCGATGCCGGCTTCGCTAAAAACTGGCCTGGGCGTCGTTGCTTTGGCCCTATTGGTAGGTGGTTGCCAAAGCTGGTTGCCCTGGAATAACCAGGGCAATGGCGGCAGCCCAGGCCAGGGCAACTGCCGCCTTAGCCCTGAACAGCTCAACACCCAAACCAAGGGCCTGGCCCTGCAGCAAAAGGCATTGGCGAGCATCAAGGCCGAGGCCTTCATTCCGCCTACCAAACCGACTGCCATCGATCCGGCCCTGGCTGAGCGCTACACCCAGGAGGATCGGGATCTCGATGAACAGCGCTATCAAACGGCCTTGCTCGATTGGCAGCAATTAAATGCCGAGCGCTATCGGCTATGGCTTGCGGACCACACCCGCCGCGAACGGCAGCTGGAATTGGGCCTCCAGGCCAAAGCCCAAAAACTGCGCCAACAGGGCTGCCCCCCCGTGCCACCAGCCAGCCCTTGATCGCGGAGCACCGCATGGAAGGAGAACCACTTGGGCGGAGCACCGCATGGGAAAATGGTTTAGTTGCCGATTTGCTCGGTAACGACCCCCTGGAGAGGTGGTCGAGTGGTTGATGGCTCTGGTCTTGAAAACCAGCGGAGTGAAAGCTCCCGCGGGTTCGAATCCCGCCCTCTCCGTTTTTTTTTTACAGTTCCCAAAGGGTCTGGCAAGTCCGCCTAAACCCTTGGCCCTTGATGCTGCCTTGTCGTTCGCAGGAGATACACCCCCGCAAACGATTGTTCCAGGCCCACGGATTAGACCAGCCCGAGCCATTGCCCGTGGATGACGTTGGTGGGGATGCCGTAGTAGGCCATCAGGTGCTTACCTCCGGGGAAACGGATCCAAGCCGAAGCAGAAGCGCCTGGCGCAGGCGGCTGGCGATCTCCTTGAGCTCCTCGAGTTCCTCTATGGATGTGTCGAAACCTGGGTAGCGATTCATTACACCCGATTCTGTTAAGTCCTCCAGTTCGTCTTCATCCCAGCTCCAAGCAGGATCTACAGCATGAAGCGCAAAGGATAGGCCAACTAAATCATGTGTTTTTCGGAATGTCTGCCCCAGTTGAAGCAGGCGTGCTTTCATGAGCTTTTCGATGCATTGCTGTAGGTGATAAACATATCCATCGCGCATGCGAGATCTGATCTGAGTTATATCAACATCAGTCCATTCCCAGTCTCCCTCGGCCTTAGCGATCCACTCATCAACCAGAGGGTTGTGTTCAGCCATGCAACACCTCCCCATGGTCCAGCGCCTCGCGAATGATTGGATCACCCCAGCGATAACGAGATTCGATATCTTCGGGACGCCAGATCACCAGATCCACTCGAAAACCTGGTTTGCAGGCCCTGCGGATTTCACGGCTCTTTGCAAATGGCCTGCCTTCGTATGGCATCACCACCAGAATGTCGGCATCCGAATGCAAGCCGGCATCACCTCTGGCCTGGGATCCAAACAGGATCACCTTTTCAGGGGCAAACTTTTCCACTAACTGCCTGGTGAACGCCTCAAGCCCATCACGCGTGACAATGCGAACGCTTCGCAGGTCTTCCGAAAGAAGGCTGGATTCAGGCATGTTCCACCTCCACAGATTCGAAGGCCTTCCGCGGGCGCTCTTTTTGGCACCATAGGCCGAGCCATTGCCCGTGGATCACTTTGGTGGGCGCTCTGTTGGCAGCCATGCAAGATTCACACCCATACCGACTTCGACGGCCTTGGCTGAGGAGTTTCTGATTACTTGAGCGGCGCAGGCTTTCTTCTCGATCCCAGTGTGCTGATCTGGTAACTGGCTGAGTCCTCCTTGATTCCATCTAGATCCAACAGCAATCGACACGTCCTCCACTGGAAAGATCGCGATGGCAACGGCAACATCGAAGCGGATATCAGTGGCGGGGCTTGCTGGCTGCTATTTCTGGAGGCCGCCGGGTGATCTGGAGCTCGGCGTAGCCAGTTGCCGGATCCAGCTCCCTGCTGAACTGCCACTCGGGCAGCAGGCCAACTACTAGTTCGGCGGTGGTGCGTAACAGCGAGCCGCTGCAGAGGTGACCGCCGATCAAGGTGCCGCGGCTGTCGGCGATGGCGATGTGTAGATGGGAACCATCGATCGAAAGGGTGCCGGCCAGGCTGAGGATCTCCAGGTCGCCATGGATCACGGTGGCTTGGGACGCTCCCGCCAAGCGCAGCTGGGCCACCGACAGGCTGCCGATGGCGCTGATCAAACAGCCTGCCTGTTCCTGTTGAGCGCCCATCCAGGACTCCAGCGCAAGGCGCAGGTCGTCGCCAGGCATCAGCCGCAATGGAACAACCCTCATGGGCCAGGCGCCGATGTTTCACCCGGATGAAGATGCCCGCCTAAATGCCCCAGGCAGCCAGCGGCCATGGATTTAGGCCGCTGCAGACCGACGCTTCTGGGTGGCGTAGACCGCTGCTCCACCAGCCGCAAGCACCAAGCCACCGCTAATGGCCAGGAACACCAGGGTCTGCAGCATTAGCAGCAAGATCCCTACGGCGGAGCCAGTAACGATCTGCACCCTGGCCTTGATCAGCAGGGTCAACAGCAGCAGCACGGAGGCCTTAAGGGAAAGCACCTTGGCCGTGGTGAACGGAAAAAACGGATTTAAAAACACAAACAAACCCTCACTTTCACCCATGCTGGCGCATTGATCGGGCAGCGGCGGCTCGCCACCGGATTAAGTGCACCACCTGCCGGTAATGGCGCTGGGGCAAAGCCGTGATCAGGGGCTTGAGGGTCCCTGGCTGCAAGAACATCCACCCTGCCTACAGTTCACTAAAGATTCTCGCCAGGCACTGCAATGGCTGAAAGCACCCAACAGTTGCTCAGTTGCATCCGCGAGCACAGTTCGCAGATGCGAGAGCTGTTCGGTGTGCGCCGGCTGCGGCTGTTTGGCTCGTGGGCGCGGGGTTCCGCTGGGCCGGAGAGTGATGTGGACTTGCTGGTGGAATTCGAGGTAGTTGCCAGCGCCAAATGCTTTTTTGGCTTGCAGTTTTTTCTGGAAGACCTCCTCGATAGTCCAGTGGACCTAGTGAGCGAAAAGGCTCTGCGCAAAGAGCTGCGCCCCATGGTGGAAGCCGATGCCATCACCATCTGAGCAGCGCCCACCAAGAGACTGGCTGCTCTACCTCCAAGACATGGAGGGATTTGCCTCCCGTGCCATCAGTTACTGCGCTGAGCTCAGCCAGAACGACTTCGAGGGCAATCCCCTTGTTCAGGATGCTGTTCTGAGGAATATCGAGTTAATCGGAGAAGCAGCCACCCGAATACCGCCTGAGGTACGGGAGTCAAATCCGGGAATTGCCTGGCGGCAAATCGTGGCCATGCGCAATCAGTTGATCCATGGCTATCTGGGAATTGATTTGGAGATCGTTTGGGATGTGGTGACGGTGGAGCTACCGGCTTTGCTTGAGCAATGCCAGAAGCTGCGTAGGAAGCTGCCTTAGCTGGGCCTGCTGAACCAGCGGGCTAGGGCCGAAACGTCGTCATTGCCGTGGCCTGCTGCCAGCAGCTCGTCTTCTAGGGAGGCCACCAGTGCGCTCACGGGCTGCGCCAAGCGCTGGCCCAGGGCCATGGCCTCTGCAACGGCGGCGTAACTACCGGCAACAAGCACCTGGTTGACCGCCTTGGCCTGCTGACCTGCCCCCACCGGCCCCAGGTGGCTTACACGAGCGCCCACAACCTCGAGCACGGGACGGGCCCGCTCCAGATCGGACGCGTCACCACCCACCAGCACAGACAGGTTGCCGGCCCGGGCCCCTTCCGTGCCACCGGTCACCGGGGCATCCAAATTGGCCACCCCCAGATCGGCCAGCCGCATCGCCAGCGATTGGCTAGTGGCCGGGACGATTGTGGAGAAGTCGATAACCAGGCTGCCGGGGCGTAAGCCAGCGCTGGCAGGAGCTCGCTCTGGATCGCTCTGGTGAGAAAACAGCACCGCCTCAGCTGCCGCGTCGTCGCTCACGCAGAGACAGAACAGCTCGGCCGTCGCTGAAGTTGCCGCTGGACTGGTCGCCAGCAGCGCCCCCTTTGCCACCAGGGGTTGCTCGGGGCCCGTGGTGCGGTTGTACACAGTTAACGGAAAGCCTGCCGCCAAAAGGTTCGAGGCCATCGGCGCCCCCAGGGCACCGAGACCGATCCAGCCCAGGGGCGGCCTCTCAGATCCGGTCACACGTTTACGCCAGGTTGAACGGGGTTAGCCAAGCAGCTCGGCATTAGTTCATCCATCTAGATCGCTGAGCAGCTGGGTGCATTGGGTCAGAAGTGCGGGAAGCACCGCTTCCAGGCGCAGTGCAGACGGGCCGGTTGAGCTGCTCATAGCGCCAGGCCTATCTGGTATGGATCAACTCTCCTCACGTTGCAGGCTGTCAATCAATGCACAACAGGTGGCACACAATGATGAGAGAGATTTTTGAATGACGCCCCAAACAAGTGCATCATCAACCCTGTCGTATTCATGGGCGAGCTTATTGCGAAAGCCGATGATTCTCACAGCCTGATCAATGCGGGCAAAAACGTCACTGTCGACCCGAGAAAGATTGTTGAGAGCTTCGCCAATGGTGATGAACTCCCTCTCAACGGCAGCACGGATTAGACGGCTATTGCAGTAGTCATCGAAACTTATACCCTCGACCGCGTCGGCAATGGCGTCTGCAGATTCGACGACAGCCATGAGCAGCACCCTGGAATCACGCCGCATAGAGCAACTGCTTAGAGGCGTCGATGTCGGCCTGCACGATGGGATTGCGCCTGGCTGTTGCCATGACCAGATCCACAGCAGTGCCAAGGCTGCCTGTGAGCTGTTCTTCAAGCCCGAAGTAGGCATCGACAAGCTCGGTTGGTTCTAGCGGTTGGAATTCCACCAGCAGGTCGATGTCGCTCTGCCCTGGGCGGTAGTCGGGGCGCAGCATCGAACCAAATAAATAGAGCCGTGAAACTTGGTGTTGGCTGCAGGCTGCAGTAATGACAGCGAGTTGGGGCTTGGTGAGCGGGAGCGCTCCCATGTCTTGATCGTGCTGGCTCATAACCCCAACCCCATTTTCTCGGTCTTGCTTGGCACAGTCTGGCCCGCCTGGCCCATTTTCGGTAGCCGCGCCAAGCCATGTCGGATCTCGGCTTCGTTCATGGCCGTGATCGCCAGGTCATCTGGATCGACAGCATTGGCCCAGGCCAGCACCTGTGGATTTGGGATGGGTCGCATCAACTCTGAGATCACGTTGGTGTCGAGCACGATCACTCCGCAGAAACCCCATCTGCTGCATCAAAAACGGCCGGCATTGCCAAGGACCGGCGGCGGTCTGGCAACTCCAACTCAACTCCTCCCAGCTGGGCAAAGTGCGATCGGATGCGGCTTCCCAGCCCCCGGCATCTTCCTCCATGGAGTGGCCATTGGTCTTTGGGTGTTTCCTAAAAGCTGATCCAGCCCTGGGCCATGGCCCATTGCAGACCAACCGTGCCGATCAGGCCACCCACCAGGGCTCCAGCAAAAGCAAGAATTCCAATCGGTGTGCCAACGGCCTGACTAGCTGGGGCGACAGGTGTGGGCGGACCTAGGCGCTCAGCGGCAGCGGACTGATGCTCCTGCTGGCGACGGACAAGGGCTTCGAAATCAGGCATTCAATTTCCTCGGCTATGGATTGATAGGCCGACCAACCGGCCATGCGTCGAGGGTCTGCCCGACCCCGGTCATCGGTAGCTGAGAAAACAGGTATTCCCTGGCTTTCAGCCTTGTCGAAGGCAGCCAAAAGCGGCACCTCCGCCGCCAAAACCGTCAGGCCAAATGCTTGCAATGCGGCCCTGGCCTCCTGGGCAGCGCGCTGTTGCCGCACATCCACCTTCACCAACACAACCGCATGGGGCACATCAACCCTGCGGAGCAACTGGGCCAATTCAACGGTCAACTCCACGGCCCGGGCCTTCGGTGAAGTGGGAAGCAGCACCAGATCCGAGCCCACCGCCAGATGCCGCAGCTCCTCTTCATCGCTACTGGCCTGGCCGTCTGTGATCACCACATCAGCAGAACGGGTCGCCTTTGCAGCCGCCTCCACTGGCACCACCACAAAGGGCAGCTCACCGCGGATGCCATAGGCCAAAGCTGAGCGATTGCGGTCGGCATCAACAACGCAAACCGAACGCCCCCTCTCAGCCCAAACAGTGGCCAAGTGGATGCTGGTGCAGGTCTTGGCGACCCCTCCCTTCTGACCAGAGACGGTGATGAACACCGCAAATCAACAACTAAGGGGAAGATAGTCGGATCAGACCTGATTTTTCTGTAAATACGGTCACGCCCCTAGCCATGCAGCCAGAAAGGATCGAGAAGTTAGGGCGATTTGCCCTTAGGGGCCTGCGGATTGGCGCCAGCACCTTCTCGATCATTGAATTGCTGAGCTCAAACTGGAGCACCGGCATATGCTCAGGCCTGGCATGGCTGATCTTTGTCCAGGTCGAGCGCAGACTCGGACCGCCAGCGGAAGAGACCCCATGAAATCCAAATCCTGGCAATCACGCCTAGCCACCACAGCTGCCTTGACCCTGCTCTGCACTGGCTGTGGCAGCAAAAGCGTGGGCCTCGATGAGCGCTGCGCCGACCTGGCAAACCTGGGCTATGGCAATCCTGCTGGCATCGAAGCGTTGCTGAAGGCCGCCAATCAACCAACAACCGGCTCCCCAGCCAGCCAACGCCAGCGGGCCATGGCCCTATGCGTCAGGATTGCCGGCTAAGCCCCAAAGAGCATGCTGCTTCTCGCCCTTGTGCTGGTGGCATCCACGCCAGCCCCAGTGATCTCGCCACCAGCTAGCCAGGGGCTTGATATAAGCATCGACGACCTCGCTGGACCCGCAGGCCCAGGCCCCATCAAGCCCAAGCACCATGGCTGGGAGGTGGAACCGGGCTGGGGCTGGGGCCCAAGCTGGGGTGGCATCGACGATGGCTTTCCCGACTATTTCTTCTGAGCAATCACCCTTAGCTGGTTAATTGGGTGTTCAGCAGATTTACGCAGCAGCTCCCTTTCGAGCATGGTGATCCGCATTTCCCGCAAACAATACTTGCAGCCGCCGGTGGTTTGAAGATGCTTTTCAGGCGTAATGGAAATCTGCTTAACAGGATGGATATTGCACTTTATTTTAACCGGTGATTTATAACTTCTATAGACTATTTCACCATAGTCGTAGTGATCGCCAAAGCGCGAAATGGCACGCTCTAAAAATAATTCATGGCTAATTGGATTGCCCATGGACCCATGCCCAGCAGAAACGCCCTAGCCCCCGGAGGGAATCGGACCATAGCTTGGAAGCATAGAGGCCGGCAGTTGGGAATGCCTTTTGTTACACACAAGCCTTTGGTTACACACCAGTCTTTTACTACTGGCTGACCTGGCCGAGCCTTTGCACATAGCCATCCAATGAACCCACATTGATCCAGCCGGTGGCGATCAGCTTGGTGTGCTCCTGGCTGACCCGGCCCCTATGCACGTGCGACATGCCCGCCGGGAAAATCGCCATCTGGCCCTGCACCGCCTCCACATGGTGCTTCTGCCAAAGGAATTCGGTGCCCCCATTCTCCAGCGAATTGCAGTAAAGAATCCAGGCCAGCACCCGCCGAATCGGTTCGGTGGCATCGTCGGCGGTGGTCCAGTCGCAGTGCCAATTTTTAAAACCTTCCCCCGGTTTATAGCGCTGCAGATTGAAGATTGGATTTACAAAAAGCGAGCGCTCAGGGCAAACCTGCAGGAACTCCCGCCGCTCGGCTAAGTACTGCTTTAGGCAACGGGAAACGGCCAACATGATCGCGTCGCTTAGACCATGGGCCTCCGGGTCGCTGCGATCCAGCCACACCAGGGAGATATCGGTGGAGACCTTGTCTGGGTTGGTCACGCCGCCACCAAAGCTGGCCCCGGAGGTGTGCAGGTCGCTGCGCAATTCAAAAAAATCGGCTACCCGCTGGCCCAATGCCGCCAGATCGGGGTCTTGATAGGTGGCAATCAGTTGCATGATCCACGCCGGGGCTAGCCCAGGCAGCCGGGATGGTTCAACCTAGTCAGCCATCCAACCCCCTTCCATGGTTCCCGAGAACCCCAGCCGTCCGCCCTGGCTGAACTGGTTGTTTCTATTGATCTTTCTCTGGAGCAGCTACCAGTTGGCTGGCTTCTGGTTCGAAAAGCTGCAGGGATAGGCATTGGCTACACAAAACTGCCAAGCAATTTGGCAATCAATCACTCCCCAATTTATATACGGGGCGGCAGGAAAGCCCTGACAACTCTCACTATCCCAGCCACCACTAGCGCCAGGGCCCCCACTGCCACGGCCACCAGCAGCACCACCGCCGCCACCTCGAGGATTCCCAGGCCAAACAACTGAATGCCGCGGATCACATTGGCCAGGGCCTTACTGAGCAACAGCAAGGTGTCGAAGCGCTGGGGAAGCTGCATCAGGGCCGCCACTAAACCCCCACCAACCGCCGCCAGCAGCAGACCCGAGCCAGCTCGCCTCCAGGGGGGATTGGGGCGGCGCTTATTAAAAACCCTGCGCTCCCCCTTGCCGGCCCTTGCCGTTCGCTTTTTGTTGCGGGGCAAGGGAGAGCGGGTCATGTCTCAAGGCTGTAGCCAGCACCGCGCATCCAGCGTTCAAATTCAATCAATACGAGCTCGTTGGGGCACTCAATCAACGACAAATCGCCAACCGTGCAATCGCCCTGGCCGCCGTGGTGCAGGGAAATATGGAAGCCATCTCCGCTCAGGCCGCACACCTCCGGATCACTGCGCACCACCACCCCCAGGTTGGCGCCCAGGCCTGCAACGCGAATGCGCAGTTGGGACCAACTCATCACTGTCATTCTTTAAGTGTGGGCAGGGAGGCAAAAACGTCAAGTCCTGGGGAGCTCTTGCCGGCGGCAGGGCTGGAGCCGGCCGGGGCCGCCGACTGTTTGGGCTGGGGCTGCTTGGGCTGGGGCAGCATTAGGCCAAGCGCCGCAGCCAGGGCCAGCACCACCGCACCCCCGATCGGGGCCGCCAGCCGTTGGGGCAACGGGGTGCGCCCAAGTACCTCCCTGGCCTTGAGGGGCAGGGGGGGCGCAATCTCAAGTTGAACCAGCACCCGGGGGTCGAGATGCACCTCATCGAGCACCCTGACCAGATCGGCCAATTCGGCGTCGTCTAGCTGGAGCTCCAGCGGCGGCACATCGCTCTGGCTACTGCGCAGTTGCAGAAGGTGGCCGCTTCCGCCAGCAGCGGGACCCACCGCCACCGGCTGGGAGTTGTCGCCAAAGGGCCGGGCGATGCCACTGACCAAATGGCGGGCGTAGGGCAGCACCACCTGCATCATCGCCACCAGGTGCTCCTTGCGGCCCTCCAGCTCAGGCCGACCAGCCCATTCCAGGCTCCAGCCCGTGATGATGCCCAGGCTGTCTGCCCCCTGGTTGGCCGACACATCGGGCAGTCCCTCCAGCCTTAGGCGACAACTGACCTGGTCGTAGCGAAGGGTTTGCTTCATGGTTGCTGGGCTCTGGGGCGGGTATGGGGAGAAATCCTGTTTGTCATGGCCAGTTAGGCGGCCGCATCCAGCAGGCTGGACTTAAGGCGATCAAAACCCCCGGCCCCCGATCCCAGGGCCAAGGCCTGAATCAGCTGGCGGCACTGGGCCATGCCCTGCTCCCGATTCAGCAGCTTTTGAACCCCACCACGGCGCAGATTCATCCGTTCGCGCACCAATTCGGATAGCCGTCCGTGGAAAATCTCCCAGCGCTGGGCCAGGAGCTCGGGCGCTTCAGCCTGGGAAAGCAGGCTGCGCACCAGCGGATAGAGGCGGTCGGCCATGCCACAGAGGATGCGAATCAGGGCATCGCTTTCGGTGCTGTTGAGCACGCCGCGGCGGGTGTTGCGGCGCAGGGGGTTATGGCAACGGCTTTTCCAGAGCTCGACCCGGTTGGGGAAGAGATCCTGAAAGCCCAGATGCTCGCTCATCCACACCAGGGCCTCACCGCCGTTGTAATCAAGGGCTTCCAGGCTGAGCAGCAACAGATCGAGACGCTCCAGCCCGCGCCGAGACAGGGCTCGGCGAGATAGATCTTGGGCAGTTTGCGGAGCCAAGTAGTCGTGGGGCATGGCTGCGATGATGCCAGCAATTGAGCCCCAGCGTCACGCCCATGGCCATTCCGGTATCCGTTGCACGGACTGAGCTGGATCTGCGCCAACTGGTGCGAGATGTGCCCGACTTCCCCAAGCCAGGCATTTTGTTCAGGGATCTCACGCCTCTGATGCGCCATCCCGAGGGCTGGCAGGAGGTGATTCGTCAGCTTTCAGAGCTCTGCGACCAGCTCCAACCCGACCTAATCGTGGGCATCGAAGCCAGGGGCTTCATCGTTGGCACGGCCCTGGCCACTGCCGTGCGCCTGGGCTTTGTACCGGTGCGTAAACCAGGCAAATTGCCCGGCGCCGTCACCGGCGTGGACTACGCCCTCGAATACGGCTCCGATCGCCTGGAGATCAGTAGCGACGCCCTCAGTGGTGGCGAAAAGGTGCTGGTCGTCGACGACCTCCTGGCCACCGGCGGCACGGCCGCCGCCTGCGCCGAGCTGGTGACAGCCGCAGGGGGCTCCCTATGTGGCTTTGGCTTTGTGGCCGAATTGGCTGCCCTAGATGGGCGCAGCAAATTGCCCGCCGGCAAACCGGTCACGTCCCTCTTGATCTACAGCTAAGGGGAGGCCTCGGCCTGCCAGCTGAGCACCTGCCCAAACTGGTCCAGGCTGATCAGGCCAAACCGCCAAAGCACCACCGGCAAGGGGGCCTGCTCCAGCTGCGACTGCTTGAACCCCAGGGCCAGGGCGCCTTCGCTCAAGCCGATTTGATGGCGTAGGTAGCGCACCAACTCGGCGGCAGGTGGGGGCTGGGGAGAGCTGCTGATCACCATCGCAACTGACAGGGGCCATGGGTCATTGCCCCCAGGCTCAACCGCCGCAGGGGCGCCAGCCGCGCCATGGCAGCCAGGGCCAGGCGCCGTAGGGGCAAGAGCAAATTAGAGCGATTTGAAAACAGCCGCACTAGAAGGTCTGTGGCGATCAAGGTGAGCAGCAGATCCGGCCAACGGCGTAGGGCATAGGCAGAAGCAAGCCTTTGCACTCGGAGCCGGCCAGCGGCAACCCTCCTGGCCTGGCGATGCAGTTCGGCCACATCCCGCCAGCAGAGGTTGAGGCCCTGGCCCCCGACGGGATGGCAGCGATGGCCGCTTTCCCCCACCAGTACGCAGTTTCCCCGGTGCAGGCGGTGGGCCAGTTGCCAGGCCACGGGGAAGGCCCGGGGCGAATCAAACAGTGCATCGGGCTGGAAACGATCCGGCAGGGCTGAGGCCAGGGCGTCCAGGAAGCCCCCATCACTGAGGCTCTCAAGCTGGCGGCATCGAGCCGTCGGGGCGCTCCAAACCGCCTGCACCTTTCCACCACCAAGGGGCAGCAGGGCAAAGGGTCCCTCGGGCCGAAGCAACTCCCAGGCCTGGTCTGCTTCGCTGCCGCGCAGGCCCACCAGGGCTGATAAACAATTCTGGCGATAGCTCCACTGCCATTGGCCGATCCCGAGCCCTTCCCTGGTGGGCGAGTGGGGGCCATCAGCAGCCACAAGCAAATCAGGTTCAGCCTGCAAATCAGCCGCCTCACTACCCAAGGAAAGGGTGATGGCTGGATGGCAGGCAAGTTGATCGAACAAGACCTCCATCAAGGGACCGTGCTGGGCGATCCAACCGAGGGCCGCACCGGGTTGCTGGGCAAGGCGGCGTCCCAGATCAGGCAATTCAAAAGTGACCTGGGCTCTGGCGCCCAAGTCTTGTAATTCCAGGTGCCTAAAAGGCACCATCACGGCCTCGAGCTGGGTCCAGAGGCCCAGATATTCCAGTAGCCGCCGGCTCGAATGGCTAAAGGCGTAGGCCCTGCTGCGGTCCAGCAAGCGGGCCCGATCTAATGGGTCAGAAATGGCCACTAGCCAGCCGGCATCAGCCAGGGCTAAAGCAGCCAGGGCACCGGTCGGGCCGGCGCCCCTAACTAAGGCTTGAAAAGGTTGAACCAAAGTTCAATTTTCAGCCGATACCTAGCAGACCGCGGGTGAAAGATTCACCGCCAAGGGCGAATTCAGTTGCGAGCAGGGCGATAAAGCCGAGCATTGCCATGCGGCCATTGAGCTTTTCAGCGCGCTCGTGGAAACCCCAGCTGCTCTCAGCAGCCACCACTTCCATGCGGGGCTCGGCAGCAAAGGCGTTGAGGCGGCCGCCGTCTTCGGTGGTCACCTGGGCTCCGCGGATCACGGCGGGGGTGGATTGAGTCACTGGAACCTCGTAACGGGTTGTGACGGAATTGTAACGCAATATTGCGGAAACCACAACAAGTTGCCCATCAGCTCAGCGCAGCCGACGCAAGCAGAGCTCCTCAAAGGCAGGCTTCAGCAGGAAGGGGTACTCGCCAACCCAGAGCTTCAACTGGGGCAGCCAGGCATCAGTGAGGGCCCCCACCCGGGAAAAATCATTGCGCTCACTTAAAACCAGCACCCTCACCAGCATCCCCTTGCGCAGCACTTTGTGCTTCTTGTTATTGAAGGGGAAGCGCACCTTGCCCAGGTAGCCCTCCTCGTCCTCCAGCTCCAGGGTGAGCCAGGCACGGCGGTTTTCCACCAACTCCAGCCGCCCCTGTTTATTGGCCTGCTCCCTTCGCTCCTCCACCACATCGGTGGTGTACATGTCGCCGATCTCACCCTCAAAAATCGCCGCCGCCGGATAGCGGCGCAGGGTGGCGTTTTTCTGGCCCGCCTCCAGGATTGGTCCCCAGAGCAAGTAGAGGGCGAACACCACGCCCACCACCAAAAAGGCCGAGCCGAATTGGCTAGAGAAGAGCAGGGTCTGGCTAATCAACAGGGTGATAACCGCGCCGATCACCGAAATCAAGACCCGCTGCAGCACCTTTTCCGGATTACCCGTACAGGCATTGAATTGCGGCCCCGTAGCCACCGCCGGAATCAGCCTGGACAACTCACCTGGGCGCAGGGGAATCAGCATCAGATCAGCCGCTCCAGGCCATACACCAACCCGCCCAGACTGCGCACCTTGCGCACCGTGAGCAATACCCCGGGCATGTAGGCCGAGCGTTCAATCGTGTCGTGGCGCAGGGTATACGTCTCACCGGGGGCACCGAACATCACCTCCTGGTGGGCCACCAGACCCGGCAACCGCAGCGAATGGAGCCTCAGGCCGCTCTCCCGCTGGCCGCCGCGGCAACCCGCCAGGGATTCGTGCTCCTCCACCTGCAGGGGATTGAAGCCCTTGCCCAGCTCCTCCATCAGCTCGGCTGTCTTGATGCAGGTGCCACTCGGAGCATCGGCCTTGCGGTTGTGGTGTAGTTCCGTCAGCTCGGCGAAGTCGTAGAAGCGGGCCGCCGCCGCCGCCGCCTGCTGCAGCAGCACCATGCCCACGGAGAAATTGGGAATCACGGCGCCCCCAACCCCAGATTTTTCGGCAAAGGCGGCCAAATCAGCCAACTGCTGGGGGCCGAGACCCGTGGTGCCAATCACCGGATGCACTCCATAGGCAATCGCCGACCGGGTGTGCTCATAAACCACCTTCGGGTGGGTGAAATCCACCAGCACTGCCCCGCCGCCGGGCCCGCTTTGACGCACCGCTTGGCTGGCCTGACAAAGACAGCCCTCCAGGTCGGCGGTTACGGCCACCTCCAGCTCGCCAAGCCCCAGCTCCAAACCCAGATCTGCACCCTCCTTACCGGGGGTGGTGTCAACCGCCCCCACCAGGCTGCAATCGGCCGACTGCAGCACCGCCTTCACCACCTCAGCGCCCATGCGACCGAGGGCACCTGCCACCACCACTGGAATGGGCGCCGGCCTGGATTGGGGGTCGCTAGCTAGGGAAAGGCCGGCCATCACGGATTAACCATTGCTGTTGAGCCTATGGGGACCACGCCCCGTGAAGCCTTAAAGCTTCGTAAGCTCGTCCGAACAAGAAAAGCCCGTCAGCGCTGATGTTCACGCAGGTCCGCTCCTCCAACCGCCGGGTCAGCCCGGCCGAAGTGAATGGCCGATCTGTGATGAAGGCCGTCTATGTGGTGCTTGAACCCCAGTACCAAAACGCCCTCACCCAGGCGGCCACCTCCCTCAATGATCAAAACGGACCCCTGGCCATTGAGCTCAGCGGCTACCTAATCGAGGAACTGCGCGATCCACAGAACTACGCCGATTTCTGCGCCGATGTGGCCGCAGCGGACGTGTTCATCGCCTCGCTGATCTTCATCGAAGACCTGGCCCAGAAGGTGGTGGAAGCAGTAGCGCCCCACCGCGACAGGCTCAAGGCGGCAGTGGTGTTCCCCTCGATGCCGGAGGTGATGCGCCTCAACAAGCTCGGCACCTTCTCCATGGCCCAGTTGGGCCAGAGCAAGAGCGCCATTGCCAGCTTCATGAAAAAGCGCAAGGAGGCCGGTGGTGCCGGCTTCCAAGACGCGATGTTGAAGCTGCTCAACACCCTGCCCACGGTGTTGAAGTATCTGCCGGTGGAAAAGGCCCAGGACGCCCGCTCCTTCATGCTCAGCTTCCAGTACTGGCTGGGCGGCACCCCGGACAACCTCCGGAATTTCCTGCTGATGCTGGCCGATAAATACGTCTTCCCCAGGGTTGGCAGCGGCGAAGGCAGCAACCGGGCGGCCGTTGAGGTAGCAGAGCCGGTCGTGTTTCCCGATCTAGGTATCTGGCATCCCCTGGCCCCGGGGATGTTTGAGGATCTCAAGGAATACCTCAACTGGAACTCCAGCCGCAGCGACCTCTCCGAGAAGGCGCGCAGGGGTCCGGTGATCGGCCTTGTGTTGCAGCGCAGCCACATCGTCACCGGCGATGAGGCCCACTACGTAGCAATCATTCAGGAGCTGGAATATCGGGGCGCCACGGTTATTCCGGTGTTCTGCGGTGGCCTCGACTTCACCAAACCGGTAAACGCCTTCTTCAAAGATCCCCTCAACCCCGACCAACCGCTGGTGGATGGGGTTGTCAGCCTCACCGGTTTTGCCCTGGTGGGCGGCCCAGCCCGTCAGGACCACCCCAAGGCGATCGAGGTGCTCAAGAGCCTCAACCGCCCCTACATGGTGGCCCTACCGCTGGTGTTCCAAACAACCCAGGAATGGGAAGAGAGCGACCTCGGTTTGCACCCCGTGCAGGTGGCCCTCCAAATCGCCATCCCCGAGCTCGATGGCGCCATCGAACCGATCGTGCTCAGTGGCCGCGACGACGCCACGGGCAAGGCCCATACCCTCCAGGACCGGGTCGAAGCCATTGCCGAGCGGGCCATTCGCTGGGCATCCCTTCGCATCAAGCCCCGCTCAGAAAAGAAGCTGGCCATCACCGTCTTCAGCTTCCCCCCAGACAAGGGCAACGTCGGCACGGCCGCCTACCTAGATGTGTTCGGCTCCATCTACCAGCTGCTGCAGGGGATGGAGGCAAAGGGCTACGCCATTAAGGACATGCCCGCCAACTCCAAGGAGCTAATGGAGGCCGTGCTCAGCGATCCTGGGGCCCTCGAGGGCGCTCCCGAGCTGGCGATTGCCCACCGCATGGGCGTCGAGGAATACGAGCGCCTGACCCCCTACTCCAAACGGCTGGAGGAGAACTGGGGCAAGCCCCCAGGCAACCTCAACTCCGATGGCACCAACCTGCTGATCTACGGCCGCCACTTCGGCAACGTCTTTGTGGGGGTGCAGCCGACCTTCGGCTACGAAGGCGACCCAATGCGGCTGCTCTATTCACGCAGCGCCAGCCCGCACCACGGTTTTGCCGCCTACTACACCTATCTGGAGAAGGTCTGGGGCGCCGACGCGGTGCTGCACTTCGGCACCCACGGCTCCCTGGAGTTCATGCCTGGCAAGCAGATGGGCATGAGCGAAACCTGCTACCCCGATTCCCTGATCGGCTCCCTGCCCAACCTCTACTACTACGCCGCCAACAACCCCTCCGAGGCCACCATCGCCAAGCGGCGGGGCTATGCCTCCACCATCAGCTACCTGACGCCCCCCGCGGAAAATGCTGGCCTCTACAAGGGCCTTAAGGAGCTGGGGGAACTGGTGGGTTCCTACCAACAACTGCGTGAAAGCAGCCGGGGCGTACAGATCGTCAATGCGGTCGTGGAAACGGCCCGCCAGTGCAACCTCGACAAGGACGTAACCCTGCCCGAGGTCGATGCTTCTGAGCTCGACCTGGATGGCCGCGACTCCGTGATCGGAGCGGTGTACCGGCAGTTGATGGAGATTGAAAGCCGGCTGTTGCCCTGCGGCCTGCACACCATCGGCAAACCCCCCACCGCCGAAGAGGCGATCGCCACCCTGGTGAGCATCGCCGCCCTGGAGCGCCAGGAAGAGGGTTATCGCTGTCTGCCCGGCCTGCTGGCCGAGAGCCTGGGCCGCAGCATCGACGACGTCTACAAGGGCAACGACCGCGGGGTGCTCGCCGACGTGGAGCTGAACCGCACCATCACCGAAGCCAGCCGCAGCGCCGTGGGTGCCATGGTTCGGGCCGTGACCGGCGCCGATGGCCGCGTAAACCTGGGCAAGCGCATGGGCCTGCTCAGGGCGCTGTTCGAACGCCTCGGCTTCAAGCGGAAGTCGGCCTGGTTTGGCGCCTGCCGCAAAGCCGGCTTCCCGGCGGTCGACCAGGTCGAGCTCGACAACTTGTTTGGGTACCTGCGCTTTTGCCTAGAGCAAATCTGCGCCGACATGGAGATGGAGAGCCTGCTGCGGGCCCTCGACGGCGAATACGTGTTGCCTGGCCCTGGCGGTGACCCGATTCGCAACCCCGGGGTGCTTCCCAGCGGCAAAAACATCCACGCCCTCGACCCCCAATCCATTCCCACCAGAGCTGCCATCGCCGCCGCCAAGTTGGTGGTTGATCGCCTGATTGAGCGCCAAAAGGCCGAGCAGGGCACCTGGCCAGAAACGATCGCCTGCGTGCTTTGGGGCACCGACAACATCAAGACCTACGGCGAATCCCTGGCCCAGATCCTTTGGTTCATCGGCGTGCGGCCCGTGCCCGATTCCCTCGGCCGGGTCAACAAACTTGAACTGCTCTCCCTTGAGGAGCTGGGCCGGCCCCGTATCGATGTGGTGGTCAACTGCTCGGGGGTATTCCGCGACCTGTTCATCAACCAAATGGCCCTGATCGACCAGGGCGTGAAGATGGCCGCAGAAGCGGATGAGCCCCTGGAGCTCAACTTCGTGCGTAAGCACAGCCAAGAGCAGGCCGAAGCCCAGGGCATCTCCCTGCGGGACGCGGCCACCCGGGTCTTCTCCAATGCCAGCGGCAGCTATTCATCAAACGTGAATCTGGCGGTGGAAAACAGCACCTGGGAAGAGGAAAATGAACTGCAGGAGATGTATCTCTCCCGCAAAACATTTGCCTTTAATGCCGACAATCCTGGCGAAATGAACCAGAATCGTGAAGTGTTCGAATCGGCCATGAAAACCGCCGATGTGACCTTCCAAAACCTGGATTCAGCCGAAATTTCCCTCACCGATGTGAGCCACTATTTCGACTCCGACCCCACCAAGTTGATTGCTGGCCTTCGCGAAGACGGCAAGGCTCCCACCAGCTATATCGCCGACACCACCACCGCCAACGCCCAGGTGCGCTCCTTGAGCGAAACCATTCGCCTCGATTCGCGCACCAAGCTGCTCAACCCCAAGTGGTACGAGGGCATGCTCAACTCCGGCTACGAGGGGGTGCGTGAGGTGGCCAAGCGGCTCAATTTCACCCTGGGCTGGAGTGCCACCAGCGGCGCCGTAGACAACTTTGTCTACGAGGAAGCCAACGAAACCTTCATCAACGACCCGGAGATGCGCAAGCGGCTGATGGAGCTCAACCCCCACAGCTTCCGCCGCATCGTTGGCACCTTGCTGGAGGTAAACGGCCGGGGCTATTGGGAGACCTCCGACGAGAACATTGCCCAACTTCAGGAGATCTATCAGGAAATTGAAGATCGCATCGAAGGTGTCACTAGGTAGGTCTTGGCCGTAGCCGTCTCACCCTTGGCAACGTCGCTGGTGGCCGTTGCCTTAATAGTTGTGGTCGCCCAACTTTTGGGCGAGCTAGCCCAGCGCTGGCAGCAACCCCGGGTGATCGGCGAGATCGTCGGCGGAATTGTGCTGGGACCCAGCCTGCTGGGCGCCGTGGCCCCAGACCTAGAGGCCCATCTTTTTACCCCTGAGGTGCGCAGCCAGCTGGACCTGTTGGGTCAGCTGGGGCTGGTGTTGTTCATGTTTTTGATTGGCCTGGAGCTAAATCCCAAGCTCCTGCAGGGGCGGATCCCCCTGGCCAGCCGGATCACCAGCGTGGGTGTGCTGCTGCCCCTGGGCCTGGGGGTTTGCCTGGCGATGGGATTTGAGCAGTGGCAACCCCAGCTGCTGCCTGGCGACCGGGCCCTCAGTGGCGCCCTGTTCATGGGCACCGCCATGGCAATCACCGCCTTCCCGGTGCTGGCAAGGATCCTCAAGGAGCGGGGGTTGATGAACCAGCCCCTCGGGGCCCTGGCAATCACCGCAGCGGCCCTCGAAGACGTGGTGAGCTGGGTGCTGCTGGCGGTGGTGGTGGCCATAGCCCGCTCCAGCTCCTGGGCCGGCGTACTTCTGCCCCTGGTAGGCACCGCCGCCTGGAGCTGGTTGCTGCTGGTGGGCCTGCGGCCGCTGAGACGCTGGCTCGAGCACCGCTACCGCCAGGGCCACCAGCTGGGGCCCCTGCTGCAAACCAGTCTGTTTGGCGGGGCCCTATTCAGCGCCGCGGTGACGGAATGGATCGGTGTTCACGCCATCTTTGGGGCCTTCCTCTGGGGCCTGGCCATGCCCCGCTATGAACCGCTGCGGCGGCGCCTTGAACTGCGCCTGGAGGCCGTGGTCCTCCAGCTGCTGCTGCCCCTGTTTTTTGCAATTAGCGGCCTGAGCACCAGGATCGGCAGCCTCAATTCAGGCCCGCTTTGGACAGCCGCCCTGCTGGTGCTGGTGCTGGCCGTGCTGGGCAAGTTTTTAGGGGCGTGGGCCATGGCCCGGCTCAGTGGCATCGAGCCCAGGGAGGCCCAGGCCCTGGGCTGGCTGATGAATACCCGCGGCCTCACCGAATTGGTGATCCTCAATGTGGGCTTGGGGCTGGGGGTGATCAGCACCGAACTATTCACGATGGGGGTGCTGATGGCCCTGGTCACGACCGTTATGACGGGCCCCCTACTCAGCAGGCTGGGCTACGGCCCTACGGGATAGGACCCGCAGAACTAGGGCCCTTGAGGGCATCGGCCATCCGGGCGATCTGCACGATCGGCCCCACATCGTGGACCCGCAGGATCTGGGCACCCTTGCCAATCACCTGGGCGCAGACGGCTGCCGTGCCCCAGAGGCGGGCCTGGGAGCGCGGTTGGTTGAGCACATCGCCGATAAAACGCTTGCGGGAGGGGCCCACCAACAGAGGGAATCCCTCCGCCACCAGCAGCTCCAGGCGCCGCAGCAATTCCAGGTTGGCGTCGGTGCCCTTGGCGAAACCAAGGCCAGGATCCCAGATCAGGGCAGCCTCTGAAATCCCCGCTGCCAGGGCCTCGTCGGTGGCAGCGCGCAAAGCATCCCGCACCTCAATCACCACATCCCCGTAAACCCCAAGCTGGTCCATCGAACTGGCCGTCCCCCGGCTGTGCATCAACACGTAGGGACAGGCCGCCTGGGCCACCACAGCCAACATCGCCGGATCCCGGCGGCCACTGGCGCCCCGCACGTCGTTGATCCAGTTGGCGCCCCCGGCCAGGGCTTTTTCAGCAACCGCCGCCGAAAAGGTATCGACTGACAGCAGGGCCTGGGGATGGGCGCCGCGGATCGCCCCCAGGGGGCCTGCCAGCCGTTGCCACTCCTGCTCGGCATCGAGTTCCACGGCGCCGGGCCGGGTGCTTTGGGCGCCCAGGTCGAGCAGGTCGGCGCCCTGGCCCAGCAGGCGTCCAGCCTGTTTCAAGGCGGCGAGGGGCGATTCAAAGCGGCCGCCATCACTGAAGGAGTCGGGGGTGAGGTTGAGCACCCCCATCACGGCAGTGCGCTCACCCCAGGAGAACATCAGCGCCCGTAGTTGGCGATACGCCCAAAGCCAACCGGATCAAGGGAGGCTCCACCCACCAACACCCCGTCGATGTCGCTTTGGGCCATCAGGTCGTCGATGGTGGCGGGGGTGACCGAACCTCCGTATTGCACCACAACCTCCGGGTTACCCACCCAGCCGCGAATCAGGCCACAGATCCGGTTTGCCTCCTCGGCCGCACAGGTCTTGCCGGTGCCAATCGCCCAGATCGGCTCATAGGCCACGATCAACCTTTTGGCATCCACGGCGTGGAGTCCCTGCTCGATTTGGCGGTGGATCACCCTTTCGGTTTCACTGGCCTCGCGCTGGTCCAGGCTCTCGCCCACGCAAAGGATCGGGATCAAACCGTGCCTCTGGGCCGTGCGGGCCCGCAGGTTGATCTGCTCGTCCGATTCGCTGTAGTACTTGCGGGGTTCGCTGTGGCCCACGATCGCGTGGCTGACGCCGTGTTCCACGAGCATCGGGGCTGAAATCATGCCGGTATAGGCGCCCTTCTCCTCCCAGTGGACGTTTTGGCCGGCTACCGCCACCCCGGCCCCATCCAAATGGCGCGAGAGGGTGGGAATGGAGGTAAAGGGGGGAGCGATCACCACCTGCCGATCGTCGGGCAGGTCGGCAATCAAAGGGCGGAAGGTGGCAGCAAAAACCCGCGTCTCAGCGCAGGTCATGTGCATCTTCCAGTTGCCCGCAATGACAGCCTTGCGCACTGGAACTCCTCAGTCGTATTGGGGCAACTTAATGGTCGGCGGGAATCGGGGTCACCAGCAGCTCCCGTCCATCAATCTCTACGGCGTCTCCGAGGCATAGCTGGCGACCACGCCGGGTATCGATTGAGCCATTGACGCGCACGTCGCCCCGCTGGATTCGCAACTTGGCTTCCCCACCGGTGCTAACCAGGCCCTGGAGCTTCAGAAATTGATCAAGTTTCAAGGCCAGAGCAGCGCTGATAGCGTTTCGGGCATGCTCGCATCCCCAACGGCCGGCTTCGGCAGCCTGCTGCCGCTGTTGAAGCCCCATCGGCGTCGACTTGCCGCTGGCGGGGTCTGCATGCTGATCTTTGTGGCCTGCTGGCCCCTGCTGGCCTGGCTGGCTGGCCAACTGATCCCGGCGATCGGGGCGGGCGATCTGGGCACCGTGGCCCGCTGCATTGGCCTGGCATTGGCGGTGTTTTTGCTGCAAAAGGCCGCCCAATTTGGCCAGGACATCCTCCTGGCCGGACCCGCCCTACGGGTGAGTCAGGAGCTGCGGCGCAGCCTGTTTGCCCGGCTGCAAACCCTCCAATTTGGGGCCTTAGAAAAGCTCTCCGCCGGCGATCTCACCTACCGGCTCACGGAAGACGCCGACCGGGTCGGGGAGGTGATCTACAAGACGATCCAGGACACCACCCCCAGCGCCCTGCAGCTGGTGGTGGTGCTCGGTTACATGGTGTGGCTGGATTGGCCCCTGGCCCTGGCCACCCTGCTGCTGGCCCCGCTAGTGGCCCTGCTGGTGAGCAGCTTTGGCGCCCGGGTGATGGGGGCAGCCGAGCGCAGCCAGAAGCAGGTGAGTGAACTGGCCGGCCTCCTGGGGGAAGCAATCAACGGCCTGCCCCTAGTTAGGGCCTTTGCCGCCGAACCCTGGCTGCAAAAACGCTTCGATACGGAAATCAACCTGCACCGCCAGGCCCGCTATCGCACCTTGAAACTGCTGGCCCTCCAGCATCCGGTGGTGGGATTTTTAGAAGCGGCCGGCATCCTCAGCGTGCTGTTGATTGGGGCCTGGCGGATTCAGGCCCAGGGCCTAAACAGCCAGGGCTTCAGCAGCTATGTGGCGGCCCTGTTGATGCTGATCGATCCAATTGCCCACCTAACCACCAACTTCAATGAGCTCAAACAGGGCCAAGCATCCCTAAATAGGCTCAGGGCCATCGAAGCAGAGCCCGTAGAGCCCCCCGACAGGGCCAATCCAGAAGCCTTGGGGGCGGTGCGCGGGGAGCTGCTGCTGGAGGGGGTGTCCTTTGGCTACGAGCCCAGCCAGCCCGTCCTGAGGGGTGTGGACCTGAAGGTGGAGCCGGGCCAGCTGGTGGCACTGGTGGGTCCATCCGGAGCTGGCAAGAGCACCCTGTTTTCGCTGCTGCTGCGCTTCAACACCGCCCAACGGGGCCAGGTGCGGATCGATGGCCATGATTTGGCCTGCCTGCGGGCACGGGAGCTGCGCCAGGCGGTGGCCCTGGTGCCCCAACAGAGCAGTGTGTTTTCAGGCACGGTGGCGGAGGCCATTGCCTTTGGCCGGCCCGCCAGCGCCGCAGAAATTCGCCAGGCAGCCCAGCTGGCCAACGCCGCAGGCTTCATCGAAGCCCTGCCCCAGGGCTATGCCAGCAGGATTGAGGAGCGGGGCCTCAATTTTTCAGGGGGCCAACTGCAGCGCCTGGCCATAGCTAGAGCCGTGCTTGGTAACCCGGGGGTACTGCTGTTGGATGAGGCCACCAGCGCCCTGGATGCGGAGGCAGAAGAGGCGGTGCAAATGGGGCTGAAACAGGCGATGGCCGGCCGCACGGTGCTGGTGATCGCCCACCGTTTGGCCACGGTTCAGCAGGCCGACCAAATCCTGGTGCTCGAGCGCGGCACGATTGTGGAGCGGGGTAACCACCGGCAGCTGATGGCCGCCGGTGGCCGCTACCGGGAGCTGTGTGAGCGCCAGTTCATCCATCTACAAAACTGATCCCCTGCCCTATCTTGAGCACACGCTAATTCCCCCTCCTTGGACAACTCCAACCCCGCCGGCCAAGACAACCAGCCCCCAATTCTGACCTTCGAGGGCAAGCGCTACGACCTCGCCACCCTTCCCGATGAGCTAAAGGAGCTGGTGAGGGGCATGCAGGTGGCCGATGCCCAATTGCGCATGCACGAAGACACCCTGAAGGTTTTAGCAGTTGGCCGTCAGTCCATGGCGATGCAGCTAAATGAGCGCCTCAAAGATGTAGAGGCACTCCCCGAATAGGGGTCACTTTTAGATACCTGGCAAATTCTAGTGCTAAAAAACTACCTAACTAACTACTTGCTTTGCCTCAGCGAGCACGGCCTTGGGAATCTCCAATCCCAGGGCCTTTGCTGTTGACTCGTTAACAAGTAGCTCGGTTTTAGTTAGGGGCTCAAAGGGGAGTTTGGCGGGTGATTCACCCTTCAGAACCTTAATTGCCAATTGGCCTGCGGCATAGCCATCGTCAAAGTAGGCCCAGCCAATTGTGGCCAAACAACCGGGCAACTTGATGTCATCGGCATCAACTGAATAGACGGGGATCTTATTAGCCGCGCCCACCTTTGTGATCGAGGCGAAGCCCTGAATGGTGGCGTAATCGCCGATTTTCACAAATGCCTCCACCTTCTTTTGCGCCAGCACCTGGGCGGCCTGGAGCACCTCCCCTGAATTGGCCACAGATTGTTCCACCACGGTGATGCCCCGCTTGGCGGCCTCCTGCTTAAGGATCTCGGCTTCGTAGGAGGAATTGGGTTCACCCGGGTTAAAGATCAAACCCACGGTTTTGAGGTTGGGATTAAAGGCCCGGGCCAGGTCAAGCTCCCTACCCACCGGATTGGTGCCAATTGTGCCAACCACATTTGGTCTGTGCTCGCCCACCCCGCCTGGGGGGGTGCCGGCACCAGCTCCCCAAGGATTGGAGCAGTAGCAAAAAATCACCGGCGTGGTTTCCGGTGCCACCTTCATGGCCGCCTGCAGGGGTGGGGTGCCCACGGCCAAGATCATGTCGACCGGCTCGCCCACGAATTGCTTCATCACAAGGGTGGTGTTTGGCAGTTCGCCGGCGGCATCTTTCTGGATGAAATTGACCGTTTTGCCGGGCAGGTATCCGGCCTCCGCCAGGGCAGCCTCAAAACCCTTGCGGGTGAGGGTGGGGGGCGGCGCATCAACCATCTGCAACATGCCGATCGTCGGCCCCTTCACCTTGGGGGTCCCCAGGCGGCCGCAGGCGGCCAGGGCGATGGTGCTGACGGCACCGGCCCCCATCAGGCCAAGGAATTCACGCCGTTGCAGGGCCATCGGGATGGGTTTGGCTGGTTGATTTCACTATGGCCGAGCCATAGAGGGCCCGCAACGACTCCTCGCTCAAGCTCCGGCGCTGCTCCCCATTCCAATCGCCAATCAGCTGGCCGTCGTGGAGCATCACCAACCGATCGCCATGGCTTAGGGCCTGCTTGAGGCTGTGGGTAACCATCAAGGTGGTGGTGCCCAACTGGCACACCAATTGCTCGGTAAGGCCAATCACGGTGGCTTCGGCCCGGGGGTCAAGGGCGGCGGTGTGCTCGTCAAGCAGCAGCAAATCGGGGGATCCCAGGGTGGCCATCACCAGGCTGAGGGTCTGGCGCTGACCGCCCGAGAGTTGACCCACCGGTTCATCGAGGCGGTCGGCCAGGGGCAGGCCCAATCCAGCCAGCAGGCTTCTGTAGCGACGGCGATCGCCGGGGCTGGGATGGAGCCCTAAAAGCCCCTGCAGGCTTAGGGCTGGGCGGTGACGCCTTTCGGCCAGGCGCAAATTCTCAGCAATGCTCAAGGTGGGGCAGGTGCCGTCGAGGGGGTTTTGCATCACCCGGCCAATCCAGCGGGCACGGCCGTGGTCGGGCAGGCGCTCCAGGGGGCGCTCCCCCAGGCGAATGCTGCCGGCCGCGGCTTTAAGGGTGCCGGCCACCAGGTTGAGCAGGGTGGATTTACCCGAACCATTGCTGCCAATCACCACCACAAATTGGCCCCGGGGGCAATCCAGCGAAAAATCCCTAAACAGCTGGCGCCACTCGCCACCGGGCAGGGGGTGGCCCCAATCGAGCTCCCTGATGCTCAGGCCAGCCGCTGCCATTACGAGCCCCTGCCCTGGTCCGCCAGGCCAGGAATGCGCAGGCGACCAAAGGCCAGGGCAAACAGCAGCAGTGCGGCCGTGGTCAGCTTGAGGTCGATCGGATCGAGGCCCAACTGCAGGGCAATCGCAATCAGGGCCCGGAACAACACCGCCCCCAACACCACCGCCACAAGGGCCATCGAAAAGGAACGGGGCCGCAAAACCGATTCACCAATGATCACCATGCCCAGGCCCAAGATCAGGGAACCAATGCCCATGGTCACGTCGGCAAAGCCCTGGTAGATGGCCACCAGGGCACCGGATAGGGCCACCAAACCGTTGGCAGCCGCAATGCCCAAGGTGAGCCCGCGTCCCTGGTTGATGCCATTGGCCCGGGCCATGGTGGCGTTGTTGCCCAATGCCCTCAGGGCCAGGCCGAAATCGGTGGAAAGCAGCAGGGCTAGCAATAACCCCAGGCCAAGCACCACCAGGCTGAGGGCAATTGCCCAGTTGTCATCGAGGCCGGGGATCAAATCCGGCAGCTTCAAGATCCCGGCTGGGGTATCGGTGAGGGGAATGTTGGAGCGCCCCATCAGGCGCAGGGTGATCGAATACAGCCCGGTGGTGGTGAGGATGCCGGCAAAAAGATCGTTCACCCCCAGGCGGGTGTGGATCAGGCCCGTAAGCATGCCGGCTAGGCAGCCGCAGGCCACCGCCGCCGCCAGGGCCCAGGGCACGGAGATTCCCTGGCTGATCAACATCGCCGCGGCCCCGCCACCCAGGGCAAAGGAGCCATCAACCGTGAGGTCGGGAAAATTGAGGACCCGCAGGGTCAGGTAGGTGCCCAGGGCCAGGCCCCCATAGGCCAAACCCTGGTCGTAGGCGCCAAGCCAAAGGGAAAGCATTGGCGCATTGTGACGCCAGCCCGCCCCCTGAACTAGGCCAGGGGCGCCAAGTCCTCGAAATGAAACTCCTGGCGGCCGGCCGGCACTTCGCCATGGGCCTCGGTTTCGACCACGCGTCCACCCAACACCCAGGGGCCACTAGGGGTGAGGGGTACAAAGGTGTCGGTGAAGCGACTCTTTCCGCCCTTGAGCTCACCACTGGTGGGATCGGCGTACTGGCTGGTGTAGGTGTGGCTCAAGTAGCCGCTGCCGGTGTCGGTGGTGCTCTCGGTGAAGATAGTCACCACGGTGCCGTGGATGTGACGGTGCACCATCGTGACCACATCGCCCTTGATGCGGTAGCGGTCGCCGCTGTTCTTGCCGCCCACGATTACCTCAGTTCCGACCGCGTCGGTGTCGCCGGCCGTGAAGGTGTTCTCGCCGTGGGTCTGCTCAAAGGAGCGACGCACCCGGTGGATGGCCACCTCCCACAGCTGGGAGGCCACGGCCTTTTTAATTTCTTCGTCGTCGATGCCGCCAACCTGGGCCTTGAGATCGGCGCCCACCTGGAAACTGGCCTCCGCCCGTTGGTCGCCCTGCTCCCAGACGCAACGGCCCTGGTAACCACCAAAACCGGGTTCCCAGGTGTAGCGGTTTGAGTAGGCGGCCTTGAAGGCTGCGGTGCAATCGCTACCGGCGACGGTCATGGCGGAAGTATCCCGGTCGAGAAAGCAAGTAGCCACCCTACTGAGCCCTGGCCGACAACTAGCGCTGAATTCACCAAGGCTGGGGCCGGCGGCCCTCTCGCCCCTCAGGGGGCGGGCCATAGCCAGGCCTGGGGGGAGGTTCTTCCCTAGGCCTCCCCAGGCCAAAGCGGGCTCTGGCAGCCCCAATCTGCCGACGAAAGCGCTCCCGTTGCTCCCATTCCCGATCCCTCTCTTGCCGATGGCATTCCTGTAGGGCGTGGATGTTGCGGGCCGCATCCACACAGCTAAAGGAGATACGGACCAGCTGAAGAGCCTCAAGCAACTTTTGTTGTTCAAGTTCCCTGAGAACCTGGAACGCCCTCTGGTCCTGGCAGAGACCTGGCAAAGGTGCAATTAAGGAAGCCAATATCAATGATCCGGCCAGGGCCGGACGGCAACAATTTGGCAATCGAATGCCCATCGCTAAGCCCGCTCCAGGGGCTGGCAGCTACCCCAAAAACATGCGCAAAGACCACCCCCCTCTGCTGCCGAGATGGGATTCAATAGGAGGTCGCCCCCATGGACCAGGGCAATCCTCTTGGCGATGGCCAAACCGAGCCCGCAGTGACCCTCCCCCCTGCGTGCGCGATCTAGGCGCTGAAAAGGTTCAACGGCCAAATCAAGTTCCTGATCTGGAATGCCTGGGCCGCGATCAATCACTTCGATCGCATAGGCATACGGATTCAGCAAAATAAGGCGCAATAGCAATGGAGCTTCGCCATATTCGAGGGCGTTGTCGATAAGGTTGCCAATGGCACGGATGAGGGCTATCGGCTGCACTAAGGCTTGGATTTCGTCAAGTTCCAGCCGCAAATCCTGGCCGTCGTAGTGGGCAGATAGCTCCTCTAGCAGTTGGTGCAGTGGAACCTCCACAAATCCTTCCCGGCTACCTGATCCCGCGAACAAAAGGAATTGCTGGGTAATACGCCCAAGGGCATCTAAATCTGCTCCCAGCTTTAGCTGGGCATGGGAATCCAGGCAAAGTAACGAGTCGCCTGGTGCTGAACCACCCTGCAGCCTTAACCTCAGGCGGGTAAGCGGACTATTCAAGTCGTGGGCTATACCCGCCAGCATCGTCTGTCGCTCCCTCTCACTGGCCTGGATACGGGACAGCATGGAATTGAAATGGAGGCTCAACTGCCTTACTTCCAGGGCTCCAGTTGCTGGAGCGGGTGAGCCGTCGGCACCGCTGCGCACCTCGGCCATGGCCTGCTCCAATCGGCGCAATGGCCTACGCACCTCAAGGAATAAAAACATTGCCCCAGCCATCACGCTACCGGTGATAAGGGAAAGGGAAAGCAGCAGGGGATCGGTGCTGAGAAATTGAGCGGAGGGCAGGGGAAAGAAAAGCCACACTGGCTCCAAAGGAGAAGCAAGGTGAATCCAGATCCCCCTATCGGGCTTGAGGGCAGGCTCCATTTCCGGGCAATGGCCAAGCCGATCACACAGCAGTGGCTTCAAAATTGATAGCTGCCTTAGCAATACACCATCACTGTTTCCAGCCTGTCTGGGAAGTTGGTCCACCAATAACTGATAACCATTAAGGTTAGAAACAGCAGCGGGCGGGTAGCGCTCCAATGCAAGCTCACTAAGGCTGATATTATGTGCGAGAATATTTACAGACTGACCAATCTGATTTTGTTCAATTTTAGCAGCTAAAACCGAGCGAAATAGCAACAAACTGCCCAACCAAGACAACATAAAAAATCCAACAAGGCGGAAAGAAAGCGATGCCTTGTTAAGCACAGGAAATGCCATCAACAGGCCGCTGGTTTTCCTTCAGGCACAAACACATAGCCGAATCCCCAGACCGTCTGGATATATCTTGGTCGACGTGGGTCAGCCTCGATTAGCTTCCTTAGCCTGGACACCTGAACATCCATACTGCGCAGATCTGTTTCGCTGGCAGGCCCCCTGGCAATATCAATCAACCTTTGTCTTGACAAGGGTCGATGGGCATTTTGAACGAAAGCCATCAACAGACTAAATTCACCAGTAGTAATAGCCAAAATACAATCACCTTTCTGCAGAGTGCGGGTATGGAGGTTCAGCACACATTGACCAAATACCACAGGCTCCTCCCCCTCCAAGGGCACTCCCACTGGTCTCTGGCTATGGCGGCGCAGGACCGAGTCGACCCGCGCCGTTAGTTCCCTGGGCAAAAATGGTTTAGCCAGGTAGTCGTCTGCCCCCTGTTCAAGGCCAATAATGCGATCGACCGGATCACCCTTTGCGGTCAACATCACAACGGGCAGATCATCCTGGGCTCCCCGAAGCTGGCGCATCAAAGAGAGGCCATCCTGACCGGGCAGCATCACGTCGAGCACCACCAGATCAGGCCGCTGAATCGCAAGACGGACTAGGAATAGTTCAGCCGTCTCAAAACAGCGAACTTCATAACCATGGTCAGAAAGATAGGAGCCCAGCATTTGCCTGAGCTCCGGATCGTCGTCTACCAACCAGACCTTGAAGGGCTTAGCCATGGGCTTTGATCAAGTCTGCGGTTCGCCCTTGCAACCACCATATTCGTGTTTTGGCTTAGCCAATGGCAACCCATAGCGCTGGCTGATCGCCGCCATCCTCTGACCCACATTCTTGCGCAGTTCCCTGTGGGCCTGGTGCTCGTCGCGTCTGCACTGGTGGAGTGCCTCCAGGTTGCTGGCCCTACTGATGCAAGCCTCTTCCAAACGGTTCAGTTTCTGCAGGCTCGCCAATTTTTCAAGTTCAAGGGCCTTCAGCTCGGATAGAGCTCGCTCCGGCAACACCTTTGCTGGCACAAGTCTTGCGGGAACAGTATTCAAATTTTTAGTGGTTTCTTGCGCACGGCCCGGAGTACCAACAAAACCTGTGAGCAGAACAAGGCCAAGTGCTAGAGAACCTGGGGAAGAGAAGGAAACTGCCATTGGATGGGGATTCATTTCATCCACCAATGTCCGGGAGCAATGCGCCTGAACTGTGCCTGGAGATGGGGGAGTCATTGCCAAATATGACCAGGCCCCAGTCAGATCCAGTCACAAATTGCTAGGGCTTAGTCACAGTTCAGACAAATATATGCAGGAGAGTTGGTTCGAAGCAGTTTGAAATCTCTTTCCCATGCCCCCAGCAAATTCGGCCGAACGCCCTCCCATCGTTGCTCCGCTTATCGGCGCAGCTCCAGCACCTGCTCCAGCTCCAGCACCAGGCCCAGCACCAGGCCCAGCACCCGCTCCCGCACCCCGGCCCCTGCCGCTGAATCTGCTTGGCGGCGCCGGCAATGACGTGCTGGTGGGCGATAACAGCTCCAATAACTCCTCAGGTGGGGATGGAAACGATCGCTTGCTAGCAACAGCAGGCAGCGACTCAATTAGTGGCGGTGCCGGCATCGACACCCTCGACTACTCCGGCCTCAATGCCGACATCACCCTCAGCCGCGGTGGCGTTATCAGCAAATCCGGGGGCCTTGGCACAGACACCATCGCCAGCTTCGACGTGGAGGTGATCCAGGCCAACCCCAATCGCCGCAATGTTATCGATGGCAGCACAGGCACTACCGCAACAATGACGGTGGACCTCTCCAAAGAATCGCTCACCATCAACAATCTTCCCTTTGTGGGCAGCGCCAGCCTTGTGGTGAAGGGCTTTCAGGATGTTGTGGGCTCGGAAAATGCCGACAGCATCACCGGTTCAAACTTGGCCAATAATCTCAATGGCGGCGGCGGTAACGACCTGCTGCGGGGCCTCGGTGGCGGCGACATCCTGACCGGGGGTGCTGGCAGCGACACCTTTGCTTTCGGCATGGGCGACAGCCTGCTGAGTGGTTTCGACCGCATCACCGATTTGGTGATTGGCACCGATGTGATCGATGGTTGGTCTGCGGTAGTCAAGGTGAGCCAGTTGGGCCGGGTGGCAAGCCTGGATTTGGCTGAAGTGGGCAATTTGCTCAATGGCCGCAACTTCAGCGCCAACGACGCAGTGACTTTCAGCCTCGGCGCTGGCAGCAACAACCGCACCTTCCTGGCGCTAAATGATGGGCAGGCCGGATTCCAGGGCGGCAGCGACGGAATCATTGAGATCACTGGTTTCAGTGGTGATCTGAGCAGGCTCACGGTGGTGTGAACCCGCCTCAGCCGACACACCGCTCCAGCCGCTTAAGCAACGTGATCATCCATGGCCCCAAGCGCATGGCATCACCACGTTGCAATTCGGAAGCAACTCAGTATCCCTACTGAGGGTGTATGTCCTGTAGGGCATGCACCACCACCTGCTCCTGCTGCTGGAGGGTGGCGATCGCCTCCACCGCCGCCCGGGCCCCGGCCAGGGTGGTGACCGTGGTCACGGCGTAGTCCAGGGCGGCCCGGCGCAGATATTTGTCGTCGTGAATGGCCTTGCGGCCAATTGGCGTGTTGATGATCAACTGGATCAGGCCGGAGCGGATCGAGTCCTCGATGTTGGGGCGGCCCTCATGCACCTTCAGAACCGGCTCCACATTGAGGCCACTGGCGGCCAGCACGGCCGCCGTGCCACTGGTGGCGGTGAGGGAAAAACCAAGCTCCGCCAGCCGGCTAGCCACGGGAACTAGGGCTTCCTTGTCACGGTCGTGGGTGGAGAGAAACACCATCCCACCGGTGGGCAGGGCTTCGCCTGCCGCCAGCTCCGCCTTGGCATAGGCCAGGCCAAAACCCTCCGCAATCCCCATCACCTCACCGGTGCTGCGCATCTCCGGACCCAGCAGGGTGTCGGAGCCGGGGAAACGCTTAAAGGGCAGCACCGCCTCCTTGACGGTTTGCAGGGGCGGCCTCGGTTCGGCGCTAAGGCCCAGCTCTGCAAGGGTTTTACCCGCCATCACCTGGCTGGCCACCTTGGCCAGGGCCACACCGGTGGCCTTGGCCACAAATGGCACCGTGCGCGATGCCCGCGGATTGGCCTCAATGATGAAAACCATCGGCTTGCCCTGGGCGTCGCCCTGCACCGCAAATTGCAGGTTGATCAGGCCACGCACATCAAGGGCTAGGGCCAGGTCCTTGCTCCAGGTGCGGATCGTGGCCAGGGCCTCAGCGCTCAAACTCACCGTGGGCAGGCAGCAGGCCGAATCTCCCGAGTGGATGCCCGCTGGCTCGATGTGCTCCATCACGCCACCAATCACCACCTGGCCGGCCCCATCGCAAAGGGCATCCACATCCACCTCGGTGGCATTTTCGAGGTATTGATCAATCAAAACCGGATGGTCGGGCTCCACCTGCACCGCCTCCACCATGTAGCGATTGAGCTCCTCTTCCCCGTAGACCACCTCCATGGCGCGCCCCCCCAGCACATAGCTGGGGCGCACTACCACCGGGTAACCAACCCGCTCCGCCACCGCACGGGCTTCCGCTTCGGTGCGGGCCAGGCCGTTGCGGGGCTGGCGAATATCCAGGCGGCGCAGGATCGCTTCAAATTGCTCCCGGTCTTCAGCGCTGTCGATCGATTCGGGGGATGTGCCCCAAATGCGGGTGCCGGTGGCCAGGCCCTCCGCACTTCCCAGCCAACGCAGCAGCGGAATGGCGAGCTTGAGCGGAGTTTGGCCCCCGAACTGCACGATCACCCCCTCCGGTTTTTCGGCCTCGATGATGTTCAGCACGTCCTCAAGGGTGAGGGGCTCGAAGTAGAGGCGATCGCTGCTGTCGTAGTCGGTGGAAACAGTTTCCGGGTTGCTGTTGACCATCACCGTGGCAAAACCGGCCTCCTGCAGGGCAAAGGAGGCATGGCAGCAGCAGTAGTCGAATTCAATGCCCTGGCCGATGCGGTTGGGGCCACCTCCGAGGATCATCACTTTGCGGCGACCATCGGGTTGCACCTCGTCTTCGGCGGGAAGTTGGCGCAGGCTGCCATCGGCCCCCAGCCGCTCCAGGGGCCGCTCATAGGTGGCGTAGTGATACGGGGTGCTGGAGGCAAATTCGGCGGCGCAGGTATCCACCGTTTTGAACACCGCATTGACCCCTAGGGCCTGGCGATGGCGGCGCACCTCCAGCTCATCGCTGCCTGTGGCCCAGCCGATCTGACGATCGGAAAAACCGAGCTGCTTGAGCTCCAGCAACGCCGCCGCCTGGAGATCAGCCAGGCCGCGGCCGCTCAACAGGCGCCCTTGGGCATCGACAATCCGGCGCAATTTGGCCAGGAACCAGGGATCAATCGCACTGAGCTGGTGGATTTCAGCGTCACTGCGGCCCGCGAGCATGGCGCTGCGCACCGCAAAAATGCGATCGGGGCTGGCGGCCCGCAGGGCCCGCTCCAGGTCGGTGGGGTCCATGGGCAGGTCGGCTCGATCGCAGCCCCAGCCGGCATGGCCCGTTTCCAGGGAGCGCATCGCCTTTTGAAACGACTCCTCAAAACAACGGCCAATCGCCATCGCCTCACCCACCGATTTCATTGAGGTGGTCAGCAACGCCGGACTGCCGCGGAACTTCTCAAAGGCAAAGCGGGGGATTTTGGTGACTACGTAATCAATCGTGGGCTCAAAACAGGCCGGGGTGGCGCCGGTGATGTCGTTGACGATTTCATCGAGGGTGTAGCCAACGGCCAGACGGGCGGCGATTTTGGCGATCGGAAAACCGGTGGCCTTTGAGGCCAATGCCGAACTGCGCGACACCCGCGGATTCATCTCAATCACCACCACGTCGCCATTGGCTGGATTGATGGCGAATTGGATGTTGCTGCCGCCCGTATCCACGCCGATCTCGCGGATGATCGCAATCGATTGGTCGCGCAGGCGCTGGTATTCCCGGTCGGTGAGGGTTTGGGCGGGAGCCACGGTGATCGAGTCACCGGTGTGAACGCCCATCGGGTCGAGGTTTTCGATGCTGCAGACAATCACCACGTTGTCGGCGGAGTCGCGCATCACCTCCAGCTCAAACTCCTTCCAGCCCAGCAACGACTGTTCAATCAGGATTTGGGAAACCGGGCTGGCCTCCAGGCCGCTCTTACAGATCGCCCGAAATTCCTCCCAGTTGTAGGCAATGCCTCCGCCGGATCCCCCCAGGGTGAAGGCGGGCCTAATGATGCGGGGATAGCTGCCAATTTGATCGCCCACCAGCTCGGCTTCATCCTGGGTTTTGGCAATGCCTGAGGGGCACACCTCCACGCCAATGCGGGCCATGGCCTCCTTAAACAGAAGCCGGTCTTCAGCCTTTTGGATGGCGGCCAGGTTGGCGCCAATCAACTCAATGCCGTGCTTAGCGAGGGTGCCGTTTTCGGCCAAGGCCACCGCCAAATTGAGGGCCGTCTGGCCGCCCATGGTGGGCAGCAGGGCATCGGGCTTCTCGATTTCGATCACCCTGGTAACCACCTCGGGGGTGAGCGGCTCGATGTAGGTCCGATCCGCCATGTCCGGATCGGTCATGATCGAGGCGGGGTTGGAGTTCACCAACACCACTTCAAATCCCTCGGCCCGCAGGGCTTTACAGGCCTGGGTGCCGGAATAGTCGAATTCGCAGGCCTGACCAATCACGATCGGTCCAGAACCCAGCAGCAGGATGCGACGCAGGTCCGTGCGGCGGGGCATGGGGTAAGGCGGAGGCCAAGCCTGCCCAGCCTCTCATGGGGCCTTCAGTCGCTAACCTGCCCCTACGGCATCAAGTATCCAAGAGCGACTCCAATCCATGAGTGAACTCCAGCGTTTGAAGGGGCTACTGCCTCCGGAAATGCAGAGCTGGGTGTTTGTGGAAGCCGCGGCCTCCGTGGATCCCCCCCTGATCACCATTGAGGAGATCGGCCGGGATGAGGTGGAGATCCAGCTCGATCTGGAAAAGTGGGATGGCTTCGCCCTCGACCACCGCAACCTGCTGTTTTGGCATGAGGTGGGTCGGGTGCAAAACGACGCCGTGCCCAGGGATGGCTGGGAAATGGCAGCTCTGGCCATTGGCCTAGGTGGTGCCATTGGTGAGCTCTGGGTCCAGGACGGTCTGCTTCTGGTGATGGCCCTTGGTCTTTCGGGCTTTGCCGGCTACCGCCTCTATCTCAAAAACAATTCAGAGAAGCGCCTAAAGGACGCCCTTGCCGCCGATGAACGGGCGATTGATTTGGCTACCCGCTTTGGTTACACCCTTCCCAATGCCTACAAAAGCCTTGGGGGCGCCCTGAAGGAGCTGGTCGAACAGACCCGCAAGAAGAAAAAGCGGGCCTTCCTCGAAGACCGTCTCGAAGCACTGCGCAAGAGTGCCGGCAAGGCCCGGGCCGAAATGGCCCAGCAGCAGGGATCCCGTCAATCAGTGAGCAGTGAGAACGTCTATGGATAGTCAGACGATCCCTAAGCAGGATCTAAACAGTGAAGCCCTGGCGCGGCTCGCCGCCGAAGCCTCCGATGACCGCAAGGCTGTTGATATCCGGCTGATCCGGGTTGATGAGGTGTCTTCCCTGGCCGATTGGTTTGTGATCAGCAGTGGCCTATCCGATGTGCAGGTGCGGGCCATCGCCCGTTCCGTGGAAGATCAGGTAGAAGAGGTCACCGGTCGCCTGCCCCTGCGCCGGGAGGGCCAGAAGGAGGGCAAGTGGATGCTGCTCGACTACGGCGATGTGATCGTGCATGTGCTCACCCCCAGCGAGCGCAACTACTACGACCTGGAGGCCTTCTGGGGCCACGGCGAACAATCCAGCTACGTGGGCACAAGCCAGCTCACTGAGGCCCCCTGATCGCTGTGAACACCGTCGGTCATGAACAGCCCAACTGTCCGGTCCCGCCCGAGCAAAGGCCCCTGCAGGAATATGAGCAGCTGCTGGCCTCCTGGTTTTTTATCTGGCCATCGCGGGGCCTCAGTGGCCTACTGCGGGCCCTGGCCACCAGTTGGCTGATCCTGCTGCCGATTACCTGCCTGGTAACAAGCGGCAGTTGGGTGCTGCGCCATGAGCCAATCAAGCTTGTGGCGATCGGGGCGGTGGCGGCGATTCTGCTGCCGATGCTGCTGCTGGCGCGCCAGTGGCTGGGCTGGAGCTACGTGCACAAACGCCTGGTGTCTGAGGCCGTGGAATACGAAGAATCGGGCTGGTACGACGGCCAGGTCTGGGAGAAACCCCTGGCCTGGCGCCAGCAGGACCTACTGGTCGCCCAACACCAGGTCAAACCCGTGCTGGAGCGCCTGCGCCAAAGCGCCGCCATGGGCGCCGCCCTGATGGGGCTGGGAGCCGGGCTCTGTCAGGCTCTTTAGGAGAAGTGGTCTGACATGAGCCTGGCGACCAATTTCGGGGGTACTAGCCGCAATAGCAATCCGCCCCTCGAGGTGCGGCTACTGCGCAATGGCATTGCCGAATCCCGCCACCGGGTGCATGCGGTGGTCTGCGATGGCCGCGGCCGGGTGTTGATGAGGGCCGGCGATCCCCAACAGCTCAGTTTTGTCCGCTCGGCGTTGAAACCATTTCAGGCCACGGTGTTTGTGGCCAGTGGCGCAGCTGACCAGTGCAAATGCGGTGAGCGGGGCCTGGCCATTGCCTGCGCCTCCCACGCCGGCACGGCCATGCATGCCCGGGAGGCCTTCAAGGTGCTCTGGGGGGCGGAGCTGGAGTCGGATCAACTGCAGTGCCCCATCCCCGAATGCGGCAGCAGCGCCCTAGAGCACAACTGCTCGGGCAAGCACGCCGCCTTTTTGGCCACCTGCCGGCGCATGGGCTGGAGCAGCGAAAGCTATTTGCAGAAAGATCACCCCCTGCAGCAGGAAATCCTCAAACGGGTGGCAGAAATGCTGGGCCTACCGCCCGAAGAACTGGTATCTGCCCGCGACGACTGCGGCGCCCCCACCCTGCAGCTGCAACTGGCCCAGATGGCCCTGCTCTACGCCCACCTGGGCGCTGGCGCCCAGGCCGATTTGGAGCGGCTGAGCAGGGCGATGCTTGCCCACCCAGAACTGGTGGCTGGCGAGGGCCGCTTCGACACCAAAGTGATGCGCAGCGGCCACGGCCAGGTGCTCAGCAAGGGGGGAGCCGAAGGAATCCAATGCCTCAGCCGGGTTGGCGAGGGGATGGGGGTGGCCATCAAGGTTGAAGACGGCTCGGCCCGGGCAAAACATGCCGTGGCGCTCCACCTACTGGAGCAGCTCGACTGGCTTACGCCCATGACCCTGGAGGATCTGCGCGCCAAATATTTGGCACCTGCGCCCCACCTACGCCTGGATGTGCGCGGGGAGCTGCGCTTCGACTGATAAGCTGAACTTGTCGACGCGGGGTAGAGCAGTCTGGTAGCTCGTCGGGCTCATAACCCGAAGGTCGCGAGTTCAAATCTCGCCCCCGCCACCACTTCTTCCAAACCCCGGCAGATCCCTGTCGGGGTTTTTGTTTTATGGCAAAACCGGCCACCCATGCCGACGCAATCGTGGTGGGCTCAGGCGCCACTGGCGGGGTGGCGGCCATGGTGCTGGCTGAGGCCGGGCTGCGGGTGTTGGTGCTGGAGGCCGGACCATCCCTGGCGGCGGCCCAGGCCTTTGGCTCCGAACCGCTCAACAGCCTGCGGAGGTTGCGCAACATCAGCAGCGGCAAACAGGCCCGGCAATGCCATCACCCTGGTTTCTGGAAGCACAACCCCGATCTGTTTGTCGATGAACGGGAGAACCCCTACTCAACCCCCGTAGATGCCCCCTACCTCTGGAGCCGGGGCCGGCAGGTGGGGGGTAAGAGCCTGACCTGGGGTGGCATCACCCTGCGGCTTTCCGACCACGAATTCAAGGCCGGCGAGCGGGATGGCCATGGCCCCAGTTGGCCAATCGCCAGCGCCGATCTATCCAGCTACTACGACCGACTCGAGCGGCTACTGCAGGTGCACGGCCACTGCGATGGCCTCTCCCAGCTGCCCGATGGCCAATTTCAGGCCCCCCTGCCCTTCACCCCCGGCGAAAAACACCTCAAAACCGCCATCGAGGGCGAGTTGGGCCTGCCCCTGATCCACTCGCGCGGCTTCAACCTGGAGGCGCCCAGTAGGGCCAATCCCTGGCCCCGCTCCAGCAGCCCCGGCGTAACGCTGGCAAGGGCCCTGGCCACTGGCCGCACGACGGTGCGCAGCAACAGTGTGGTGAGCCATGTGCTGCTGGCTAGCTGCCAGAGCAGGGCTAGGGGGGTGGTGGTGATAGATGGCCAGAGCGGCGCGCGCCAACAGCTCGAGGCCCCCCTGGTGGTGCTCTGTGCCTCCACCATCGAAACCCTGCGGATCCTGCTGCACTCCAGCGAAGGGGTCCAGTCGGGCGGGCTGATTGACCCCTCGGGCAGCCTGGGCCGCCACCTGCTCGACCACATCTCGACCAGCCGCTTCTTCTCAATCCCGGGGATCGCGGCACCGGAGCGGCCCCATGAATTGTCGGGGGCGGGCAGCTGCTTCATTCCCAATACCGTCAATCTAGACGGGGCAAAAGCTGGGGAGCAAACCAGTGGCTTTCTGCGGGGCTATGGCATCTGGAGCGCCATCCAGCGCTTTGACCCGCCCGCCCTGCTGCAACGCCGCCGTGGGG
Source organism: Cyanobium sp. WAJ14-Wanaka (assembly GCF_024345375.1). Taxonomy (NCBI): domain Bacteria; kingdom Bacillati; phylum Cyanobacteriota; class Cyanophyceae; order Synechococcales; family Prochlorococcaceae; genus Cyanobium; species Cyanobium sp. WAJ14-Wanaka. Next base: position 315,335 of record NZ_JAGQAZ010000001.1, on the reverse strand, counting down.
AAGCGGTGGGTTTCCTAATTGGCCATGGAGAGGTGCTCGCCGATGCCGACAACCGGGTAACGCTGCATCCCGAGCGGCGGGACCGTTGGGGTATCCCGATCGCCCACATCAGTTGCCGGTGGGGCCCAAACGAAAAACTGATGCTCGAGCACATGCACCGCCGCATGGAGGCAGTGGTGCAGGCGGCGGGGGGCAGCATCCGGCCGATCGAGGAATTGTTTGTATTGCCGCTGCTCGAACCCTGGATCAAAACCAGCCTGGCGGTCAGCCCTGGGGCACCACCGCCGGGTTACTACATCCACGAGCTAGGGGGTGCCCGCATGGCAGCGAGCGCAGAAGGTGGTGTGGTGAATGGGCTCAACCAGTGCTGGGGCGCCAAAAACCTGCTGGTGGTGGATGGGGCCTGCTGGCCAACTGCGGCCTGGCAGAGCCCCACCCTCACCGAAATGGCGATTACCTGGAGGGCCTGTGAAGCGGCGGCCCAAAGACTCAAAAACGACCAACAGCACTAGGGGCTCCCCACAGGGAAGTCTTGAGCTGCTGATCAAGCCTCCATCTTGTGTCAATGGTCACCGTTTGGCCTTGCCTGGTTCCGCACAATGGGGGGGCGACCTTTCCAAAGGGTCGGGCAAGGGAGACCAAAGCGGGGGTTGGCACTCCCGCTTTTTTATTTGCCTAGTTGGCTATGGCTCCTGGAATAAGCCCTTGAGGTATTGGCGGGAGACCCCTGGTTCCTGGCAGCCGTTCTGAAATAGGAAGTTGGCGAGGGCAGAGGTCACCAGCCGGTATTGATCCCAATCGGGATGGCTGCGGATGTACTCGCGCATGCCTTGGTAGAGCACCTCAGGCACCTCAGCCTCCAGGCTGATCGAAGCATTTGACAGTCCCCTCTCCAAAGTCATCCTGAATTGCCGTTGGGCTCTTTTGGGTCCCAGTAGGCCATAGGTAGGCAGCGGAAGTCAAAGCGATGCAAGCGATGCAATCCCATCGCTTTCTCGGGCGAGACAGGCCGTATATGGGGCAACTTGCTGGGGAAGCGGAAAACACAGGGTGGGCTGGAGTGCAATTCCCTGGTCCCTGTCAAGGGTCACTTGGACAGTTGCCAAGGTCTGCTCGCAATCCCCCGAATACCCCCAGAACCGAGCCCCCAAATGGCTCGCCTGTGGAAAAGAGCTGGCTGGGCTGGGGAAAACTTCCGGCGAGATGGGTAAAGCGCAAAACGATAAGCAGGAGTTATGGGGGCCAGTCCCATGGAACCCGGCCCGAGAAGAGACATCTGAGCCAATCAAAACCGACCAGATGTCTAAAGATTTGAGGACCTAGGCCCCCTTGCGCAGGGTGCGGGGGCCTAGTGGATGGTCCGCGTGGGGATAGGTGGGGTGATGGTGGTCGTGATCATGGGAATGCCCATGGTCATGGGGATGGTCGTGGTCGTGCGGGTGATCGTGGCCAGCCGAGATCGGCGCCCCATCGCTCTGGCAGGCGCCCGTGCACTCGCGCTCACAGAGGTCACAGCCATCGGTGAGGCCTTCCACATGGTGGTGGTGGCTTTGCTGAGGGGCCCCCACCTCGGTTTCAAAGCCGAGCACCTGGGCCCGGTATTTGCAAAGCGAACAATTCATGTTCGTGTCACCCCGAACCACCTCCTCCACCCGCTCCACAAAGGTGTCGAGCACCAGGGGGTGATCGGCCAGGTAGCTGGCCTTCAGGAAGCTGACCTGCGGGTGATCGGCGGCCACCAGGTCGGTGTGCTGAAAAATCCTGCTCACCAACACCCCTGAGAAGAGGAAGTAGGGGAACACCACAATCCGCCGATAGCCGAGCTTCACCACATGGCGCAGGCCGGGTTCCACCAGGGGAAAGGTGACGCCCGAATAGACGGTTTCGCCCCAGCCAAAACCAAAGCCCTCCACCAGCATCCGCGTCACCTTGGCGACATTGGAATTGGCATCGGGATCGGAAGAGCCCCGGCCCACCACCACCAACAGGGTGTCGCTCAGATCTGAAGCCGGAGATTTGTGATCACTCTCTTCACGATCACTCCCTTCACGGTCAAGGCACTCGCGAATGCGGGCACCGGCCGCCTGGATCATCTTGAGGTCCACCCCCAACTCCCTGCCGTAGTCGATCTTTAGACCCGTTTCGGCGGCGTAGGTATTGAGAACGGAGGGGATGTCGTTTTTGGCATGGCCCGCCGCAAACAGCATCGCCGGCACCGCCAGCACATGGCGCACCCCCCGGGCCCTCAGGGCCTCCAGGCCATCGCGCAGGATCGGGCGGGCGAATTCCAGGTAGCCGTATTCCACCGGCACCTGGGGCAAAAGGGCCTGGAGCTGCTGGGCTAGCTGGGCAAATTCGGCCACCGCCAACTTGTTGCGGCTGCCATGGCCGCAAACCAAAACCCCAAGCGGGCCATGGGGCCCCTCCCGAAGAACTGCTGGCCCAGGGGCTGTCATGGCCGATTACACCTGACATTGACCCTATCGCCAGGGGGGGCAGATTCGTTTAGGGCGAGGATGGGGCAAAGCGGCCCAATTCATGGCCCTACGCCTGCCCCCCTTCCAACAGCTTCCGCCCCCCGGCCCCAAGGCGAAGCTGCTGGAAATTCCCATCGCCCAGCTCCAGCCCACCCAGCTCTGCGTTGGCCTGGCCGAGGTGCGCAGTCGCCAAAGTGATTTCTCGAGCGAAAGCGGCCAGGAACTGCGTTCCTATCTGGGCACCAAACCCGTACCGCTGGTGCGCAGTAAGAAGGGGGAAGTGTGGATGGTGGATCGCCACCATCGCCTCAGGGCCCTATTCGAGCTCCAACCAGAGGCCACGGCCTTTGGCTATGTGGCCCTGCAACTGGACTGCTCCGATCGCCAGCAGGTGCTCGCCGAGCTCAACAGCCGAGGCTGGCTGTACCTCTACGACGGCCGGGGCCTCGGCCCCCTTGATCCGGCGGCCCTGCCACCGCAGCTAAGCGGCCTGCAGGACGACCCCTACAGAAGCCTGGTCTGGAAGCTCAAAAAGGAAAAGCTGATTGATCCAGCCCCCCTAATTCCCTTCCATGAATTCCGCTGGGGCGCCTGGTTACGCAGCAGGGCATTGCCGCCCTTCAGCTCGGGGCAACTCGATCCCGCCCTACCGGCGGCACGGGCCTTTGCCCGATCACGGGCCGCATCCCACCTGGCAGGCTGGAAAGGCCCCAACCCCTGACCATGGCCCTGCCTGAAGCTTCTGGCCTGGCGGCATTTAGCTCCAGCCTCACGGCGATCAGCCTGGCGGAATTGGGCGACAAGACCTTCTTTATGGCCTTGATCCTGGCGATCCGCCACCCGCGCCGTTGGGTGTTTGTGGGGGCCTTTGCGGCCCTGGCCGCCGTGACCATGATTTCCCTGGGTCTGGGTTATGGCTTCAAGGGAATCCTGCCCGAGGCGGTGGTGCCCTGGCTGGCTGCGGCGCTCTTCCTCGGTTTCGGCCTGAAGCTGCTGCTCGAAGCCCAGGGCCTGGGGGCCCAAGCGGCCAACCAGGAGGCCGAACAGGCAGAAGCCATCGTGAATGAAGCCGAAAGCAGCAAAAACTTTGATTCGGCCTGGGGGGTGATCTGGGAAGCCTTCGTGCTGGTGTTTATTGCCGAACTAGGTGATCGCACCCAGTTCGCCACAATTTTCCTGGCCACGGCACCGGCCTTTAGTTTTACGGGGCTGCTGGCTGGATCCCTTGCTGGCCATGGCCTAGTTACGGCCCTGGCGGTAAACGCGGGGAAGTGGATCGGTCAACGGGTAGATGAACAGCTGCTCTACCGACTCAGTGGTGGCCTATTTCTGGCCTTTGGTCTGGTGGCCCTCAAACAAGCCCTGGTCTGACAACTACGCTGCCTTTCAGTGCAGCTAAGCAATCGGTGGCTAAAGACGAATCAAGCCGTGGACCAGAACTCCTGACCCTGGGGTGGACCGCCGAGGAAGTACGCAAGTACGAAGAGCTCTGGGAATACCGCCAGCGCTGGGGCGCGATCAACCTCGAACTGGAAGACCGCCAGTTTCTGCGAAAGGCTGAAGGTGCGCTGCCCAAAAGGGTTTCTGGCAAGGGTTCGGTCAAAAAGGCCATCCAGGACAAGGCCCACTACCTGTGGTTATCGAGCTATTGCGATGCCATGAAAGCCAGTACCCCTGAGCTTGGCCTGGCCGAAGACGAGCTTGGGGCCTGGCAAATCGTCCTAGAAGAGGAGCTGCGCGCCCTTGCCTATTACCAACCGGTGCTCGGCCTGCCCGACACGATCAAGGCAAAGGAGTTGATCAGCCTGCGGGAGCAGTGGGTGGCTGGGGCGGAAAGTCAGGGCCGCAGCCTCAGTTTTGATTTCGATGCACCGCTGGAGGCCGCCAAGGCCCAGGGCCACAGCAAATGGAAGGCGCTCCGGCCAGAAACGGCGGCAAACCCCAGCAGCTATCTGGTGCTCCAGGGGGAAGGGGCCGAAGCCTTCCGGGCCCAGGTGCGCACTGGGGTTATCGAATTCATTCGCAGCACCTTTCCGTCGCTGAAGGAAACCGATAAGCCCGAACCCCCTGCCGATTGGCAACCCGCCAGCTGAGCCCATTGGCCTAGCTGGCCAACAGGAACCCGGGACATACGAAGGTCTGGGGGAATGGGGCGCACCGATCAGCAAAGCTGTGGGCCGATTTTTTCCACCGGCGCCGGCACTTTTCCCCAAGCCAAACCGGGGTTTTCCACAGGCGCTGGAGCGGAAAGCCCAATGGCCGCAAAAGCTTTAACGAGGGGGTGGGGAAACGGGCGAATCGCTTGACGCCTGCAGTCAGGCTGCCAGTGGTTCCAGCCAGCGGCGATCAAAGCAGCCAAAACAGCTCCGGGCACTGATTTCTCAGATGCCGTCACGAGAGACAGGCCCGAGATCGGGATTTTGCCTGGCAGGCCAAGGTGGATCTAAGCCAACCAGAAGCGAGCAAATAGGGCGCATGCAGCAGATCCCCGACCACGCCCCCAGCAGCGTCAGCGTTGAAAACCAATTCCCGGAAGACCTCTTCGATGCGATGAAGGAGTTTGTGCGCCTCCACCCCCAATGGGACCAATACCGGCTGATGCAGGCAGCTCTGGCGGGCTTTCTCTTCCAACATGGCTGCAAGGACCGGGCCGTGGCTCGCCACTACCTCAATGGCCTGTTCCAGAGGGCAACTGCCAACAGTGGCTCTAGCGCTCCCTAAGGAGATTTGCCGGCCTACGGCCGGGCTGTTTACGGGGCACTAGCGATCAACTGGGCGCGGCCGATCAGCTGGCTTTCCGTGGCCCGATAGACCGCCTGGGCCTCGGCGGCACTGCCACCAACGCAGGTCATGCCCAACTTGCCGAATTCCGAGAGGCAACCGAGCAGGTGAAACACGCTGCCGCGCAGCCGGGCCGGGTCGTAGTGGAGGTCGGCCTCGGCCACGATGTCGATCAGATCGGCGGGCAACAGACCCCTAAGGGCCGGATCCGCCAGGTTGTCGCTGGCCTGGTAGTGCAGGGGTTGGCCGGTGGGGGCCATAAACAGGCCAGTGGCCGGATCCAGCTCACCGGTGGTGATCGCCCGCAGGGCCATGTAGGGGTGGGTGGTGCCCCCCTGGCGCAGGTTGACCTCAATCGCCTGCAGATCCCAGCGATCACCAAAACGGCGGGCGATGAAATCCACGGCATAGCGCTCCAGGCAACCCCGCTGGGCTAGGGCTTCACCGACGGCCTGGCCGTGGCGCATCAACTCGAGGCGATAGGGGTCGGCGCAGGGGAATTGGCAGCCCAGGTAGGTCTGGCCGCTGGGGCCACCAAGGATCTGCTCATGGGTGGAGAGCACATCCACGGCACCGCCGGGATAGATCGTGCCCTGCACGCTGGGTGAACTCAGGCCATCGCCGCCCTCCAGCCAGGCCTCCACCAAGGCACCCCGATCGCCGAGCAGGAGCCGCCAGGAGGGGGCAGGCATAGGCAACTGCTCCAGGGATTGGCGAATTAGCTGGCGTCGCTCGCGGCCACTGCGGCCCTCCAGCTGGAGCGGCGCCAGTTCAAAGGGGGCATTGCCCTCCCCGCTGAAGCCCTCGTTGAGCTTGACCACACAGCGGCCTAAATCGGGGTGGTCTTCCCAGAGCGTTGCGGTGGCTTCCGCCAGGTCATCGAGGTTGTAAACCAGGCCACTGCCGGCGGGATGGGGCACACCGCAGGCGGCAAATAGCTCCCGACTACCTGCCTTGCTGCCCCAGTAACCCAGGGCAGGGTCGGTGCCCAGCAGGGGAATTTGCAACAGCTCGGAGAGCCGTTTTTCCTGCTCACTGACCACAAAGCAGGTCATCAAACTGCGGCCGGGGCGCAGCAGATCCTTGATCCGGGCCAGTAGGGCCGGGCGCTCCAGCAGCTTTTCGGTGAGGGAGCGGGGCGAGGCGTCGTCGGTGTCGAAGAGATGTAAGCGCCGGCGGGCATGGGAGGTGGGCACCCCCGGCAGCAGCTCCAGCACCGCATCCACCACCAGCTCCGGCAGCAACTTGCTGGTCACATAGATAGCCCGCACGCCTGGATCCCGGAGCCGAATCAGGGAGAACAGCTGGCGCTCCTCGTAGTGGTGCGCCCCAGTGATCATGGCCATCTGGGCCGGATCCATGCTCAGCGAAGGCACCACCAGCAGGTCCACATCGGCGCCCTTGGCCCCGTTCTCCTGCCCCCATGCAGGTTGGAGCTGCTGTTGGAGTTCGGCAAATGAAAGGGGCATTCGCTGCAGGGGCCTTATGCGCTTCAAGTGTGGCTAGCTAAGCCGCAAAAAACGCCCCAGGCCAAAATGGGTTGAGCTCTAGCCGTGTTCCATGCTGCGCCGCATCGCCAACCACCTGCTTGCTGATTTGGCTGGCCCCACGGGCCTGGCCGCCGTGGCAGTGCTGACGGGATTGGGCTCGCCCGCCCTGGCGGCACCCTTTAGCTACAACCCGGTGTCATTTGCTGGCTTTGCCAACGAGACCTACCGGCTCCAGGGCAAGGACGTGTTTTTCAAAAACCTGGGCCCCTGCGTGAAGGAGGGGCAGGGGGGCTACCGCTGCCTTGGCGGCGAGGCCCTGGTGGGGGTACCGGCCCAAAACGGGCGCAATTTCTGCAAGGTGGGGGCGGTTTGGTATGTGCCCTTTAGCCGCACCGTGCAGTACCGCACCACCAGCTGCAGCTTCCGCAGCGATAAGCAACGGCTGCTTGAGCAATCCCAGGAGCTGCTGCGCAGGGGCCTCAACACCCTGGAGAACTACTCCAAGTAGGCCCAGGCCTGATCCAGGGGGATCGGGGCAAATTCGCAGGCCAATCGGCATTCCAGCCAGCGATCGAGGCTCACCTTGAGCTGGCTGGCAATTTCGGCATCGCCATAGCCCAGCGGCAGCTGCCTGCGGCCCCGCATCCAGAGCTCCTTAAGGGCACAACTGATACGCAGCCCGTAGCCAAAATCGCGCACATAGTGGAGCAATTCACCCTTCACCTTTGGCACCACATAGCTAGAGGGCATGAAGCCCTTTGAGGCATCAAATCCCAGGGCTGCCTTACACAGCCCCTCATAGGCAACGCCGATTAAAACCTCAAAGGGGATGTCATGGCGCCGCGCAAAACGATGGGCCTGGTGGCGAGCCAAATTGAGATGTTTGATGGCAAAGGCCCGGTGGTGGTCGCCCATCAAACCCGGCTTGGAATTAGGCATTGCTCCAGTGCGATTGCCCTCAATGTGCCAGCCACCAAGGGCCCTGGGCATGGAGGAATTCAAAAATAACTTCTAAAACAAACCGCATCAAAACAAAAGCAAAACCAAAAATCTATCCAGCCATTTCCTGATGCCAACTGGCGCCTAATCCACCCCCGTGGCCAACCATCCCCACAGATGTGGGATTACAAATCCCACCATCATTCAAACGGGCACACCCCATCAGTGGCTGGATGGTCTTTTGGGGTGTGCTGGATGGGGTGGAGCACCATCTGCCCTTCCTCGGCGATGGCCCCGCCTTGGCGCGCTGGCTGCCCAAGGCCCGCGATCAATAACGCTTACTTGACCTCGAAACCCTCTCAGCCAAAGAGTTGCTGCAATTCACGGCGCGTCATTAAGCCCTGGTTGAGGCACCAGGCCACCGCCTGGGAGCGATCCCTTACGCCAATCTTCTGGTAGGCGTCACTGAGGTAGCGGCGCACCGTATCGGGGCGAATCCGCAGGCGGCCAGCCATCTCCGCACTGCTATAGCCAGCGCTTAGCAATTGCAGCACCGTGCGCTCCCGATCACTCAAACCACCGACTGATCCGAGGCACTGGCTGGGGCCGCTGGGTTCGGCAAGGCGCCTACTGAAGCGATCATCGATAAAGACACTTTCCCGCAGGATGGTGGCCAGGGCAAGTAAGGCCTGGCCCTCGCCGACTGCATCAATGCAGCAAAGCCCATGCACCCCGGCCCTTAGCAGGGCCTTCAGGGTGGGGCCATCGGTGTGGGAATCGAGCAGGGCCAGCACCTTGATGGGGCGCTTGCTGTTTTGGGGCCCTAATCGCTGCTGCAACTGGGAGAGCAGGTCGAGCAGGGAACCATCGGGAAGATCATCGCTGCAGCAAATCAGCAGGGGCCCCTGATCGGGTATGGGCAATTGCCATAGCTTGCTAAGCGATTCAGCCCAGAGATCAATGCGGGGATATTGCAGCACCGCAAGACTGAGCAGGGCAGAGGATCCCATCACCGAGATCACTGCATAGCCGGCCAGGTCTTTCTCAAGTTCGGCGTATTTAGCCGGAAAAGATTGGCGTATATCGGCGGAAACCACGGAAAGGGATCAGATATATATCCATAGAAAACAAGATTCCAGAATGTGCAACTACTGGCAAATAAAGCCATCCTTAAGAATTAGCGGCGGCACCTGGCCTTTATTAGCCTGTCTGAAAATTTGGCCCCAGTGGCCACTGGCATCCCCATGGCCCATCAATCGACCCGGCTTGGCCGCAAGGCCGCAGCCTTTTTCGTTGGCCTGCTGCTGCTACTGCCAATGGTGCTGGCGCCCCTATTGCTGGGTGCGCCTGAAGCAGCCTGGGCGGAGTATGTGCTGCCGCCACTGCCCTATCAAGGCGAGGCGCTGGAGCCGCAAATTGATCAAAAAACGATGGAGATTCACCACGACAGGCACCACGGCGCCTACGTGAATAATCTCAATGCCCAGATCGCCACCTACCCCGAGCTGGAGCAACTTTCAGTTGAAGAGCTCCAGGGGCAGATTGGTCGCTTCAATACGGCGGTGCGCAACAACGGCGGCGGCCACTACAACCACTCCCAATTTTGGCTGGTAATGGCACCTGCAAGCACGTCCACCACGGCAGCCAGGGCCAGTAAGCCATCAAAGGCCTTGAGCAAGGCAATTGATTCAGCCTTTGGCTCGCTGCCAGCCATGCAGGAGCAATTCAACAAGGAGGCCAGCTCCGTATTTGGTTCTGGCTGGGCCTGGCTGATCGTCAAGCCCGATGGCGGCCTGGCCATCACCACCACCGCCAACCAGGACAACCCCCTGATGGACCTACCGGGCATCGAAAGGGGAAAACCCCTGCTTGGCCTAGATCTGTGGGAGCACGCCTACTACCTCAACTACCAAAACATGCGCCCGAAATACATCAGCGCCTGGTGGGATCTGGTCAATTGGGATGAGGTGAACAGGCGCTTCTCCTAGGGCTGGTCGGAGCGGCCGGGCGTCAGGGCGCCAACGACCCCACCCACTGCCAAAACAGCCAGCAGGCCAATGCCGTGGCTGACCGCATCATCGATGCGTTGTTGGAGGGGATCGCAAAGCTGGAGAGCCTGCTGCATTGGTCCATGGCGCTGCACATGCCAGGAGGCAAAACTCCAGCAATGCACCAGGCCCACGGCCAGGGAGATCCCCTGGAAACCCAAAATTCCCGTAGCAATCCAAACCACCAGGCGGCGACAATCCATAGGAGCCAAATAAAGGGGCTCCCTAGGGTTCCGCGCTCGCCCAATACCGAAGAGATCAGGTGACAAAAGGGCTCGCCATGTATCGCTTGATACATTCCTAGGCAGTGGCAGGCAAGTCCTTGCGCGTAACCCACCTCCACGGGGAGCACCTGATCAACCTGACTTCCCAGGAGGCCTCAGCCCTAGTGGACGCTTGCACGATGGTTTTGCTTGCTTCCCAGGCTGCCCCTGAGGCCAAGTTGCCAGCAAATGTGACCCGGGTGCTGGCGGATGTATTTGAAAACCTCCAATCCACCGCCCTTGAAGCCCAGGCGGCCAATTCAGAGCAGGTTTGATCTACGGGAATTGCTCTTGCCCCAGCTGCAGCGAATGCCCGGCAATGATTGGCGCCAGGCCAGGCTGGGGAGGCCCCACACAGGATCCATGGTTGCTGCGCTGCTGATCTTGCTGGTGATGGTGGCGGTGGGGGCCCTGCTCAATCCAAGCCGCGAACAATTCGCCTGGTTCATTCGTTTACGGCGGCCGGCCTGGCTCACCTTTGAGGGCCTGATACCGCTGATCTGGATCAGCATCTACGTCTGCTTTTACAGCTCAGCCCTGCTGACTTGGAACGGCAGCTGGAGCTGGGGCCTAATGGCTGGCTACCTGGGCCTGCTGCTACTGGTGCAGAGCTACACCTGGCTGATCTGCACCACCCGCAAGCTGGGCAATGGCACGGCAGTGGGCCTGGCCGGCTGGATGTGGGGCGTAGCGCTGGCGATGGTGGTGTTGCCCCACTCAATACCGGCGGTGCTGCTACTAATTCCCTACTTGCTCTGGAGCCCCCTGGGCACCCTGGTGACCTGGCAGATGCAGCGGCTAAATCGCTGAAATTGGCCCGGGGGTCAGGTCAGCGCCGCGAGCTGATTGGATCAGGCTGGCTACAGCCAGCGCGATATTTTCTTCAGAGGCGGGTGCTGGGGTGCCACGAGATGCCCGATGAGCCGGAGCTCTTTTCTGAAGAGCTGCAAGCCCAGTGGTCGGTTCAAGTCGCAACTCAGCAAGACTTAGACGGAACTTAGCTGAAGGTGCAAAGGTACAGCACAACACAAATAATGGTCTATCTAGTCATCAAAGAACTCGCCACAATTGTCGCCGCTATACTGTGGCGAGCGGATGACAAGTCCAAATGGCGGGAGAGATATTTTTCGAGTTCGCGCTGCCAGATGATCCTTTTCTTGATCAGTTCTCATGTGGCTACGAAACTGCCGACAACTACTTTCGCAGTCGCAAATGGTTCAAGGCCGATAAGGGTCGATCCTCACCACCCACCTATGTTTTCTGCGTGGCAGAAGGTGGTCCAGTTGTGGGTTACTGCGCCTTTGACTTCGGCAAGCGGCCCCATCCTGACGACGCAAGTGACACTAAAGCCAGGTATCTGGTGATCTACATGATCGGTGTCGATCAGTCGTTTCAGCGCATCCAGAACCCACTAGCGCCTGGGCAGACTTACTCAGCGTCCATCATGACTGTCCTTGAGGTCATCGCAAGGGCCAAGCAGAGCTGTGTTGGCCTCAGCCTATGGGTACGTTCAACCAACGAGGATCCTGGTGGGCCATCCCCGCAGGATGATGGCGATCCAATCCTGACTATGCGCAAGATCTTGACCTGAAACCTCAGGGCAGAGGTGGATGAATGCTCTCTTCATCCCCTCCAACAGGCATGAGGTCTACCTGTCGATTGCGGCCCCGAAGATCTTCCATCCGCATCATGACGGCTTCGACCTCTTCTCGCGGAAAACGCCAGTGGCCACCTGGAGTTTGGAATGCTCCTGGGAAATGCCCGCCCTCCAGCCAGTTCTTCACGGTATTGGCGGAAGCAACGCCAAGCAGGCTTGCCGCTTCAGTACTGGTGAGCACGGCTGGCTGGGTGCTGGCCATCAAGCGTTCCACCAGATCGCTGCGGCCCGCTTCGCGCAGGGCAGCGGTCAGGTCGACGAGAAGGGTTGGGCTGATCGCGCTCATGGGCTGATCCTAAGTCAAACCGTCAAAACCGTCAGCTGCAGATCTGCTGGCCAATGCTGGCGGGCAGGGAAGCTCTCATAAGGGCTGGCTCAGTTTCTGGGGTCCACGTCAGATGCACTTCCAAGGAGTGTCATGCCATAAAAAGCTGCACTCAAAATTCCGTACGGTCTGTACAAAAGCAATACAGACCACTCGCTGACGCCCACACCCAATAAGCGACGGCAGCTGGAGTTTGGGTTCCAATGTCAGAGAGGGCGAGTTAGGCGGTTGAGACGCAGGGCACTCACCGAAGCGATGGCGTCGAAGTCGGCGTCGAAGCTCACCAGCTCGGCGTTGTGGTGCAGGGCCACGGCGGCAACTAGCAGATCGAGGCTCAGCACAGTGCGGCCGATCCGGCGACAGGCTTGGCCCAGGTCAATCGCCTGCTGCCAGAGATCCGCTGGCGTGGGAAGCAAGGGCAGGGTGATGAACTGGGCTTCGAGCACTAGGGCCTCCTCGGGCCTTGCGGCACGGAGCACCTCGAAGCGAACCGGTTCTGCCAGATGGGCCGCGGGATCGAGCACATAGGGCGCGATGTACTGCTTGATGGCCGCCGGGCTGCGAGCCCGGGTGAAGTCGATCCAGAGACTGGTGTCGAGCAGAAGGGTCATGGGGCGATCTCCTGGGCCCGCAGGCGCTCGCGTTCCTGGTCTGCCTCGTAGGTCTCCAGCTCCACGCCCCACTCTCCGCTGAGAAACTTCTGGGCGATCTGCGCCCGGCGGCGCAGCTGCAGTGCTTCCTCCATCAACCGCCGGATGGCAGGCCCTTTTTTGCGCTCGCCGGTCAGCTCCAGGACTTCAGTCATCTCCTGGTCAGAAAGCTCCACGGTCACTTTCATGCTTCTTGCCTCCAGAAGTAGGACTCTAGGATCAGCATGACAGCGAAAGTCAATGGGGTGGCCTCCCTGCCCCATCCACCCGGCCCTTCACCTCAATAAAGAACAGATTCCCATCCGCATCAATCGATAGGTTGGCTACAGCCAGTTCGCCCTTTTCTTAAGCGACAGGGCGTGATCAACAGGATGTAATCGCGTAGGGCGGGCTCCAGCTCCCCATGCGCCGAGGCCGGAATTGGCGCCGCAGGGGCAATTCATTCCATTTTTCGTGCGAAAGAGCAGCAGGCACCCAAATGGATTGGCAGTATTACCAGATACGACGTTGCTGAAACCGGGCGTGGACACCTCAGCTTCCTGCTCAATGACCAGCAAGGGACAGGTCACCATCCCCAAGAGCCTGCGCCAGCAGCTCGGCCTCAGACCATTTCGGCCTACTCAAGAGTCGGTGCCCACCCTTACCGGTCGATTTTGATGTCGCCAGCCTGCCGCAACCGTGATCGGGCTCGACACCAATGTTTTAGCCCGCTATTTCGTGGAGGGAGAGGGCGCTGATGCCTCCACCCAGGACCAGCGCCAAGCCGCGCGCCAGTTGATCCATCAACTGGCGATCAAATCTCACTGGCTTTGAACCAACTCCCGTGGGGCCCTTGGTACGTAGCTTTCGCCCTGCTTTTGCTGCCGTGCTTGGCAATGCTCGAGCATGGCGCGGGCAACATTGAGGCCGGTCGCTGCCTCAAAGCCGCAGAAGCCTGGGGCACTGTTTACTTCGCAAACGCTATAGCCATCACCATCAAAAAGTAGATCCACTCCGGCAATATCAAGCTGCACGGCGGCGGCACTGGCCAAGGCCAGCTGTTCAATTGCGGGGGTGATGGCAAAGGCCTCACCATCACCACCACGGCTGATGTTCGCCTTGAAGCTGCCATCCGTACTTCGGCGCAGCATCGCGCCGAGCACCCTGCCACCGATCACAAATACCCGTAGGTCCTGGCCGGGGCGGGTATCGA